>CAZFKN010000061.1:0-18383 GCA_964519805.1 uncultured Gemmatimonadaceae bacterium
CGCGCGACTGGGGCGGCGCCGCCGGGGCGGGCGCCGCCGGCGGCACCGTAGGCTTCGCAGGCCGGGGGGCAGGGGCCGCTGGGGCTGCTTCCGCGACGGCGGAAATGCCGATCTCCTCCAGCGCCTTGCGCGCGGCCTGGTTCCCCGGGTCGTGGTCCACGACCCGCCGATAGACGGCAACGGACTTTTCCACCTCGCCGATGCGACGGAGCGTGCCCGCCAGTGCGAGGTAGGCATCGAGCATCCGGCCCCGGCTTCCGGTTCGGTACGCCAGCTCCACCAGCTTCTGGTAGTGACGGACCTCGTCCGGCTCCAACTCGACCAGCCGCCCCATCAGATCGTACGCGTCCTGCCAGGCCTCCACCGCCTCGTGCGCCTCGGCCGCGAACAGGAACTCGTCCGCGGCGTGGCGGGTGTCGCCGGCGGCGAGCAGCGCCTCGCCCAATGCGCGATGCGCCAACGGGTCGTCGGGGCGATCGGCGACAGCCTGTTCCAGCGCGCCGATGCCGTCTGCCGGCGCCGCGTCCGCTACCGGCTTGGGAACCGACGTCGAGGCGGGCGGCTCGTCGGCGGCGGGCGGCGCCGGCTCGAAGACCTCGGCCAGGCTCGCGTCGCCCGGCGCGGCAACGAAGTCAAGCTCGACCGGCCCGGGCTCCGAGAACGCACCGGCCGCCACCGTGTCCGCGAGGCTCTCAGCCAGCACGTCCGACAGATCCACCTCGGGCTCCGCGGAGGACGGCTCGGACACTCCATCGGCCGGGTGGGGCTCGAGACCGAGCAGGTCATCGCCGCCGACCAGGTGGACACCCTCGATCCCCTCCGCCCGCACCTCCCCGAAGTCCACGGTGCGGATGCCGTGAAAGTCCTCCCCGCCCGCGCCCGTCTCGCCGCCCAGGGACTCGCCGGCGCCGCCTGCGTCAGCCACCAGGCCTTCGAGCCCGTTCACCGGCTCGGCAGGGCCGTGGGGCTCGTGACCCGCGCCCAGCGTAGTCGCCTCGAACCCGCCTACGGACGCGGGCGCCTCGACATCGTCGGTCTCCGCACCGCTCACGGGCTCCACGAGAGACACGACGGGCTCCTCCGGAACCCGGGGCGCCGAGTCTTTGGCGGCACCCCGTCCGGCGGCGATGCCGAACCCGGTGTCGATGAAGACGAGATCGCCGCCGCGTTTCGCCATGGGCGGGGGGCTTTCTTGGTCCCGCGCGACCGGCGCCTCGTGCGCCGTGGCGACCCGGGCCGGGGGCGCCTCCCCGTGCGCCTCGAGATGCAGGGCGAGCTTGTCGAGCTGCTCCTGGGCCTCTTCGCCGCGGGAGGCCGCGCGAAGCAGCTCGACGAGCATGACGCGAATGTCCTGGCTCCCCGAGAACTGGTCCGCGAACGCCTTGACCGCCGTGAACGCCTCGTCGAGCTGGCCCTGCGCATTCATGCGCTCCAGGTACTCGAGCAGGTTCCGCTTGGCCTCGATGACGACGTTCTTGCGTGCGTGCAGCCGGGCGAGGTGAAGGTAGGTAGCGGTCCGGCCGGGGTTGACCCGCAGGATCTTGCCGCAAAGGGCGATGGCGTTGTTGAAGAAGCCCTGGTCGGCATACAGCTCGACCGCGCGCTCGTAATGGCGCACGGCCGAGGCGGTGTCGCCGACCTTGAGGTACAGATCACCCACGCGATTGTACAGGGAGAGGTCCGGCGTGGCGTCCTTGCCGGACTCGATCTGCTGGATGGCCTTGAGGTAGACCTCGATGGCCTTCCGCCAGTCCTCCTTCTGCTCGAACTTCCGCGCGGTGTCCTTAAGCTTCTCGAGGCTCATGCGGGTGCGGGCAGGATAGAGGAAACAGGCGATGGGGCTTGAACTTGGAAAGGTAGGGAGGGCCCCGGAACGGGGCAAGCAAGGTTACCCCGGGTCCAGCTCGCCCAGCGCGACGGCCCGAGCCAGCCGCTCCAGATCCGGGGCGGGCGGCCGGTCGTCGTCGAGCGGCCGAACGGGCGGACTGAGGCCCCGGAGCCGGCGGTACAACTCGGCGACACCCTTCCCCGGCTCGAGCGGCTTCAGGAACTCGAGCCCCTGGGCGGCACACAGGAGCTCCGAGCCCACCACCCGTTGCGCATTGAGCAGGATCCTGCGCGTCTTGGTGGCCGCGGCCATCCCCATCGGCACGAAGTCTTCCTGGTTCGCGTCGGTCGGAATCGAGCCGATGCTGGCCGGCATGGCGAGCGCGCGCGACTCGGCGACGAGCGACGCAGCCGTGATCTGCACCATCATGTAGCCGGATCGGAGCCCGGGATCACTCGTGAGGAACGCAGGCAGGCCCTGCGAGAGATCCGGATTCACCAGCCGCTCGATTCGCCGCTCCGAGATCGCCTGGAGCGTGGTGAGCGCGATCGCCAGAAAGTCGAGCGCTTGCGCCACCGGTTGACCGTGGAAGTTCCCGCCGGAGATGACCTCACCGTCGTCGAAGACGAGCGGGTTGTCGGTCGACGCGTTCAGCTCCACCGCCGCGGTGGTCTCGGCGAACCGGAGCGCGTCGGCCACGGCGCCGAGCACCTGGGGGGCGCAGCGGAGACTGTAGGCGTCCTGGACCCGCGGGTCGTTCTCCCGGTGCGACTCCCGGATCTCGCTGTCCTCGAGGAGACGCCGCATGAGCGCGGCGGTGCGGCGCTGCCCGTCGTGCGGGCGGGCGTCGTGAATTCGGGGATCGAGCGGGGCCGGCGTCCCCCGCAACGCCTCGAGACTCATCGCCGCCGCGCCGACCGCGGTGCGCCACAGCACGCCGGCGTCGTGCACCAGCAGAGCGAGCAGCGCCGTCTGGGCCTGCGTGCCGTTGATGAACGCGAGCCCTTCCTTCGGCGCGAAGCGGAATGGAGCGAGGCCGGCCGCCGTGAGCGCGGGACCCGCGGGCACGCGCCGCACGCCGGCGGGGCTCCGCTCGACCAGCTCGCCCTCCCCCATCAACGCGAGAGCCACGTGGCTCAGCGGCGCGAGATCGCCGCTTGCCCCGACGCTCCCCTGCTCCGGCACCAGCGGCAACAATCCTGCATTCAGCACGGCGATCAGGGCGTCCACCAGGACCGGACGCACACCGCTCGTCGGCCGGAGGAGCACGTTGGCCCGCAACAGCATCAGCCCGCGTACGACGTCGGGCGGCAGCGGGTCGCCCACGCCGGCCGCGTGGCTCCGGATCAGGTTGGCCTGGAGACGGTCGAGCTGGTCGGGGGGAATCCGGACGTTCGCGAGCTTGCCGAAGCCGGTGTTGACGCCGTACATCGTGCGGCCGTCGGCGATCGCGGCCTCGATCGCGCGGCGACTCGCGATGAGCCGCTCACGCGCGGCGGGATCGACCGCCAACGTCTCCGCCGGATTCCGCGCGACCCGGACGACGTCGGCGATAGAGAGCGAGCGGCCGTCGAGTACCAGGGTCGGGGCTGGCATGGGCCCGAATTTCGACGGGGGCCCACGATTTCACAAGCTCGGCGCACTCCCTACGCAGCGCGCGGGCGTCGGCCTACGGCCCCTTGTGACCGGTCGAGACCGTCCTGAGCTCGGGATTGTTGGGCTGCGTCTGCAGCGACCATCCCATGATGATGAACGTGGTGCCCACGTGGGTGGGTCGGATCGCCCCATAGAGCACCGAGGTGCCCGGTCCCGGCACTTGGAACACGTACCCCACGTTCGGCAGCGCATCCGCGTCCGCGGTAGAGAAGCCGAACGGAGGGGGCGTCGTCGTGGGTGGTGCCAGGTCAATGCTGGTGAGGTCGGCGACCGGTGCGAAGTTGTTGTAGATCGCCAGCAGGACGCGGGGATCGCGCGGATGGGGGTGAATGAAGAGCGAATCGGTCACGTTGTTCCGCTCGACCGAGAAGTCGGCGTCGGGACCGGTGCCGGAGACGATCAGTCCGATCTCGTTGTCCTGGATCTGGCCGTCCCCGTTCCCGTCCTTCCAGAACCGGAACCCACTCTGCGCGGACTTCGCGGCGCTGCTGAAGAGCACGATGTTCCGGGCGTCAGGCCGGGGGGTGTCGTTGTGCGCGGCGGAGCGCGAGCTCTCCGCCTGGCCGACGCTCATCGAGGAGACGGCGAAGCAACGTGGAACACCGTTCATGAGCGCGCCCACGACGAACTCCGGCGCCACAGTCGTGCCCTCGAGCTGCCAGGTGGTCCCGCACTGGCCGGCGAGGTAGTCGGTGGTCCAGGTGTACGAGGTGCTGGAGATCCGGTAGTTCTGAAAATTGGCAGGATCGGCCAGAAACGCGTTGTCGTCCCACGTGAGGGCGATGGCCCGGTCCAACGAGGTGCCGACAAGGTTGGTGGGGACCGGCGGCGCCGTGCCGGTGACCGGGGCGGTCGTCGAGGAGGAGCAACCGAAGGCGGCGATCACGACCGCGAGGAGGCACCAGGCGCGCATGGGAACCTCTGGAATTGGCAGTGAGGACGGGGCTTCCATGTGCAGGCCCTGTGCCAGGCTGGGGCCCAAACCGACGCCCGCCGGCCGCCCGGCCATTTGTCCGCCGGGGCGGACACTCATTGATTGAACGTAGCCTGATTGTAGTCGAACTTGAGGTCCGGCAGGTCGATCAGGAAGATGGAGAAGTACACCGCGAAGCTGCCCGTGGCGTTCCGGGTGAAGTTAAACTGGGCCCGCCAGTCGTGCAGGTCGCGCTGGAGGGCGACAGTTTGCGACTCGAAACGGCTCAGGGTCAAGTTGTACTGGGCGTTCCATTGGAGCGTCCAAAACCGCGTCGGTGAGAGCCCGGTGGTGAAGTTCAGGTTCTTCTGCGAGGGGACCGCCGGGAGGCCGGGAATCGGTCGCGTCCGACTCACCGTGTAGTTCAGGTTGATGCTGAACGGCCGGTTGGGAAGCGAGACCTGGTTGGCGCTGAAGAAGGTGGTCTGCCGCCCGCCCTGCGCGTCGTATGGCTGCTGACTGAGGTCCTGACCTCGCTGCCCCGGCGTGCGCGGGCCACCGCCCAGTCCGAAGAGCGAGCCGATCGCCCGAAAGGTGTTGCTCGTGAGAGTGAAGTTGGTCTGGAGGCTGGTCAGGAACGGATCGAACTTCGCCGTGTCGGTCCCCACTACACCCCGCCAGAGGTCGTGCGTGATCCGCAGGTTGAAGCCGGGCAGCAGGTCGGTGAGGAAGCTGTTGGAGATGGTCTGGCTGGTCCACCCGGTCTTGCCGGGCTGCTTGGCCTGCTCGAAGTCGTAGGTGAGCGGGGTGGTGCTGATGCTCAGCAGCTTGATCTTCTTCGCCGTATTGCCCGTCGTGTCCCCTGGTTGCGGCTTGGTCTTCCCCTCGAACGTGTTGTTGAGCCCGATGCTGAGCGTCTGGGTCGGCGGAACCCTGATCTGCGGGATCTGGCCGGGCGGCGTGATCGCGTTGGCAAAGTCCTGGGAGATCGACGCGGCCGGCGAGTAGCTGAACTGGATCACCGGGGCGAACGTGTGCCGGATGCGCGCCAGCGGACCGAAGCCGGGATAGAACGCAAAGAGGGTCGGCGTGGACGAGAGGCTGAAGTTGAATTTCTTGCCCTGCACCACCCACGCCCCGCCAGTCTGCCGGTTGCGGATGGCGAACGCCTGCCCGGTCTTGTTGGTGATCCCCAGGCTCGGGATGATCCGCCAGCTGCGCTGGAACAGCGTGGGGAGGCTGATCCCGGTCTGCCAGTCGAACGTCGTGGCAAAATCACCGGGAAAGAACCGCGAGACCGTCACCGAGTCGGCGGGGTTCAGCAGGCTCGGCGCCAGGAACGACAGCGCCTGTCGCTGGGTCGTGGTGCGGTCCAGGACCGCGACCGAGTTCTGCCAGCTGAACCCCCCGAAGCGGAACGGCGTCTGCAGCGTGAACGAGGTATTCCGCGAGCTGCCGACCTGCGGAATCGAATCGATGACGCCGTTGGGGAGTGTGATCGGCAAAGGGGCCAGCACCGTTCCGGCGGTGAGATCGTTGGTGAGGCTCAGATTGGGCGACCAGGTCACGTTCCGCGAGAGGTCGATGGGCTTCGGGCTGATCGTGAGCGCGGGCAGCTCGGTCGACGAGCTGCCGTCGGACAGGCTCTGCCGCCGGTTGCCGCCGACGTTCAGGAGACCCCATCGGAAGCGCTTCTGAAAGCTCAGGCTGCTGTTGACCTGCCGGGTATTCTGAAGCGGGTTGAGCGCGTTCTGGAGCACGACGACCGAGTTGCTGACATAGTTGATGTTGAACGTCAGGTTCGTCGACAGATTGAACTGCTGGTGATGATCCCAGCGCAGGTTGGTGCCGCTGCCGCCGCCGCTTTGGATCTGCCGGCTGATCTCGAATGTGCCGCCCAGGAAACGGTCCAGCACGTTGTACTGCATGCTCGTCCCGAACTGCACGTACCGGCTCGAGAACCAGTCGAGCCGGAACGTGAGGTCCATGTAGTCGTTGGTCGCCCAGTAGTAGCCGACGTTGCTGATCTGCCGCTGATACGAGCGCGACGGTCGCACGATATCGCTGAAGCCGAACTGCGGAACGAGAATTCCCGAATGCCGGCCGGGGCGGATGTCCTGGTAGATGAACGGCAGCCAGAGAATCGGCACGTCGCGCACGTACAGGACGATCGGCCGGGCGACGAACGACTGCTTCGATACCCACTTCACCTGCCGAGCCTGGAAGTGGTAGTGCGGCGTGGGAAGCTCGCAGCTGGTGATGTCGCTCGAGCCCGCATAGAGCTTGGTCGCGTTCGAATCGGCGGCGACGTTGCCGCGCACGAACCAGTTCGCCTGGCCCGCGGAGAAGCTGGTGAACGCGTTCTTGATGACGCCGCGGCTGGTACAGGTGTTGTATTCGATGGCCCCGCCCACCAGAATCTGGCTCTTCTCGAACAGGTGCGGCTCACCCCCGGCCTCCAGCAGACAGCTCGTCTCCTGATACCGCACCGTGTCCGCCTCGAGCTTTACGCCCTCCCGCTCGGTCAGCGCCTCGCCCGTGAGGCGCATCCGCCGGTCATCGGCGTAATAGGTCGCCGAGTCCGCCTTGTATCGGGTGACCTTATAGCCGGCGCGCTTCAGCAGCTCGGTGAGCACCGAATCGGCTGCGGGGAAGGTGCGGGTGGGCGCGGTGGGAAGGCCGAGCATGCGGGCGGTGGCGGTATCGAGCGGCTGGCCGGGGCCCACCTGTCCGATGTTCACCCCCTGCCCCGGTCGGAGCCCGGGGACCAGCCCCCCGACGCCTCCGCCGGAGACTCCCGGCTGTTGGGCCGCGGCCACGCGGACACACACGAGCGCCAAGGCTAGCGCCACTCCCCACGCCGCGCCTCGGGCGGAGCTGTGTCGGCTCGACCCGGGAAGCGGCCGCGCGTTGGCCATGGCCTCGGGGCGAGGCGCCCGAGCCTAGCGCCCGAGTGCCTTGAGCCGGTCCCGCGCCAGCGCGGCCTCGCCCGACCGCGGGTACTGCCGCACGACGCGCTGATACGCGTCCTTGGCACCGGCGACGTCCTTCCGTCGCTCCGCGAGAAGGCCGAGGTTGTAGAGCGCCGCCGATGCGCGAGGCGACTGCGGATAGCGGTCGACCACCTGCCGGTAGTACGCTGCCGCGGAATCGGGGCTCTCCGCGGCGAAACTCTGGCCGAGGAAATAGATGGCGTCGGGCGCGCGCTCGCTGGTGGGGTAACTCTGCAGCAGCTGCCGGAGCCCGGTCCGCGCCGTGGCGGTGCTGCCCCGGCGGAGCTGGGCCACCGACGCCTCGTACATCTCCTCCGCGCTGGCGGCGGGAGCGGGCGCGGGAACCGCCGCCCGCGTGGTGTCACCGCCCGCGGAGGGCGGCGGCGCGGCGCTCGCAGCTGTGATCTCCGCCTGCCGCGCCTCCAGCTGCGTCCGGAGCTCGGTCAACCGCTGCTGGCTCTGACCGGTCAGCTCCTGGAGCTGCACCAGTTGTTGCTGGATGTTGTAGAGATCCTGCTGGGTCTCCCCCCGCAGCGAGCGCACGGACAGACCGAGCGAATCCAGGATGCGTTGCTGCAGGCGGATGATTTCCGCGAGCCGGGCCCCGCGGGTCGAGTCCTGGCGTGCGGACTCGGCCCGCAGAAGCGCCACCTCGTTCTGCACGCGCCGGACGTCACCGGACGTCGCGCAGGCGGCGAGCGGACTCAGCCCGGCGGCGACCAGGAGAGCCCAGCGCGGCCACCTCACTTGGGCGCCATCAAGTTGTCGCCGCCGGCGGTGATCTCGAACTCGTCGCGCCGGTTCTTGGCCCAGGCGTCTTCGGAGTGACCCTGATCGAGCGGCCGCTCCTTGCCGTACGAGACGACGTCGAGCCTGCCTTCGTCGACACCTTTGCCGGTGAGGTAGCGCTTAGCCGCGGCCGCCCGGCGGTTGCCGAGCGCGAGATTATACTCGTCGCTGCCGCGCTCGTCGCAGTGTCCGGCGATCCGGAGCCGCACCGCACCGTTGGTCCCCAGGATCGCCGCCTTGCGGTCCAGGATCCCCTGATCGCTCGTCCGCACGTCCGCCTTGTCGAAGTCGAAGTGGATCATGTCGGCGAGGTCCGAGCGAACCTTGGCGGCGGCCGCCGCGGCCTCGCGGGCCCGGCGTTCGGCGTCATCAGTTCGTGCCGGAGGCGGCGGGGGCGGCGGCGCCTCCTGCGCAGAGGGAGTCGGCTGGGGCGCCGGTTGCTCGGGCGCCGGCTTCTTGCCGCAGGCCGCCACGAGGGTGGCGGCCGCGAGGAGCGTCAGAATCGACGATGGGCGCATCATGACTCCTGGCCTCAAGGGTTGGAGACGACTGCGGCCCCGGCCAGGCGCCGGGACCACGCTGGGAGCCGGGCCCAGCCCGGCGTCGGGAGCTGACGATTGCGACCAGTCTCGGCGTCGATCACCCACAGCTGGCGGGCGCCGGTCCGGTCCGACACGAAGCAGAGATGGCGGCCGTCCGGCGCCCAGGTCGCATCTTCGTTCCGGCCGGTGGACGAGATCTGGCGGAGCTTACGGCCTGCTACGGTGAGCACGAAGATCTGCGGGACTCCGGAGACTTCCCGATGGAACACCACCGACGAGCCGTCGGGGGACCACTCCGGAGCGTACGAGGGACCAGTGACGCCGAAGTCGAAGGGGGCGAACAGCTCCTGCTCGGTCCCGTCGGCACCCATCGAGTACAACTGCGGCGGCCCGGCCCGGGTCGAGATGAATGCGATACGTCGTCCATCGGGCGAATACGTCGGAGACAAATTGTCCGCGAACTTCCCGGCGGTCAAGCGTTGCGGGGTGCGATCGCCGAGCGTCGCGACGTAGATGTCGGTGCCCTTCTCGTCCGAGCGGGCGTACACGACGTGCTGGCCGTCCGGTGCGAACATCGGCGTGATGTTGAGCCCGCTCTCCGTCCCGGGCAGCTGGGCGACCTCTCCGGTGGCGAGCGTTTGAAGGAACACTCCTCCTCGCCCCTCGACCAGCTTGGTGAAGGCCATGCGCCGCCCGTCCGGCGACCAGGCGGGCGAGAGCGACGTCTGGCCGTCGGGCGTGAGCGCACGCGCCGCGTACCCATCCGCGTCCATCTGCCAGATGCGACCGTTCTGCACGTAGAGAATGCGGGTTGCGGCGATCCCCGGCGTCCCGGTGGCCCAGCGCACGATCTCGTCGGACAGCACGTGCACGGCGAGGTGGAAGTTCGCGTCGCTCGGCGGCGGCAGGGCCGCGGTCTGCTGGTTGGCGAGCAGCGAGCGCGCGACGTCGTGCAGCCGGGCGGTCACCTTCCCGCCAGCGTCCAGCAGCTCCACGGCGAAGTCGGCGCCGAGCGCTTTGTAGAGCCCGTAGTTGATCGGACCGGAAGCCGCGGTTCCGCCGGGATCGGCGACGGGGATGATCTTGAAGCGGTCGCTGTAGTCGAGATCGCGGGCCACGATCGCGCGGATCGAGTCGATGCCCGGCCCCGGGATCACCACGAGACCGGGCTGGGCGCCGGGCGTGTAGTTGATCCCGACACGGACGCCCTCGGGGACCCGGGTCGTATCCTGGGCCGCCGCCGAGCCCGCAAGCGTCAGCGCGGCGCACGCCGCCACACCGGTTGAAAGGAATCGTGTCATCGAGGTCTGGGCGTAAAGTAGAACGAGACCGGCAACACGTCCGCCGGATAGCCGTCCGGCAGCGGGCCGAAGGCGCGGCCGTTCCCCGCCGCCTCGATCGCCCCCTGCGCGTCGAGATCGAACGCGAAGTTGCCGGACGAGCGAATGAATTTAATTTCGCGCACCGAGCCGTCGCGCAGAATGAGAAACGCGACCTCCGCCTGGAGGCTCGCCGCCCCGGACGGTCGATCCCACCGCCGGTAGACCTCCGAAACGATGTTCCGGAGATACTCGGGGTACGGGAAGTCGAGCCCGGGGGTCTTCACGGTCGCGATGTCCGTCCCGGTGCTCGGCGTCTCGCCCGGCAGCGGCTTTTCCGGCGCACGGGTCTTGACCGGCGCCTCTTTCTTCTCCGGCTGGGGCGGCGGTTTGGGCTCCGGCTTCGGCGGTACTTTGGGCGGCAGCTTGGCCGGCTGTGGCTTGAGCGGCGCCGGCTTCTCCTCGGGCGGCGTCGGGATCGCTTCCGGCGCGGCTTTCTTGAGGGTGGGCTGCGGCTCGGGAGCCGCGATCAGCTCGACGGCGTAACTCGGCGGACCCACCTTCGCCTCGGTATGGGGGCTCACGATGACGAGGGCCACAGCCGCCGCATGGAGCAGCGTGGTCCCGATCAGACCGGCCGGGACGCTGGGCCCTTCCCGCGCCTCCGCCCGCAGCTTCATCCCTACTGGCCCTCATCGGCCGCCACGAGACCGACGTTCGCGATGCCGGCCGTGCGGATCACCGCCAGCACTTTGACGACCTCGCCATAGGCCACCCGGGCGTCCGCCTGGAGGTACACTCCCTCCGGCTTCCGCTGCGCCACCAGCGCCCGGAAGGTCGCCCGGAAGTCCCGGTAGGAGACCGGCGTATTGTCGACGTAGACCTTGCCGTCCCGATTGACCGAGACGACCATGCCCTCTTTCGGTTGGAGCGGCCGTGCCTCGGCCCTCGGAAGCTCGACGTCGAGGCCGCCCTGCATGATCGGGGCCGTAATCATGAACACGATCAACAGCACCAGGACGACGTCGATCAGGGACGTGACGTTGATGTCGGCGTTGAAATTGAGCTCGCCCCGCTGACTCCCGAGGCCCCCACCCAGACTCATCATCAGATCAGCCCCTCCCTGGCCATCGTTCCGATCAGCTCGTTGGCGAAGCCCTCGAGCTCGCCGGCGAAGAGTCGGATCCGGTTGACGAACAGGTTGTACGTGATGACCGCGGGGATCGCAGCAGCCAGACCCCCGAAGGTCGCGACCAGCGCCTCGGCCACCCCGGGGGCGACGGCGGCGAGACTCCCCGAGCCCTTAGCGGAGATGCCGACGAAGGCGTTCATGATACCCACGACGGTCCCGAGCAGGCCCAGGAGCGGGCTCACCGATCCGATCGTGGCAAGCCACGGCACGTAGTGGCTGAGCAGGTCGCGTTCGGCGGCGACCTCCTTTCCGAGGACCATCTTGAGTGCCTCGAGCTGGGTCGCGGTCAGCGACGTCGCCTGCGTCGGGCGATCGTCACGCAGCGCGCCCGGCTTGAGCTCCGAGTAGAACGTGATGGCCTCGCGAAACAGCCGATTGTAGGGCGACGGCGGCTGTTTCATCACGGCATGATACGCCTCCTGAAGCCGAGTGGCGCGCTCCATCTCGGAGAAGAAGCGATCCGCCTGCTTGTTGAGCCGGCGGAACTGCCACCACTTCGCCACGATGATGAACCAGGAGATGATCGAGAACACCACCGTGATGGCCAGGACGACTTTCGTCTCGGGGCTGGCGATGAGGACCAGGTCGAGCGACGACCGCGGAATGGGGGATGCGCCCTGCAGCATCAACATGCCTCCTCTCGAAACCAGGACACCAGCTCGCCCAACCCGTCCTCGAAGCGATGCTCGGGTCGCCAGCCGAGTCGCTCGGCGGCCTTCCGGGTGTCGAGCACGCTGCGGAGAAGCTCCCCCGGCCGCGCCGGAGCGAGCTCGACCGGGACTCGCCGCCCGATCACACCCATCACGCCGTCAGCCACGTCGAGCACGGTGCGCTCGCGCGCGGTGGCGATGTTGAAGGCGCTGTCGTCGATCCCGTCGCCGCGCGGAACGGTGGCGGTCGCCGCAAGCACGTTGGCGCGGGCCACGTCGCGGACGAACACGTAGTCACGGGTTTGCGTCCCGTCGCCGAACACCGTGAGCGGGCGGCCGGCCAGCACCCGCGAGACGAAGATGGAGACGACGCCGGCCTCGGACTTGGGATCCTGCCGGGGACCGAACACGTTGGCGTAGCGGAGGGCGACACCCTCGAAGCCGCGCAGGAGACCGAGGGCCCGGAGATAGTGCTCCCCGGCGAGCTTGCTCACACCGTACGGCGAGACCGGGCGCTTGCCGTCGGTCTCCGGAGTCGGGAAGACCGTGGTGTCACCGTACACGACGCCGCCGCTCGACGCGAAGACCACACGCTTCACACCCCCCGCGGCCGCCCCTTCGAGCAGGTTCACGAACCCCACCAGGTTGATCGCGGCGTCGTAGGCGGGCTGATCCACGGACACCCGGACATCGATCTGGGCGGCGTGGTGGTCCAGGACATCGAAGCGGCCCTCCGCCAGCGTCCGACGCGCCTCGTCCGAGCGGATGTCGGCGCGCACGAAGCGAACGCGCTTGGGAACGTTCCGCTCGTTACCGCGGGACAGATCGTCGAGGACGGTGACCTCCCAGCCCCGGGCGAGGAAGGCCTCGGCGATGTGCGATCCGATGAACCCGGCGCCGCCCGTGACCAGCACCCGTCCGCTCATGCCCGCATGCACTCCCCCCCGGTCTCATGGGCTTTGCCCTCGCCTTCACCCCGCTCTCGAATCGTTTCGCAATATAGAAAGCGTTGGCGCAGAAGGAACTGCGCGCGCGACCCGAGTTTCGGAAACGGTCGCGGCGCCGGGCCCAGAGGGCGCCGGCGCCGCGAGAGACGGCTGGTCAAACCGGGAATCAGGACGGCAACTTGGCGACCTGCGTCGCATGGGAGCCGCGGTGGAGGTTGGGCGACACGACTCCCATGACGCGGGTCGTGGCGGTGTGATCGCGCACGTGCACCACCTGGAGCGTCGCCATGACGTCGGCGATCGTGATGGCGCCGTCGCTGTGGCGACCCGGGGTCCGACGGACCTCGAAGACATCGCCCGGAGCCACGCCGTCCTGCTTGCCCTTGTCGAGGAAGACCACGATGCCTTGCCCCTTGAACTCACGGTGGCCAGGCCACCCAATCACCTCAGCGGCGACGCCCTTGCTGACGGGCACCGGCTTCACGGCGCCGGGATCGGTGAATTTCTCGGCGGGAAGCGTTGCCTGGCCCGGGAGGATCTCCCCGTAGACCGCCACCACCTCGCTGATCGCGGCGCCTTGGGAGATCTCGAGCACCCGCGCGAGCCCGCGAGGCTCGACGATCCGACCGTAGCCCTCGACCGTGCCGCGCACATTGGCGACCAGCAGGGTATCGCCCACCTGATAGGTCGCACCGGCAGGCGCATCGATCGCGATCCGGCTGTACAGCGTCGTCGAGCTGCGGGGCTCGTTGGTCGGAATGTCCGACGGCGTAGTCGGTCCGTGCACGACGCCGAACGGCATCGGATCACCTTCCGTGAGGAAGCCCGACGAATAGAAGTCGGACCGGTGCAGCGGGCGCAGCGAAGCGCCGCGGTCGCCGACCAGCAACTCTACCGTGGTCAGACCGCGGCCCAGCGGAAACAGGTGGGTGGTATCGGGCAGCTCCTCGACCGAAGGGACCTGTTGCTCGACCTCCGCGGGAGCCTGCTGCTCCGGCGCAACCTCCGCGAGTCCCGGGCGCGCCTCGGTCGGCGCAGGGGCCGGGGCGGCCTCCGCTCCCGGCGGGGCGGCCGGAGGCGGTGCCACTGCAGCGGCGGGGGCCGGGGCTTCGGCCTGCTGAGGCACGGCCGTCGCCTTTTCCGACGGCGCGATCCGGAGCACCTCGCCCGGATAGATCCAGTGCGGGTCTTCGACAACGAGGGTGTTGAGCCGGTAGATCTCAGGCCAGAGGAACGGATCACCGAGATATTGCTTCGCGAGATCCCAGAGCGTGTCGCCCGCCTTGACCGTGTGGGTCTCGGGCACCTGCGCGCGGAGGGCTCCCGGCGCCAATGCGAGCAGAACGCCGGCGGCCAGGCCGATCGACCAGCGGCTCTTGGGTGACAGCGGCTCACTCCGAGGCGTGCGCGACATCGGTGTGTCTCCGGCAGCGAGGGCAGGCGCAATGACGTCAGTAGACCCGGTGGGCGAGCAAGATCAACGCCACCACAAACCACCTCACATCGTGCCACTTAACAGGCGTCAGGGTAACTGGTTACGACACGGGCGGCGGACCAGGTTCGACCCGCCGCCCCTCGCGTTCAGCGCCGGCTCTTGCATAATTGCCGCCCAGGGGCAGCCATCAGAACGGCAGGTCGTCGTCCTCGCCATCCAGGGCCTCCGGGAAGTCCTCGATCGACTCGGACTTGCCCTTGGCCCCGGCGGCCGCGGCGACCTTGGCCGGCGGCGAGAAGCTCTCGCCCGGCTCACCACTCCGGCCGGAGAGCATGATCAGCTCCCGAGCGGTGATCTCGGTGGTGTAGCGCGTCTGGCCTTCGCGGTCCTGCCACGAGCGATACTCGATGCTTCCCTCGATGTAGATCTTGTCGCCCTTCTTGCAGTAGCGCTCGGCGACGTCGGCGAGACCGGAGCCCTTGTTGTTCCACAACACGACCCGGTGCCACTCCGTTTTCTCCTGCTGCTCGCCGGCCTGATTCTTCCAGCGGCGGCTGGTGGCGAGAGAAAGCGTTGCCACGCGGGACCCGTTGGCAGTGCTCCGCACTTCGGGATCGGCCCCGAGGTTCCCGATCAGAATGACTTTGTTCAAGCTCCGGCTCACACACACCTCCGTGGTTCCATGGGCCCATCGAGTGGTGGACCCCGCCAAAGTATAGGAATCGCAAGTCGTTCAGTCAAGCAAATTTACGCCGTCAGGCGCGTTTTGCGCTCCGGAGAGCGCGCGCCGGAGCACGAGCGCATCCTCTACCGGATTCCGATAGTAGGCGCGCCGGCGGCCCACCTCCTCGAAGCCTGCCCCGCGGTATAGCGCCCGCGCCGCTTCGTTCGAGACGCGAACCTCGAGAAAAACTTCCGCGACGGCGCGTTGCCGTAACACCGCGAGGCCGGCGTCGAGCAGCGCGCGCGCGATCCCGCCCCGGCGATGCGGCGGATCGACCGCGAGGTTCAGAATTTCGCCTGTGCCGACCGCTTCCCTTGCAATCAGGTAGCCGACGACCTCGGCATTCTGCTCGGCCACGAGCCCGAAGCTCCACGCCGCGCTCAGTGATTCACGAAAGCCGGCCTCGCTCCAGGGATCGCCGAACGCGCGGCGCTCGATCGCTACGAGCTCGCGCGCATCAGCCGGCACTCCGCGCCGAATCCGGAAGCGGCCGTCCGTGAGCCAGCTCCCATCGTGCCTGGGCTTCCGCAGGGCGGCCATACTCGGGCTCCCAAAGGTCGAGACTTGCGATCGGCCGAGTCGCGCCGACGCGATGCCGCAGCTCGAGCAGAAAGGCCGCGCGCGGCAGGCCCTCCGCTCCGCTCGCCACTACCGTGCCGGCCCATTCGCCCAGGTGAGCGAGCGCCGCCGGCGGCCCATCGCCCACGATCCGGTCCGGCCGTGGGAGCTCGGCGATGAGCCGCTCGGGCCGCCAGACCGTCGGCGGTGACAGCGTCTCCACGCCATCGGCGGTGAGGCGGTAGGCCGCCGCGTACACCTCGCCGCGCAACGCGTCAGCCAGCGCGAGCGTGACCTCGCCGGGCCGGGCGTGGGCCGCGGCGCGCACCATGAGCGAGGGCGCCGTGCGGACCTCGAGGCCCCGCGTCCGCGCGAGCGCCTTCGCCACCGATGCGCCGACCCGAAGACCGGTGAAGCTCCCGGGCCCGTCGCTCAGCAGGAGCCCCCCGACCGCGTCGAGCGTGAGGCCGCCCCGCGCGAGCAGACGGTCTACCAGAGGCAGCAGCGCGCTCGCATGGCGCCGCGCGCCCGTCAGCTCCTCCTCGAGCGCATCGCTCGCCCCGTCCCCGAGCGCCACCGACGCGCGGTCGGTCGCCGTGTCGAAGGCGAGCCAGCTCACAGCGGCTCCAGCCCTCGGCGCCCGGGGTCGGCCAGGTGATGCAGCCGGAACCGTCGAGTGGCGGCCGGCACCCACGCGCCGGCGCGCTCGGGCCATTCGATCAGCACGGCGTCGCCGTCACGCATGAGGCCTTCCCAGTCGAGGTCGGCCGCTTCCTCCGGCGAGCGGAGGCGGTAGCAATCCAGATGGAACACCGGGCCGCGCCGGCCACGATAGCGGTGCACCAGCGCGTAGGACGGGCTGGTGGCCCCCGCGCGGACCCCCAGTCCCCGCGCGATCGCCTGCACGAACGTCGTCTTCCCGGCACCGAGCTGGCCCTCGAGCGTCACCACTGCGCCGGCCGGCAGCGCGCGGCCGATCGCTTCGCCTTCCGCCTCCAGCTCCGCCTGCGTGACCGGCCGGATCACGCGCGCCGGCGGACCCGAGACCGAGCTGGCCGGCTCGGCGACGGCCCCCGATGCACGTTCGGGGCGTCGACCGCCTTCAGCTCGGTGAGCTGGTCGCGCAGCGTCGCAGCAAGCTCGAACTCGAGATTGGCGGCCGCCTCCTTCATCCGGCGCTCGAGCGCCGTGATGACCTGGCCGCGCTTGGACGGATCGCGCAGGTCGGCTTCGCGTTTCACCTCGGCCTTGGTGGGCGGCTTCTCGCTTCGGGCGTCGGCGACGTAGGTGGCGAGCCTCACCTCCTCCATCGACTTGACGATCGAGCGCGGGGTGATCGAATGCGCCTCGTTGTACTCCCGCTGGATCCGGCGCCGCCGATCCATCTCGTCGAGCGCGCGCCGCATCGAGCCGGTCATGCGGTCGGCGTACAGGATCGCCCGGCCGCTCAGGTTGCGGGCCGCGCGGCCGATTGTCTGCACCAGCGAGCGGTCGGACCGGAGGAACCCCTCCTGGTCGGCGTCGAGAATGGCGACCAGCGAGACCTCGGGAAGGTCGAGGCCCTCGCGCAGCAGGTTGATCCCCACCAGCACGTCGAAATCGCCAAGGCGGAGGCCGCGGAGAATCTCCATGCGCTCGATCGCGTCGATGTCGGAGTGGAGGTAGCGGACGCGCACGCCGGCCTGCTGGAGATAGTCGGTGAGATCCTCCGACATCCGCTTGGTCAGCGTGGTGACGAGGACCCGTTCCCGCCGTGTGACCCGGTCGCGGATCTCGCCCAGCAGGTCATCCACCTGACCCCTGACCGGCCGCACGTCCACCTCGGGATCCACCAGGCCGGTGGGCCGGATGATCTGCTCGACGACGGCGCCCTCGGACAGCGTCAACTCCAGGTCGCCCGGCGTGGCGGAGACGTTGATCATCTGCGGCACCAGTCCCATGAACTCCTCGAACTGGAGCGGCCGGTTGTCGAGCGCGGACGGCAGCCGGAAGCCGTACTCGACCAGCGTGAGCTTCCGCGCCCGGTCGCCGTTGAACATGCCGCCGAGCTGCGGGAGCGTGACGTGCGACTCGTCCGCGACGACCAGGTAGTCCGACGGGAAGTAGTCCAGCAGACAGGCCGGGCGCTCCCCTTCCCGCCGACCGGACAGCGGCCGAGAGTAGTTCTCGATGCCGGCGCAGGTGCCGACCTCGAGCATCATCTCGATGTCGAAGTTGGTCCGCGACTCCAGGCGCTGCGCCTCGAGCAGCTTGCCCGCCGCCTTGAACACCTGCAGCCGCTCGGCCAGCTCCGCCCGAATCAGCTTCACCGCCCGTTCGATGGTCGGCCGCTGGGTAACGAAGTGCTTGGCCGGGTAGATGGCCATCTGATCCAGCTGCGCGATGGTCTGCCCGGTGAGCGGGTTGACTTTGCTGATCCGCTCGACCTCGTCGCCCCAGAGCTCGACCCGGACCGCCTGCTCCGCGTAGGCCGGGAAGATCTCGATCGAGTCGCCCCGCACGCGGAACGTGCCGGGCTCGAACGACGCGTCGTTGCGCCCGTATTGAATGCGCACCAGCTCCGAGAGAATCGAGTCCCGGCTGCGGCGCTCGCCGCGGCGGAGCGTCACCATGAGCCGGCGATACTCGACCGGGTCGCCGAGGCCGTAGATCGCGCTCACGGTGGCCACGATCACGACGTCCTCGCGCTCCATGAGGCTGGAGGTGGCCCGGAGCCGGAGCATCTCGATGTCTTCATTGATCGACGCGTCCTTCTCGATATAGACGTCGGTCGCGGGGACGTAGGCCTCGGGCTGGTAGTAGTCGTAGTAGGAGACGAAGTACTCGACGGCGTTGCC
>CAZFKN010000062.1:0-17875 GCA_964519805.1 uncultured Gemmatimonadaceae bacterium
CCGGTCCTCCGGGCCCCGCCGGGGCCGGCGGGCCAACCGCCCGGGGCCGGGGCGCCCGCGGCGCCCCCCCCCTCCGCCGCGACCGCCCAGGGTGACGCGCCGACCGGGGCGCAGCAGCGGCTGTTCAACACGATGTTCGGCGTTGGCGGCGCGCCCGGTACCCCGCCGTCCGGGCCGGTGACGCCGATCTCGATTGTGGACGCGCCGATCGCGTCGCTGCTGGTGCGGAGCGGCAGCCTCAAGGGGAAGCGGCTGACGGTAAGAACGCCGGTGGTCAACATCGGGCGAGCGGACTACAACGACCTGGTGATTCCGGAGCCAAGCGTCAGCTCCTCGCATGCCAAGCTGCAGCGGCGGGAGGGGATCTGGATCCTCAGCGACCTGGGCTCCACCAACGGGACGTACGTCGACGGCGAGCGCGTGACCGACGAAACCCCCCTAGGCCCGGGTGCCGCGATCCGGTTCGGCGAGGTGACCACCCTGTTCGAGTCGACCGACGACACAACCGGAATCCAGCAGCGGGTCGGCACGAAAATGGTGCCGGGCGTTCCGGCCGAGCCCGCGCGAACCCCCACCCCCACCCCCACCGCGCCTCGACGGTCGATCCGAGTGGCGCCGCCGGAACCCAAGCCTGTTTCCAAGTGGGTGGTGGCGGTCGTGATCCTCGCGGTCGTCGGCGTCGCGCTGTTCATGCTGTTCAGATAAACGGAGCCACGTGCACTTCACCTGTGCTGCCCGAACCGACGTCGGTGTCGTCCGGTCGGGCAACGAAGACAACTATCTGATGCTCTCCGATCGCGGCGTGTTCATCGTCGCGGACGGGATGGGCGGGCACGCGGCCGGCGAAGTCGCGAGCGAGATGGCGGTTCGCATCACGTCGCGCGAAATCGGCTCGATCCGCGGACTGTCCGAGCCGCAGGTGGGGGACCGGATCCGGGGCGCGATCCGCGTGGCCAACGATGCCATTTTCGAACGGACGATCTCGGAGCACGACAAGCGGGGGATGGGTACCACGGCGACGGTCCTCGTGCTCATGCGCGGGCGCTATCTCATCGGCCAGGTGGGCGACAGCCGCGCGTACCTGCTCCGGGACGGCGTGTTCACCCAGCTCACGAAGGACCACTCGTACGTGCAGGAGCAGGTGGACGCCGGGTTGCTCACGCCGGAGCAGGCGCGCGTCCACCCCTACAGCAACGTGATCACGCGGTGCGTGGGCGCGAGCGTGGACGTGGTGCCGGATCTGTATTACGGGGCGCTGCACACGGGTGATGTGGTCCTGCTCGCGTCGGACGGCCTCACCGGCATGCTCGAGGACGAGCAGTTGGTGAAGATTCTCAAGTCGGAGGGGGATCCGCAGACCTGGGTCGATCGGATGATTACCGAGGCGAACCGGCGCGGCGGGCTCGACAACATCACCGCCATCGTGGTGCGGATCGACGCCGTCGACCAGCCGACCGGCGAGACGCCGGCCATCACCGGCGCGGCCGGCGCCAAACCGTAGGCGCTACTCCAGCATCCGCGCGGCCAGCTCCTTTACCAGCTTCGCCGCCACTCTCGCCGTCACTCCCCCGACATCGGTCCGCGGATTGTACTCGACGACGTCGGCGCCGACGATCGGGCCCGGCAGGCGCTGGATCACGTCCAACGCCTGCCGCACCGACAGCCCGCCGGGCTCATGGTGGGCAACGCCGGGGACGAACGCCGGGTCCAGGGCGTCCAGGTCGAAGGAGACGTAGACCGGCCCCTCGAGGCTGAGCACCGGCCCGTCGCGCCACCGGCGCATGTCGTGCACTTCCACCCCGAAATGCTTCGCCTGCTCCTGCTGGTGCCCGGACATCGTTCGGATGCCCAGCTGGACGAGGCGGGTCGCGAGGCCTTCCTCCATGATCCGCGCGAAGGGGCACGCGTGCGAGTAGCGGTCGCCCTCGAAAACGTCGTAGAGGTCCGGGTGCGCGTCGAACTGGACGACGGTGAGGCGCGGGTAGCGGGGCCCGAGGGCGCGGAGGATCGGATAGGTGACGGAGTGATCACCGCCGAGTGAGAGGGGGCGGAAGCCGCGATCGAGCAGCGCCGCGAGCGTGGCCTCGATCTTCTCCCGGGCGCCGGGTCCGTCGGGGATGCTGGCGTCCCCCGCGTCGTGGAGCCGATCCGGCGCGCCGAGGTCCACGAGCGATTCGGTCCAGAGGTTGCCGGACGGGGACGCGAGCGCCCGCCGGATCAGCGCCGGCGCTTCCGCGGCGCCCCGGAGAAAGGAGGAGCTGGCGTCGTAGGGAAGGCCCAGGACCGCGACACGAGTCGGCATGGGGGAATTCGGTGAACAGTGAACGCTAAACGGTAAACGGGGGCATCGCGGCCAAGGGAGTCCCCTGTTTACGGTTCACAGTTCACCGTCTTTGGGCGTCTCTGATCTTCCGCATCGACACCACCACCACCCCGAGCGTCGCGACGGTCCAGGCGACGGCGAAGCAGAGCTGCACCGCCGCGCTGCGGCCGCGTAGCCCTGCCAGAAACCACGTGGCGATGGCGACCGCATCGACCGCGGCGACGACCGCGATCATCACCACGAGATGACGCCACATCTCGCGGCGCCGGACGTCGTCAGGCATGACCCGCCGGCGACTCGCCGCCCTCAGGCCCGTAGAACACGACCCACACGACGAAGTCGTTGGTGAATTCCTCGAACCGGTGCACGACGCCCGCGGGCACGAAGAGAACGTCGCCGGGCGCGAAGCGCGTGCGGGTCGGCCCGTTCACGAACCAGCCGGACCCACGCATGACGACGTACAGCTCGTCCCGGGTGTGCGGGTCCTGCGGGTCGCGGCCGCGGGGCGCGTAGAGGCCCAGCTCCATGGTGCCGTGCCGGAACGGCACGACGTATTGCTCGTCGCCCGGCGGAGGCAGCCGTGCCACGGCCTCGGCAAGCGGGAAGCGATACGGCAGGGTCACGCGTTGAGCCCGGCGATGACGTCGCGAAGGGATTTCTGGTAGTCGCGCCAGGCGCTTTCGCCGCCGCCCAGCAGGCCGTGTTCCGGTTGGTGCTCCATCAGATCGAGCAGCTCGGCGACGCGGCGGTCCTCTACGTCGGCGAACTCCTCGCGGAAGGCGTCGGGGCTCAAATTGCCGTCGAGCACCTGTCTGGCGCGCTCGGCGGCACGACGGCGGACATCCGGCTCGGCCTCGTTCACTGGCGAACCTCCTGGGTTCCGGTGGCGCGGGTGCGGATTGCGTGGATGAAGTCGGTGTAGGCCGGGGTGTGGCCGGCCGCGCGGACGAGACTGGCGATCTGACCGCGGTGGTAGTGCGAGTGGAACACCACGTGGGTGGCGATGTCGGCCACCCGGCTCCGAAACGGCTGCCCCTTGCTGTTGGTGTAGGCGACCTGCCGGGTCAGCTCGGCGTCGGTGACCGTCTGCAGGTAGGCCTGCCAGCGCTCGGCGCCCCGCGCGAGCCCGGGTCCGCACTGCTCGAGGGTCAGCTCCGGCCAGACCGGCATCGGCGGCGGCTCCGCCGCGATGCGGGCGATCCAAAGATGCTCCGCCGCGGCGACGTGTGCGATCAGGGCGACGGCTTTGGGCGCGGCTGCGGCTGCGGGCCCGATGGAGGCGAGGCTCTCGCGGTTGGCCCAGGCGTCGTACTCGAACAGGCCGAGAAAATCGCTCCGGTTCATGCTAGTGGGTCGCGAACTTGGTCGTCGTGCCGGACTTCTGAAACGCGAGCACGTCGTACGGCTCCTTGGCATCGCCGGGCTGATACATCCCCGGCGAGCTGGACGGCATGCCCGGCACGGCGAGCCCGGCGACCTTGGGCCGCTCCTTGAGCAGGCGGGTGATGTCGTCGGCCGGAACGTGGCCCTCGATCACGTAGCCGTCCGCCACGCCGGTGTGGCATGCGCGAACCGCGCTCGGCACGCCGTAGCGGTCCTTCACGCCGTCGACCGAGTCGACGTCGTGGATCTCCGTGACGAACCCGTTGAGCTTGAGGTGCTCCACCCAGCGCGTGCAGCACTTGCAGGTCGGATTCTTGTATACCGCGACGAGCGGGCCGGGCACGAGTGCCCCCAGCGGGCGGGCCAGCGCGGCCACGGACGCGAGGCCCGCGCTGTGCACGAGGAACTCCCGGCGGCTGATCATGGGATCTCCCTTGGACTCTCGGAGAAGATGGCATCCTCACCCGCTCGCCGCTCCTCGCGGGCAAGCAGGATGGCAAGAACAATCGCCCCGCAGGTGATGCCGACGTCGGCCATGTTGAACGTCCAGAAGCGGACGTCACCGATGCCGAGGTCGATGAAATCTACGACGCCGCGGGCGGAGCGAATCCGGTCGAGCAGGTTGCCGACCGCCCCACCCGTCACGAGCGCCAACGCCGCGGCCCGCCGGTAGTCGGTCGCCGCGCCGTTGCGGTAAAGGGCACCCAGGATCGCAAGCGCGGCAAGGGCCACGAGCGCCAGCCCGATGCGCGAGTAGTCGCCGAGCGAGACGCCCATGGCCGCGCCCTCGTTGTAGGCGAGGGTGAAGCGGAGCCAGTCACCCACGACTTCGTGCGGCACATAGGCCGGCGAGAGGTGCTCGACGGCCAGGCGCTTGGTGGAGCAGTCGGCCAGCACGAGCGTCGCGAGGAGCGACCAGAAAGCCGTTGCCTTGGGCGTCCAGGTCACGTCACGGCCCCTCCGCGGCGGCGACGAGTCGTTCGGCTCGCGTGAGCGCCTCGCAACGGGCATCCAGCGCCGCGTACTCCGCGCCGAAGGCGGCGCGAAACGCATCGTGCGCCGCGCGCGACGTCCACCGGTCGAGGGTGAGATAGTGCCCCGGGTCGGTTGCGCTCTTGAACAGCTCGGTTCCCAGGTAGCCGTTCCCGCGGCGGAAGAGCTCGACCCACGCGCCGTTCGCGCCGTATTCCCGCTCGAACTCCCCGACCCGAGAGGGCTCGGGCTCGAACTCCCAGACGATCCGGTACATGAGGGTGCTACGCGGATGCGGGGAGCGCAGTTTCGACGACCAGGTTCACTTGGCCGGAGGGTCGGGGCAACCGTCGCGCCGCCGAGTATCGGTGAGCGCCACGATGCGCCAGGCCTCGCCATCTCGTGCCAGTTGGAACGCGTCGATGCCGCAATGGCTGAACTTATCGCCGGCGTAGAAGGAGTACTCGGCCCAGACCGAAGCCAGCGGTCCGTCGAGCTCGACGCGGGTCTTCCTGATCCGCTCGTCCCAAACGACCGAGTGCGGTGTGCCGACCGCCCGCACGAAGGCGTCGACGGTATCGAGCTGGAAGACCGCGACGTCGTTGCGGACGTGCGTGGTCCCGAGCAAGGCCCGGGGGTGGAACGTGGAGCGCACGGCCGCGCTGTCGCCGGCCCGCATGCCATCGAACAGGCGGCGAACGACGGCCAGCACGTCGCTCCGGTCGTGGGCCGCGCCCTGGGCCCGGGCGGTCACCGGTCCGAGCAGCGAGAGGGCGACTGCGGCGGTAAGGGCGGCGGGGGGTCGGAGGCAGCGCGAGGAGAGCATGGAGGCGCGGGGAAAGGGCTGGTGAAGTGGCTGCAAGAAGGTTCGCAAACTGACGCCAGCATCGTCACTTGCGATTGCGGGGACCCGCGCGGCGTCCAGGGGCTGCGGCGCGGCGGCCCGCTGGGAGCCGGTCCAATGTAACAATGCCGCCCGGAGGCGGGAGACGCCAGGACTTGCACCCGCGCGCGGGCGGCGTCGGGAGCGCTTTCCGGGGCACGACTTGCGGTCGGGTG
The DNA here is from genome assembly GCA_964519805.1 of uncultured Gemmatimonadaceae bacterium. GTDB lineage: Bacteria > Gemmatimonadota > Gemmatimonadetes > Gemmatimonadales > GWC2-71-9 > DASQPE01. Next base: position 5,738 of record CAZFKN010000062.1, read on the forward strand.
CCTCCGCCGGCGGGGCCCGAGGCCCGTCGGATTCCTTTTCACGTCAAGCTTCGGCACACTTGAGACCCCTCATGACCGGCCCCGATACTGCGCGGACGACCAACGGAGGGAGACCGTATGGCCGACCGACAGGGGCACAGCCGGAGGTTCGACCCGCTCGCCGCGGCGCTGGTGCTCGCGGCGTCAGCCTGCTCATCCGGGGGGCCCGCAGGGCCGCCGGCGGGGCAGGTCCTGGTCGCCCCGACGCCGAAGCCCGGGCCGGCCGACACGGCGGTTCCCATTGCGGTTGCGCCCGTGGTGAAGCCGGCCCCGCGGCCCAAGCCGGCGCGGCCGCACATCCGCTGGGCCGACAGCACGGTGCTCGAGCGTGCCGTGACGACGCGACTCGGCTACCGGCCGCTGGCTGAGGTGTTGGCGCGCCGGACGCGGCGCCCGGAGCTCGCGGACCGGGCCGCGCTGGCGGTCGTGCGCGAGAGCCGGAGGCTCAAGCTGAGCCCGAGCCTGCTGGCCGCGGTCCTGCTGATCGAGAATCGGGCGATGGATTCCGCGGCGGTGAGCAGTCAGGGCGCCGTGGGTCTGATGCAGGTGATGCCGGTACACGCCGGGAGCTACGGGTGTGCCAGCAATGACCTGAAGGAGATCGACGCCAACATCTGCCACGGCGCGCGACTCCTGCGCGTGTACGTCGTCCGCAGCTCGACGCTCCGGCTCGCGCTCCGTCGGTACAACGGCTGCGTGCGAGGGACGGTGACGCCACGCTGCTCCCGGTATCCGACCCGCGTGCTCGCGACGGCCGCAAGCGTACGCCGGGAGATGCTGGCTCGTGCCGCCCAGGACGGCATGATCATGCCGGGCTCTGCCGGACGGAGTCTCGATTAGCACGGTCCACCGGCATCGTTTGTGCGCCTGTCAGGAACGTCCTCCTGAAGACATGGAGCCCTGATGGCTACGACGTCCAATCCGGTGCTGGCCCGAGCCGACTTCCGACCCACGTCTTCGGCCGGAACCGGCACGATGACGCTGAACGGAACGATCTCCAAGACCATGATTCTCTTGGGGATCCTGACCGTCACCGCCACGTTCGCCTGGTTGCAGACCGGAGCCGGAATCTCCGAGCCGGACAAGCTTGGTACACTGTTTCTGGTCGGGATTGTGGGCGGCTTCGGTGTCGCAGTTTACACGGTTTTCCGGCCGGAGCACGCGCCGGTCACCGCCCCGATCTACGCCGCGCTCGAGGGGCTGCTGCTCGGCGCGCTGTCCGCCATTCTCAACCTGCGCTATCGCGGTTTACCGGTGCAGGCCGTCGTGCTCACCGTCGCGACCTTCACCTCGATGCTGCTGGCGTACCGGTTCGGGCTTGTCCGGGCTACTGAGCGCTTCAGGACGATCGTGGTGTCCTGCACGTTCGCCGTCGCGGCGTTCTATGTGATCGCGCTGGTGATGGCGGTGTTCGGACTCTACATCCCATTCCTGCATGAGGGTGGGCCGATCGGCATCGCCTTCAGCCTGTTCGTGACGGGGCTGGCAGCGTTCAACCTGATCCTCGATTTCGACCGGGTCGAGCAGGGTGTGGGTCGGGCGCCGGCGTACATGGAGTGGTACGCCGCGTTCGGCATGGTGGTGACGCTGGTCTGGCTCTACCTCGAGATACTCAGGCTGCTGAAAAAGCTCCGCCGTTAGCCGTCGCCAGCTCCTCGCGCACGCGCTTCGCCAGCTCGGACGGACGCAGCGGCGCGTCCGCCTGGGTGAAGAGCACGCGCACCCGCGGATGCCAGGTGGTGATCGACTCCGCCAGCTGGGCGCCGCTCATGCCCGGCAACTGGTGCGCCGTCACGAGCATGTGCACCTCGTCGGGATTGCCGGCGAGGTGAGCCAGCGCTTCCTCGCCGCTGCGCGCGTCGTGCACCCGATAGCCGACCTCCCGAAGGATCGCGGTGGCCAGGGCGCGGGATCCATCGTCCGGGTCGACGACCAGAATCTTCTCGTGTGCCGGATGGGCGCGGATCGCGGGATGCACCTCCGCCGCGACGTCGTTCTCCCGCTCCGGCACTACGAGCCACCCCTCGTTGTAGCCGCCCCCCGACCTCAGAATCCCTGCCTCTTCCGCGCCCGCGCGTAGCCGGGCGAGGTCGATCGCGAAGATCTGAGCCGTGTGATAGAGCACCTTGAGCGCGTCACGTTGTGCGGGACGGGCGCCCAGGGCGGTCGCGGCTTCCACCTGCGCAACGGCATATTCGAGCAGCTTGCTCCGGTTGAGGAGCTCGGCGAGCATGCGATCGGACGACATCTGCGACCTCACTGCGGAAGGCCTGAGAGTCCCCAACCTAGCGACGGCCCCGGTGCGGCGGTCAAGCCCGGTGCCTACCGGGTGAGCACCGGCAGGTAGCGCTTCCATGGTCCGACCGCGTCGCCGTATTGCTTGGCCATCACCCGCACGATCTGGGCGACGTGCCCGAGGTCATGGGCCACCCAGGTGGCGAGGAGCTGGCGCATCGTGACCCGGCCGAACTCGGGATGGATGCCTTCGAGCGCCAGCTGGGCCGGCGTGAGGCGAAACCCCTCCAGCGTGGCCACGTTCTCCGCTCGCAAACGCTCGAATCGATCGAGGAGCCCAGCCGGCTCGGCGCGGCGATTGGTCTCCAGATGGCGAAAGCGGTCGAACGGCACAAAGGCGGGGTTCGGGCCACCGGCCAGGATGATGCGGGCGCGGGGAATCCAGTCGGTCTCCTCGCCGTCGATCAGGTGACCGACGACGTCGAAGGGACTCCAGGTATCGGGGCCCTCGGTGCCCCGGAGCCAGGCATCCGGAATATCGCCGAGAATGGTCCGGATCGTGGCGGGCGTGCGCCGGAGGATGTTGCTCGCGTCGCGTAGATCGAAGTCCATCGGGTCTCCTTCCGGGTCCTCGCGGCTCGGCTGCGTCGACCCCCTACGAGACCTGCGACGGATTCGTTGCCGGTGCGTCAGGGGATGGCGCCCTTCTCGAGGGGCTTCACGTAGCGAAGGGTCTCGGGGCCGTAGCCGAGTCGCTCGTACACGCGGCGGGCGCGAGCGTTGTCGGTGAAGACGTTGAGGCTGATGAACGGATACCCGCGGCCCCGGGCCCAGTCCTCCGCCGCCGCGAGCAGCGCCTGCCCCACGCCGTGTCCCTGAGCGGCGTCCGCCACCGCCAGCACCGAAATGTGCGCGTGGGAGCTTCCCGTGAAGAAATCGACGTGGGTCTCGAGATAAACGAAGCCGACCGGTGCGCCATCGGCCTCAGCGATGAGAATCGGCGCGTCCGGCGAGCCTGCCTCGAGCGCCCGGGTCAGCGCCTGCCGCTCAGCCTCCACGACGTGCGCCGGCCGCCGCCACGGCGGCACGCCGGACTCGGCCAGGCGCGGGGCGAGGGAGAGCAGGAACGGAAGATCGGCCGGCTGGGCGGGACGGAGACGCAGCGTCACCGGCGCCTCGGTCGGAGCCCGCTCGTGGCCAGGAGAATCTCGCGGAGGAAGCACACCAGCGCGCCGATCATCGCCGCCATGGCCGCCACGAAACAGAGGGCGACGCCTCGCGGGACGGGGACGTAGAGGACCTGGAGAACCATGGAGACCCCGAGCGGTCAGGATTCAGCGAAGGGCTCGGTAGCGAGAGAGGCCAGCGCCGGTCCGATCACTGCGCCGCGGGACACTCGACGGCGTTCACCTCTTTCACGGTCGGAGCACGGATGAGGCGGTCCGCGATGAACCGCAGGGCGAACTCGTTGCCGTCGCTCGGCACACGAACGTAGGCCGAGGCAGGGTCGGTCGGATCAGGCGCGACGATGGTGCCTTTCACTGCCTTGACCGCGGCCACTCGCTCGGCCTGGGTCGAGCGGGCACTGAAGGTGACGAGCAGTACGTCGGCCGAAACGGGATCGGAGGCCGGGGGGCAGACCCCTGGCGGGAGCGGCGGGCCGACGGGTGCGGCCGCTGTGGGCCTGGGTGCGGGCGGTGCTGGCGGTGGGGCAGAGCGTGCGGCGTCGGGCCGAGACGCCCCCGGTGGCGGATAGGTGTCCCCGCGGGCGCGGAGCGTGTCCGCTCTGGTAGCACCCGGGCTTCCCGGCGCGGGCCGCGGCGCGCTGTCGTGGATCACCGTCTGCGCGCGGCAGGGCAGCGGGCCGGCGAGGAGCAGCACACCGCAGGCCCACGAGATCACCGGCATCCGCGACGCGTTGGCCATGTGCTAGCCCAGGTAGTCTGAGAAATAGCGGCGCGCGACGTACCAGCCCACGCCCGTGCCGACCGTGCTGACCATGAACGCCGTCATGATCCCGACGCGAGCTCCCAGCCACCACCCGATGCCCCCGCCGATCGTGGCTCCGACCCAGCCAATCAGCTTCGCCACGCAAGTCTCCTTAGAACTCCCTGCGTTTCATCTCCTTGAAGAGCCGCTTGGTCTCGGCGTCCTCGTCCGGCTGGCGCTGGCGCAACGTCGGGTCAAACTGGGAGGCTCGATCGGGCTTGGGCGGCACCACCTTGGCGGCATTCTTCTTCGCGAGGGCGGCCAAGCGTTGGTCCTCACGCTTCGACATCAGATCTCCAGACCGAAAGGGTAACCGGAGTGTAGGCGGGTGGCAGCGTCGGCGCCACACCGCCGCGCCCGAGGTTACGGGCGCGGCTCCGGAGATGGGGCAAGGGCCAGCTCCATGAACACCGCTCCGGGGACCGGGTTCGCGCGGTAGGGGGCGATTTCCTGGAATCCGAGGTCCCGATAGAGGCGCTGCGCCTCGACCATACCAGGCAGCGTATCGAGCCGGATCCGGCGATAGCCGCGGGCTCGCGCCTCGCCGAGCGCCGCCATCGAGAGCTGGCGCGCGAGTCCCCGGCCGCGATACGCCGGTCGGACGAACAGGCGCTTCAGCTCGCACACGTCGGGGCCCAGGGGCCGCACGCCCGCGCACCCGATGGGTACATCGGCCGACCACGCCAGCAGAAGCACGCCGCGGGGCGGAGCGTACGCCCCGGGCAGAGTCGCGACCTCCTCCCCGAAGCCCTGGAAGCCAAGATCGACCCCGAGCGCGCCCGCGTATTCCTCGAACAGCCGGCGGACGATCTCGATGTCAGCGGGTCGGCCCGCGGGACGGATCGCCGCGACCGCGCCCGCGGTCACGCGGCACCACCAGGGAAGTCAGGCCATACGGGCCGAAGCGTGAGCGTGAGCGCGGCGAGCACATCGGGCAGCGGAACCGGTCGCTCGCTCTGAAGGCAAAACTCGGGTGAGGGCCCCAGCACCATCTGTCGGCCCCAGAGCGTTGCCGATCCGTTGCGGACTACCGGGTCGAGCAGATCGTAGAGGGCGGTGTAGCTCATTCCGGCCGGCTTCGCGAACCAGGCGGCCGCGTAGGGCGCACCAAGTGGCCCCCCGCGGCGGAGCCGGTAGAGGCCCGCCGTGCCGCTCTCGGCGACGGAGGCGGCCGCGTCGTGCGCTGCCTGCCGGGAGGCAGAGATCGCGGCGTCGTTGAGCGGATCGAGGGCGGCGGACCCGGTAACGAGGTACCAGTCCTCATAGATCTCGCGCCCGGCGGGTCCCCACGGGGCGCCGACGATTGCCGCCGACCGGGACAGGAGGAAGCCGGCCGGCGGGGGCTGACCGAGCGCGGCATGGAAGGCCCGCTGGCGGCGCTCGTACTCATCCGCGTGCACGTCGCGCCGCCGCCAGTGCCAGAACACGTAGGCGAGCATTCGTCAGACCGGGCCGGAGGGTGTTCCTGTAATCTGAGCGGCGGATCAGAGGAGCGGGAGGCTCCCGGTGAGCCGGTCGATGGCGGGCTCCTCGGCCGGGCCGACCGCGAGACAGGTGACCGTCCCCGGCGCGACCACGGTCCGCCCGGCATCGGCAATGATCTCGGCCGGCAGACCGTCGGCTTCGGCGGCATCGCGCAACCGCTCCAGGTCGTCCGCCCCGGCGGCGCGCAAGACCACTTTCGGCATGCCTTCCTCGAGCCAGCGTCGCCGGGCCGGGTCAGTCGCCGCGAGAAATCCGGCCAGGGCGGCATGGGCGACCTGGGCCGCGAGCTTTCCCGGAGGCAGTGCCAGCGCACCGTTGACGACGATCACCTGTTTCATCCCCGGGGCCGGGACGCTTCCCAGGCGGAGAGCGCCACGACGAGAGCGACCGACGCCGCGGTGGTCAGGATGATCCCGAGGGGACCCGCGCGACCGCTGAGCACCACGGAGAGCGTGGGGCCTGCCGCGAGCAGGACCGAGCCCGCGAGCACGAGCCATGCCGCGCGGTGGGCGAAGTTGAGGGTCCAGCCGGCCCAGCGGGCACGCTTGGGCACGATCAGCCGCGGGTCACGCGGGCAGCGATAGATGCCGATCGGGCTCCAGAAGCGCTGATCCTGCCAGAGCCGATCGAGCTCTGCGGGAGTCATGGGACGTCGGTCACGCCGGCTTTCCAGGGACGCCAATGGTTCTTCGCGTCGGCGGTGTAAACGATCACCTGATACTGCTTCTTCTTCAGGCCGGCAACGGTGGCCTTGTAGGTCTCGATCCGCTGGCCGGCGCACTTGCGGTCCGTGGGCGGCCCCATCAGGCGGATCTTGACGACGGCACCGTGCGGTTGCTGTGCCGCGGTGATCTTGGCCCGGCAGGGATTGTCTACGCCGATCACGATGTCGACGATTCCCGGGGACGGCGTAAGGGTGAGCCCGACGACCGCGCTCCCGCTGTCGGGGGCCGGCTCGAGGGGAGCGAGCGCCAGCGGCTTCCACTCGTCCTGCATCGCCGCCGCGCCAAGCATGCCGATCAGAAAGCCGACTGCAAGCTTCATTCGGATCTCTCTCTCTGCGTTCGATGACGGGCCGCGCTGTAGATGGCGAAACCTAGCAGATTCACGCCGACGAGCACGCCGACGATCTTGGCCGTGAAGACGTGCCAGCTCGCGACCTCGATGATGGGGAAGACCGAGAGCAGGGAGTAGAGCACGCTCACGCCGAATCCGGCAACGGCGGCCGCCCGGAGCCACAAGGGCGGGCGCTCAGACAGGCGAGCGGCCCCGAAGAGCGGGATGGCGAACAGCGCCAGGTACGTGAACGCATAGAAAATCCCGCCGGCATTCTCGAGCAGCTGGAATGCCTCCTGCACGCCTACGCCTGCCTGCCCTGCCAGCGTGAAGAGCAGTGTCACCGCGCCCACGAAGAGAATGGAGTTGGTGGGCGTGCGGAAGCGCGGGTGAAGCCGAGTGAACCATTTCGGCAGGAGGCCGTCCCACCCGGCGACCAGCGGGAGTCGGGTGCTCCCGCCGAAGATCAGGGTCATGTTGCCGAGTTGGCGGAGCACCAGCAGCAGGATCAGCAGCGGCGCCACGCTCGCTGCCGCGCCGAAACCGCCGAGGCCGGCGGTGATGGCCTGAGGAATGGGGCTCACGAGATCGATGCGGTCACCGGGCACGAGCGCGAGCACGCTGCTCGTGCCGAGGATGAACATCAGCACGGTCAGGGGTGCCGCGATCAGCACCGACCGTCCGATCGCCCGGCGTGGGCTTCGGCACTCACCCGCGAGAATGGCGACGTACTCGAATCCGCTGAACGCGCCAAGGGCCAGCTTGCCGAAGATGTTGAGGTTGAAGGGCGTCAAGGTCGGCAGCGAGGCCTTGAGGGGGTGGTACGCGGCCAACGTCCCGCGGTAGACGGCGGCGAACGGAATGGCGATGAGAGCCACGTAGGTGAGGATCTGGCCCGCGGCGCCCAGGTTCTGCACCCATTTGCCGACACGCAGGCCCAACAGGGCCACCAGCGTGATTGCGGAGATAGTGAGCACGCTGACCGCCGCGGTGTACCACGGTGTTCCGGTGAGCCAAGCGCCGGTCGGTCCAATGACGTATGCCAGATTGTTCGCTACGATGACCCCGAAGGTGGCCAGGATGAGAATGGCGTAGGCCCACAGGTTCCAGGCGACCACGAACCCCCAGAAGGCACCCAGTCCAACGGTGGCCCACTGGTAGAGCCCGCCCTCGATCGGCATGAGCCGATTGAGGAAGATCACGACCGCCGCCTGCGGCAGGTAGAACAGCGCCGCCGCGAGCAGCCAGAACGCCAGGTGGAACGAGCCGAGCTTGGCGGCGGTGCCGACCCAGCCCGAGCCCACGATGTAGAGGACCTGGATCAGGACCAGGTCGACGAGGCCAAGCTCCCGACGAAAGCCCGCGCTCCGGGCCTCGACGTTGCGGACTCGCTCCGCCGCGGCGGTGCTTATTTCTTGCTGCCTTCGTACTTGAACGAGACCTTCACCTTGGCCCGGTAGCTCTGGATCTTCCCATCCTTGAGCGCGATGTCCAGCGCCGAGATCTCGGCAACCCGGAGGTCCCGCAGGGTCTGACCCGCGCGCCTGATGGCGGCGGCCGCGGCCTTCTCCCACGAATCACTGCTGGTGCCGATCAACTCGATGACCTTATAGACGCTCTCGGGCATGGTGGGTCTCCTTACGTGAGGATCTCGGACATCGCGCGGTCCACGTGAATCCGGGTCGTGTCCAGAAAGGGGATTCCGGTGTCGCCGGGATCGCGCAGGAGCAGCGGCAGCTCGGTGCCGCCCAGGATCAATCCGTCAATGTGGTCGGTTTCCTTGAGCCGATGGACAATGGCAAGCAGCCGATCGCGGGTGGCGGGAAGGAAGGCGCCCAAGACCAGCTCGCCGAGGTACTTGTCGTGAATGTACGCCCGATTCTCCGGGTCGGGGATACAGACCGTAATCCCTCGCCGCGCGAAGACCTCGGGGTAGAATCGCCCTTGCATCGTGAACCGGGTACCGAAGAGCCCCAGCCGCCGGAGTCCCCGGCGCTGCGCCTCGTCGGCCGCCGCCTCGACAAGGCTGATGAGCGGCACGGGGCACTGTCGCTGCACCTCATCGAAGACGATATGCGGGGTATTGGAGGCGAACAGCGCGACCTCGGCCCCCGCCCGGGCGAGCCGCTGCACCTCGGTCGAGAGGTACCCCGTGAGCTCCGTCAGCCGGTCGGCGGCGGCCAGGTCGAGCAGTCGCTTGAGATCGATACTGTCGATGATGATCGGAGGGTAGCTCCCATCGCGAACGCGGTCGCGGTATGCCCCGATCAGGAGCCGGTAATACTCGATGGTCGATTCCGGGGCGATCCCCCCGACGACCCCCAGGACCTTCATCCCGGCGGTCGCCGGCGGGCCAACGCGAGCAGCATCGATCCGAGGTTGACGACGGCGAGCCCCGCGCCGACCATGATGAGCCAGCGCGCCGTGATGCGAAGGATTGTCAGCCGGTCGATGCCGACCAGCACGAGCGCCACCTTGGTCGTGAGCAGGACGGCCGCGGCGGAGAAGATTACCAGCTGGATCAACAGCAGCGCCTGAAAGCCGAGTCCGGCATAGAGCCAGTACACCGCGAGGACGACCAGCAGCCAGGCGAAGAGCCCGGTGCGGGATGTTTGGCCCAGCGGCAGCTGTCTCACGAGCGGGACGACGAGCAGTGCCAGGGCCACGCACATGAGCATGAGCCGCAGGCTGGCTCGCCACAGCTCGGACCGGGTGGCATCGTCGGCCGTGTGAGGGGCAGGGGCACGCATGACTACCGGACCTCCTTCCGTCGCAAGCGCCGTCGGTGGCGCGACCCAATTGTAGGGCGGAACCGGGGGCTCAGGCCAGACCGAGGCGCCGGAGGATCAGGGCGATGCGGCGGGCACGGGTCTCCGGGCGCTTGGCCGCGGCGAGCCAGGACAGCACCTCGCGCCGTCGGCCGGGCGGCCACGCCTCGAAGGCAAGCCGTCCCCCGCGCACGCGTGACAGGGCCGCGGCCAGCTCCGCCGGCACCCCGGGAATGGGGTGCGGCGGCGCCGGGCCCAGGCTCATGGCCACATCGTCCCCAGCCTCCACGCCGCCCGCCTCCCGGCGCACTGCCGCGTTCAACGCCAGGCGATAGCCTCCCTGTCCGCGCGGCACGAGCGTCCCGACGAGCGTGGCTCCATTGCACGTGCCTCGCACCGGGACGTGCCGCCCGCTGAAGGCCCGGCCCGCTTCCGGCGGAACATCGACGAAGCGGATGATCCCGATGCAGTAGACCCGGGCGACAAAACGAACCGGGCGACGACCCACGCTGTCGCTCAGCATCCGGTTGTGACCTGAATCCTTTCCGGCGCGGGACTCGTCACGGTTAGTAGTCCGTTGGCGACCAATCCCCACTCGAGACCATTTCCACCCATGCTCCATGGACTGCGGGTCGGCCTATTGTTGCTGGTGGCGGCCCCTCTCTGGGCCCAGGGGCATGCAAGACCGAAGATGATGGCGGCGGCGGACGGAGTATTTCTCTTCGTCACGCCGCCGTACAGCGACGTCGGGCTCGACGGCAACGCCGTCGTCATTCTATCGGACGACGGCGTTCTGGTGTTCGACGCCAATGGGACGCCCGCCGCCGCCACAGCGGTGTTGGCCGAAATCCGGAAGCTCACGCGGCAACCGGTGCGCTACCTGGTGCTCTCCCACTGGCACTGGGACCACTGGTACGGGGCGGAGGTATACCGCCACGCCTTTCCCGGCATCCAGATCATCGCGCACGAGACCACCCGGCGGCTCATGATGGGGCCCGCGCTCGCGTTCAACCAGCCCGGGCTCGACGAGCAACTGCCGCAGCATATCCGGGACGTCGAGCAGGCGCTTGCCGGCGCCAGGGCGAAGCACGCGGACCCGGCCAAGCTGGCTCGGCTGGAGGAGCACCTGCGGCAGGATCGCTTTTTTCTCGCCCAGAAGCGCGGCGTGCACCATACGTTCCCGAATCTGACGTACACCGACTCGCTCACGCTCTATCTGGGCAAGCGGCGGATCCAGGTGCTGCACTACGATCGCGCGGTGACGCCGGGCGACACGTTCCTGTACCTGCCGGACGACAAGGTACTCGTCACAGGCGACCTGCTCATCAACCCGATCACTTTCGCGCTCGGCTGCTATCCCAGCGGCTGGATCGCGACGCTCGAGCGGCTCGACCAGCTCGACGCGAGCGTGATCATCCCCGGGCACGGTGAGCCGCTCCACGACAAGGCGCTGCTCGAAACCCACCTGGCGCTGTTGCGGGAGCTGTCACGGCTGGGCAAGGCCGCGAAGGAACAGGGGCTCACGGTGGCGCAGGCCCGGACGTTCGTCAAGGACAGCGTACAGGACCTGAGGCGCCGGCTCACCCACGACGACACCGCGCAGGACGAGGCCTTCGGGGTGTATATCGTCGACTGGTATCTGCACCGGGTATACGACGAGCTGGACGGCCGGCTCACGGACGAGATTGGGCCGATTCCGGCGGACTAAGGGTCGACCGGGAGCGTCGCCCCACTTCCGGCGCAGCGTGCAAGACGCAGCGGGTGGCGCCCACCGTCGGTCCGGCATGCTCCGACCAGCGCTCGAGCACGCCTCAGCCTCCGTGATGCTCGGGCAGCGGCTCGACCACGACGGCGGTGCCGTAGCAGAGTACTTCAGTGACGCCGGCCATCACCTCGGCCGCGTCGTAGCGCACGCCGACGACCGCGTTGGCCCCCCGACGCTGCGCGTGGGCCAGCATGATCTCGAAAGCGTCCTCGCGGGCGGTTTCGCAGAGCGTGGTGAGGAGCGTGATATGACCGCCCAGAATCGTCTGGAGCTTGGCGCCGAGCGTGCCGACGATCGACCGCGACCGCACGGTCACACCGCGGACGACACCGAGGGCGTGGACGATCTCGTAGCCGTCCAGGTTGAACGTGGTGCTGGTCATCTCGGGTCCCATGGCGTCCTCGATCTTCAGGCGCGGGTTATGTTCGCGATCAGGGCGACACCTTACCCGTTACCGCCGCGAGTGTCAACACTCGGTCGGGAGGCGCTCATGAGCCGCGCAGCAATCAGCACGTGGCTCGCGATCAGGATTGGCACGAGGAAGGTGGGCAGGAGACTGAACGGGAGCCGGAGCAAGGCCCGCATCGAGTCCGGGTCGGCGAACGCCAGCCGCGCCGCCGTGAACACGACGAACAGGAGGTCTGCCAGGCCGAACATGTTCCACACGCCGTAGACCGCGCGGCGGCCGGGCGTGCTCGGCGCGCCGCTCGCGAGCACGAGGATCGCGGCTGTCGCCACCGCAATGTCCCCCCAGCCGCCAGGCACAGCGAAGGCAAACGGCAGCTCGCCGCGGCGGTAGTA
>CAZFKN010000063.1:0-17869 GCA_964519805.1 uncultured Gemmatimonadaceae bacterium
TCCGTTCCAGGGGCGGCCGGGGCCGCATGACTATCGCGCGCTCGCCGGGCGCCCCGACGTCGCCGTGTTCGAGACCGCGCCATTCAGCGCGCCGTACGACGTCATCGGCCCGGTGGTCGCGGACCTGGCGGTCAGCGCGTCAGTGCCGGACTTCGATCTCTGGCTCCAGCTGGGCGACGTCGCGCCCGACGGGACGACGTGGAGTCTCTCCGCCCCCGGCACCGCGCTCATCCGAGCCAGCTACCGTGACGGCGGCCCGGCGCGGCGCCTGGTCCGGAAAGGGGAAGTGGTGCGGCTTCGCCTGGACCGGCTGGTCACGGCGAACCGGTTTCTCCCCGGCCACCGCCTCCGGATCGTGCTCTCGACCGCGTTCTATCCCCTGTTCTCGATCAATCCGCAGACTGGCAGGCAGGAGTTCACCAGCACGGCGGTGCGGGCGGGAGACGTGCGGATTCAGCACTCCGCGGCGCAGGTCTCGCGGTTGATTCTGCCCGTGGTTCCGCTCGCGGGCCAATGATCCGATCGTCAGCGTCGGCCCGGTTTACGGATGCTGTGGTTGAATCTGATCGAGCACGAACGCGAAGTTGAACGCCCGCTCCTTGAGATAGTCGTACCGCCCCGACGAGCCACCGTGCCCGGCGCCCATGTTGGTCTTGAGCAGGAGCAGATTGTGGTCGGTCTTGGTGGCGCGCAGGCGGGCCACCCACTTGGCCGGCTCCCAGTACGCCACCCGGGGGTCGTTGAGACCGGCCGTCGCGAGGATGGCCGGGTAGTTCTTCGCCGCCACGTTCTCGTAGGGCGCGTATGCGGCCATGTAGGTGTAGTCGGGATCGTGGTGCGGATCGCCCCACTGTACCCACTCCTGCGTGGTGAGCGGAATCGAGGCGTCGAGCATCGTGTTGATCACGTCGACGAACGGCACTTCGGCCACCACCGCGCGAAACAGATCGGGCTGCATGTTCGTGACCGCGCCCATCAGCAGACCTCCCGCGCTGCCGCCCCAGATGGCCAGCCGATCGCTCGCGGTATATCCATGGGCGACGAGATACTCCGCGGAGGCGATGAAGTCGGTGAACGTGTTGCCCTTGCGGAGCATCTTCCCGTCGTCGTACCAGCGCCGTCCCATCTCCTGCCCGCCGCGGATGTGCGCGATCGCGAAGACGACGCCGCGATCGACGAGCGTGAAGATCGACGGACTGAAGGTGGGGTCGGTGCTGAGCCCGTAGCTCCCGTAGCCGTACAACAGAAGCGGACGCTCGGCGTTCAGCGCGAGCGGTTTCTTGTAGAGCAGCGAGATCGGCACCATCGTCCCGTCGTCCGCCCGCGCCCAGGTGCGCGCCGTGGCGTACAGGCGGGGATCGTAGTGCGGCACCTCGGTGCGCTTCTTCAGCACGCGGGTGCGGTGCCGCATGTCGAAGTCGTAAACCGACGCCGGCGTGATCGGCGAGGTGTAGACGAAGCGGAGAAGATCGGTGTTCGCCTCCGGGTTATCCGACTGCCGGAAGGTCGAGACGGCCTCGGGGAACGCCACCGGATACGATTGCCCGCTCTTGAGATCGAGGACCCGGATCCGCCGCACCGCGTTTCCCCGCTCGTAGAGGGCCGCGTAGTCACGGAACACGTCCATCCCTTCGAGCAGCACCGAGTCCTTTTCGGGTACGAGATCGGTCCAGCTGGCCCGACCCGGGTCGGTCTCCGGAGCGCGCATCAGCTTGAAGTTGACGGCTCGGTCGTTGGTGCGAATCAGAAAGTCGCTGCCGTGGTGCTCGACCGTGTACACGACATCCTTGCCCCGCGGCGCCAGCACGCGCCACTCCCCGGTCGGCTGGTCGGCACGGAGATATCGCGTGTCGGACGAGGTGTAGCTCTCGGCGCTGATCAGGAGGTACGCCCGGTCCTTGGTCTTCCTGAGGCCCACGTTGTAGAGCTGGTCCGGCTCCTCGAAGACGAGCACGTCCCGCGTGCCGCCCAGGGTATGGCGGTAGACCCGATACGGCCGGTGCGCGTCGTCGTTGCGCCCGTAGAACAGGGTCCGGTTGTCGGCGGCCCACTCGGCGCTGTTGGTGAGACTGTCCGCCCGATCGGGTAACACCGCGCCGGTGCCTAGATCCTTCACGAACAGCGTATACCACTCGCCGCCGGTGGTGTCCCAGGTGTAGGCGAGCAGGTTGCCGTCGGGACTCACCCTCAGCAGGCCCACGTTCGAGTACTTCCGGTCGCCGGCCAGCGCGTTCTCGTCCAGCAGCACTTCTTCCGGGGCCTTGAGGCTGCCGCGTCGGCGGCAGAAGATCCCGTATTGCTTGCCCTTCACGGTGCGCGTGTAGTACCAGGCGTCACCGATGCGCTCCGGCACCGAGAGGTCGGTCTCCTTGATCCGCCCGACCATCTCGGTGTACAGCTGGCGCTGGAGCGCCTCGGTGTGCCGCATCGTGGCTTCGGCATAGTGGTTCTCGGCCTGGAGGTACGCGATCACCTCCGGGGCCGAGCGATGGTCGTCGCGCAGCCAGCGGTAGGGGTCGACCCGAACGTGACCGACGACCGTGTCGATGACGGGGTGGGCCCGGGCGACGGGCGGTGGCGGATCCTGAGCGCGTACGGGCAGGGAGGCCGAGCCGAGGGCGACGGCGACCGCGGCCGCAAGGGGCGGGACGCGCGACGAACAACGATGCGGACGGAGCCGCATGGGCGCTCCAGGTTTCAAGGTGACTCGTCGGGGAAGACTGAACGGACGGGTAGATCGATAGAGCAGCCTGGGCGGCGCCGCAAGGGCGCACGGGCCGACATCGCTCGAGCCGCCGCCGCTTCAGGGCAGGGCGGGCGCTGCGGACGGTCGTGGCGCCGTGGCGAGGACCGGCGCGCGCCGAAGGTGCAGAGCGAGGCCGCCGCCCGCGAGGCAGATGAGGCCGAGGGCCAGGAGGCCGGTCTGAAAGCCGCCGCTGGCGTCCTTGAGCAGCCCGAGCGCGTAGGGGCCGAGAAAGCCGGCGAGATTCGCGACGGAGCACACGAGGGCGATGCCGCCGGCGGCGGCGCTGCCGGTCAGGAACATCGACGGCAGCGGCCAGAAGGGACCGTGGGAGCTCAAGAGACCCGCGGCCGCGATCGACAGCCCGACCACGGCGAGCACGGGAGAGTGTACCAGCGCGCTCACGAAGAACCCGACGCCCGCGGTGCCTGCGGCCGCCGCGATGTGGCCGAGGCGATCGCCGGTCCGGTCAGAGTGCGCGCCCACGAGCGCCATGGCGACGGCGGCAACGAGGTTGGGGACGGCGGTGACGACGCCGACCATGAGGTCGCTGAGCCCCGCAACGGCGCGAACGATCTGTGGGAGCCAGAGGCCAAGCACGTACACGCCGAACGCGTTGCAGAGCAGGAGGAGCGCCCCCAGCCGCCACACCGTGCCGTTCGAGAGGGCCTGGAACACGCTCAATCCGTGGTGTCGCTCGCAGCCCTCGCGCTCCCGGCTAAGCCGGGCGCTGAGCCACTCGCGCTCGGCCGGCGCGAGCCACTCCGCGTCTTCGGGGCGGTCCGTGAGGTAGCGCATGACCACGAATCCGAGCAGGACGGCGGGGAGACCTTCGAGGAAGAAGAGCCACTGCCAGCCGGCCAAGCCCAGAACGCCGTTGAGTCCGAGCAAGGCGCCGGAAATCGGCCCGCCGAGCACGCCGGAGATGGGGATCGCGACCATGAACCGGGCGACGGCCCGCGCGCGCTCGGCGGCCGGATACCATCCGCTCAGGTAATAGATGATTCCGGGAAAGAAGCCCGCTTCGGCGACACCGAGCAGAAAACGGACCGCGTAGAGGCTCACCGGACCGCGCACGAACATCATGGCCGCGGCCACGAGCCCCCACGTGATCATGATTCGCGCGATCCACACGCGCGCGCCCGTCCGGGCCAGAATGAGGTTGCTCGGCACCTCGAAGAGCACGTAGCCGAGGAAGAAGACGCCGGCGCCGAAGCCGAAGACCGTGGGACTGAGGCCCAGGTCGTGGTTCATCTGGAGCGCGGCGAAGCCGACGTTTACGCGGTCGAGGAAGCAGACGACGTAGAGCAGGAAGAGGAACGGCGCGAGCCGCCGCGTCACCTTGGCGAGGGTGGTCCGCTCCAGCGTGTCGGCCATAAAACACTCCTCCAGAGGGTTCGGCGCAGCCCCGCAGAATCTTCAGCCCATCGAGGCTCCGCGGAAAGTGCCGCCTCCCACCACCCGGACCCCCTCGCTAGTATTCGTCGCCCATGGACCCGCTCTCGGACCTGCTGCGAGTGGTCCGCCTCGATGGCGCGTTCTTCTACGCGGTCGAAGCGTCGGAGCCCTGGAGCATCCAGGCCTTGGCCGCCAGGGACCTGTCGCCCCGGATCCTGCCCGACGCAGAGCACCTGATCTCCTACCACTTCATCACTGCGGGCCGATGCTACGGGGGCCTGGTCGGCGAAGAGCCGGTCGAGCTGGTCGCGGGCGACGTGATCATCTTTCCCCACGGCGACGCGCACGTGATCTCGAGCAGCCGAGACCTTCGGACCGGTCCGGAGGTGCACACCAGCGCCCCTGCCCGCTATCCCAACACCGTCTACCTCGGCAACGGGGGACCACCCACGACTTCGTTCGTCTGCGGGTTCCTCGGCCTGGACCGCCGCCCGTTCAACCCCCTGCTGTCCGCGCTCCCGCGGCGGATGCACATGCGGGGGATGTCGAACGCCTGGCTCGGCGGCTTCGCCCGCCAGCTGACGGAGGAGTCGCGCCTCGGCCGAGCCGGCGCCGATCTCGTCCTCACCCGTCTGGCGGAATTGATGTTCATGGAGGTCCTGCGCCGGTACCTCGAAGACCTGCCGTCGGGGCAAACCGGCTGGCTGGCCGGCCTCCGCGACGACGTGGTAGCCCGGGCGCTGACGCTGCTCCACGCGCGTCCCGCGCATTCGTGGACCCTCACGGACCTGGCTCGGGAATCCGCCTCCTCCCGCTCCAGCCTGACGAAGCGCTTCACGCTGCTCGTCGGCCAGCCGCCAATGCAGTACCTCACCCAATGGCGCATGCAGGTCGCAGCGAGCCTGCTGGCCCAGAGCAGCGCCAAGGTTGCCGCGATCGGCACGGAGGTAGGGTACGACTCCGAAGCTGCGTTCAGCCGCGCGTTCAAGAAGGCAACCGGGCTCGCACCCGGCGCGTGGCGCGAAACCCGCCGCCCCACTTCGCCGTAGTCTTTCCCTCCGATCGACACGATCGCGCAATTCCGCACGCCGGAGCAGGAAATCGGGACGGTGAGTCATTGGTGGAACGGCCCGCCTTCGGCAGAATGAGACGCGCGCGCCACGAGGGCGCCGCGGTCCATCGACGACGAGGCGGCAATGTCATCCGAGAACGTTCCCCGCGCCGGCGGCTCCGGCACTACGGTCGAAGTCCCTGCGTGGTCCGAAGACCCGCTCACTGCTCGCGCCCGGACGGTCTGGACGTCGGGCGACTTTCTCCCCATCGCCCGCAGCTTCGCACGGGGCGCGGCGGAGTTCATCGCCCGGTTGGCGCTCCGCCCGAACGAAGCGGTGCTCGACGTTGCGTGCGGCACGGGCAATCTCGCCATCCCGGCGGCGAGAGCCGGCGCCCGCGTCACCGGCGTCGATATCGCCGCCAACCTGATCGCGGAGGCGCAGCGGGAAGCCCGCGCCGCCGGCTGCGTCGTCACGTTCGACGTGGGTGACGCCGAGGCGCTGCCCTATGCCGCCGATCGGTTCGACACCACGGTGACGATGTTCGGCGCGATGTTCGCCTATCGGCCCGGGCGGGCCGCGGCGGAGCTGCTCCGGGTGACCCGGCCGGGCGGCCGCGTGGCAATGGCGAACTGGACGTCCGAGAGTTTCATCGGCAAAATGTTGCGGGTCCACACGGCGGTGGTGCCGCCGCCGGCGGGCGTGCCGAGCCCGCTGGAGTGGGGCAAGGACGACGTGGTTCGCCAGCGCTTCGGCGTGGACGTCACCGCACTGACCTGCACCCGGCGCACGCTGGAGCTGCACTTCCCGTTTCCGCCGGCGGCCGTGACCGAGCTGTTCGCAACCTGTTACGGGCCGACGGTCACAACGCTCCGCGCGACGGGTCTGGACGGCGCGAGCCGGCTGCGCGACGACCTCACCCGGTTGTTCAAGGAGCACAACCTGGCCACCGACGGCACGACCACGGTAGCAAGTGAGTATCTCGACGTCCAGGCGCGCGTCGCCTGACGATGGTCGTTACCGCGAGCCGCCGTCGGCTCGCTTACATCAGCCAGAGAGGTGGAGAAAATGAGCCAACGTTCCAACGCCCTTGCCGATCGGCTCGAGCAGGGGGCCCGCGCCCTCGCCGACCTAGCCAGCACGCTGACGGACGCGGAGTGGCAGACCCGGGTTCCGGACGGCCGCAAGGTCGGCGTGATCGTGCATCACGTCGCGAGCATGTATCCCCTGGAGATCGGGCTGGCGCAGAAGCTCGCGGGCGGCGAGGCCATCACCGGGGTTACGTGGGATGACGTGCATGCGATCAATGCCAAGCACGCGAAGGAGTTCGACGGCGTCACCAAGGAGCAGGCGCTGGAGCTGCTTCGCCGGAACAGCGCAGCGGCCGCGCTCGCGATCCGGGCGCTCGGCGATGCCCAGCTCGATCAGGCTGCGGGGATCTCACTCAACGCCGATGCGCCGCTCACGTGCCAGTTCATGCTGGAGGATCACGCCGTGCGGCACGCCTACCACCACCTGGCGAAGGTCCGGGCCACCCTGAAGCAGCGGGTGCCCGCGGGGGTCGCGGGGTAGGCGGGCAGCAAAGTGCAGGCGCCCGAGGGCGGCCGGATGTAGGCCGCTCCTCGGGCGCCGGGTCACCACGGCAGGCTGACCGGCCGCAGGCCGGCGTCACGGGTGGGCGGTGAACACCGAGCGACCAATCAGCACGTAGAGCGTCGTGCCCCGGCATATCCCATCACAGCTGGCAGGCTGATTCGGGCCGAGCGGCGGTGCTGCCCAGCTGGCGCGATCGGTTCACCCGACGCCCAGCGGCGGCTGCGAGAATCTGGTCAAGTCCCTTCATGACAAGTGGTTGGCGGTCCGCGTGCGGAGGAGCACCAGCGCCCCGTGCCGCCGGACACGGTCGCCCCCGGCCGCACGGCGTACGCTCCAACAGGTGGCGGCAATGTGAGCGAGATCACCGGCTTCTGCAGGCGGCCAGCCGCCCCTGGGAGGGTCAAGCTATGCGCGCAATCACAGGACTCCTCGTCGCACTCGTGAGCGTGGCGGCGTGTTCCGGCAAGCACGAAACGCCCCTCGCGTCGGCGAATAGTGGCACGCGGGATCTCACGCTGGCTCCGACGGACAGCTCGTCCGCCCTGAACGACAACCCGGCTGCTCGAGGTCAGGCCGAAGAGCGCGGGATCGGGCCTCTGACGACGTCCCTGAGCCTGGCTCCAGGCACCAGCATTCCGGCCGTCATGCGCGAGACGATCCATTCCCGCCATGACAGGGCGGGTGAGACCGTCACGGCACGGGTGGTGGCTGACGTCCGCGACGCCGGCGGCCGCGTTGTCATTCCCGCCGGCTCGACGGCGGACATGACGATCACCGAGCTGCGGCCCGCAACGTCGAAGAGCCAAGCCGACGGCCGGCTCACACTCCGGGTCAACGCGCTCATGATCAACGGCCGCACGTATCCGGTGAGCGCGGAAGTGACCCGGCTGCACCATCAGCTGCGCGGGCGCGGCGTCTCCGCTGGGGAAGTCGAAAAAGTCGGTGTGGGGACGGCCGTCGGTGCCGTGCTCGGCCGCATTCTCGGCGGCAACACCAAGGGCGCGGTGATCGGCGGCGCTGTGGGCGCCGCGGGCGGCACTGCCGTCGCGATCCAGACGGCGAGCCGGGACGTTGTCGTGCCGGCGGGCACGCCGGTGACGATCGCGCTCACTGGTCCCCTTGCCGTGTCCGCATCATGAGGAGGAGGTGCGCAATGCGATTCACACGTCGTCTGACAGAAATCGCCGCGGTGCTCCTCATCCCCGCCGGCGCGCATGCCCAGCAGCTCACGGGCCCCGAAGCACACCTCCGGGCGCGAATTACGCAGGACTCTGCCCGTGCGGTCGCCCTGGCCCGCATGCCCCGCGGCGCCGTCGAGGCGAGCACGCTCAAGCTGGAAGGCGGAATGCTGGTCTACATCTACGACATTTCAGTGCCCGGAAAGGATGGGCTCGAGGAGCTCCACGTGAGCGCGGTGGATGGGACGGTCGTCTCCGCTCATCATCTGGGCGATACGGGAGCACTGAGCGGGTCCGATGTCTCCCGCAGGGTGGCGACCACACGGCAGGACAGCGTCGCAGGCCTGACGCCGCGTAGGTGAGCGCGCGGTTGAAAGCGCGTGAGCGCGGCCTAACGGCCTGCGTGCCCTAGGGCTTCGCTTTCTTCGAAGGCTTCGACTTGCCAGAACGGTTGAGGGCGACCGCTCGGCGAACGAGCACCTTGAAGGCGGACTCGTCAACGTCTTCTCCTTCGTGGATGTCGATCGCGCGGCGGGTGTTTCCGTCGAGACTCGAGTTGAAGAGACGGGCCGGATCGTTCAGCGACGCGCCATTCGCGAACGTAAGCTTCACGACGCTCTTGTACGATTCGCCCGTGCAGATGATACCGTCGTGCGACCAAATCGGATTCATCCACTTCCACTCCTCGACCACGTCCGGGTCTGCTTCCTTGATGAGCCTGCGCATTCTGCCGAGGGTTTCCCCGCGCCAGTCCCCAAGCTCGGCGATTCTTTTCGAGATAAGCTCCGATGCCGACCGGCCTTGGCTCGCGCCCGACTTTTTCATGGTTTCCTCCCGCTGCGCCACTCCAATTCACGACTCTTGAGCCGCCTTAGACAGCCAGTTGGGCGGTTCAACGCCGAACTGCTTTGCGTACTCGGCGTTCAGTCGCTGCCAACCGGCGAACTTCAGGGCGTCGGCGCCGACGAAGCATCCAATGGGCTGACCGGCGAGAAGCCGCTCCAGCACATCGAAGCAAATGTGCCACCCGGCGGCACCCATTGAAATGAAGCGGCGATCGATGCTGGTCCACAGCGTCAGCCGCGTGCCGCCGCCGAGGCTCCAGCTCCCAGCGCATCTCGTGGTCACCCCAGTTGTTCACCAGCCCCTTAGAGCGCACTAATCGTGACGTAGTATCCGTCCGGATCCCGGAGCGAGAACTCCGTTGTTCGCGTATTCGGGTTCGCGTGCGGCTCCTCTTCGAGCCGGGCGACGAGCGCGCGTGCCCTTTTCAGTGCCATATCGAAATCGTCGACGCGGAAGAACAAGAGGAGTCCGTTGCCAGGTGTCGCGTTGTCCGGGCTCATCAACGACGGATGCTCGTGCGCGCCCCACTGGTGGAGGCAGAGCAGGACAGTTCCATCCGAATCGAGGATCTGACCAAAGTAGGTATGGCCGGGTCGGGTGTCGGGCTGCCCGAAGAGAGACTGGTACCATTTGAAGCTCCTCGGCACATCGCTTACGCCGATGATCGTCCAGGTGCGTTTCATGACATTTCTCGCGGGGCCGCTTCGTTCCTCACCGGTTCACTGCCGCCAGCGTCTGAATCGCTTGATCCGCCCGCACCGCACTGGCGGCCGGGAGATTGCGATACCACACATGAAGCCGGGTCGGGGGGTCCGCAGCCGGGAGTTCGAGCAGGACATCGCGCGACAGGCTACCGTCAGGGGCCTTGCGCTGCACCGTGAGCCCCTTAAGACCGGCGCCAACCGGCGTCGCGTCGTTCAAATCCTGGATCTGTGGGTGATTACCAGCGTAGATGCTGAAGAGCACGAGTGCGGTGTCGGAGCGTCGCAACACCTGATAGAGCTCAAAGTCGGGCCCGGGCGGTCTGTGGCGCATGATGAGATCGGTGCCAAGATCGATGGTGAAGCCCAACCCGGCGACGCGGTTGGTAGCGCCGGCAGGAGCCGGCTCCTGGGCGACCACGGCGCTGGCGATCAAGCGCGGCAGGAGCCAGACCACGATGGCTAGCTTGAGCTGCCTGCGCAGGTTTGGCGGCACGGACGGCCTCAATCCTTCTCCCAAACTGCCTCTGCGTCGATTGTGATCGACACCGTGTCACCAACAACGACTCCCCCTTTGTCCATGGTATCGTTCCACCTCACGCCGAAGTCCTGACGATTGATCTCTGTCGTCGCCACAAAGCCCGCTCGCAATCGTGGTCCCTTGTCTATCCATTCTCCGGCCTGCTGTTCCCACCACGGTGTTTGCCATTGACCGAGATAGATCACCCTGAGGGGGACTGATCCGGTGACGCCCCGGATCGTGAGCTCGCCGCTGACGATGTAATCGTGATCCCCGATCAGCTCCACGTGCGCGCCTCTGTAGGTGATCTGCGGATAGTGCTCCACGTCGAGAAAGTCGGCGCTGCGCAGATGGGCGTCCCGCTGGGGCTCACCCGTCCAGATCCCGCCCGCGTCGATCGTTGCCTCGACGGAGGACAGTCGTGGATCTTCCGGATCGAAATTCAGCGTGCCGTGCACGTTCTTGAAGGCGCCCCGAACGTACGTCACCATCATGTGCCGCGCCCGGAACTCTGCAGCGGTATGGCCTGGCTCGAATGTCCAGATCGCCATCAGTGCCCTCGTCTTCCGGCGCTGGGGCCAGAACCGTGCCGCCTGACGACTCTGCCCACCACTGCCTGCGCGTGTCAGGCGCTGCCGACCACACCGCTAGACGCGATAGCGACGTCGCAGGTATTCCCGCAGAGCCACCGCGTCGTTGTGCTGCTCGTCTCTTGCCCCGTAGACCAGTGTGACGCGCCGCCGCCGGGCACGGTCGGCGAGCTCCCGAACAACTTGGCCGGCCGCCCGGAGCTCGGCGAAGTAGCGCCGCTTGAACTCTAGCCACTTGGCGGGGTCGTGCGCGAACCAGCGCCGGAGCGCGGTACTGGGCGCGACCTCGCGGGCCCAGCGATCGATGGCGGCGTCCTTCTTGCTGAGGCCTCGCGGCCAGAGGCGATCCACCAGGATGCGCTCGCCGTCACTCGCGGCGACGGGCTCGTATGCGCGCTTGATCCGCAAGCTCATCGTGCGGTTACCGGCATGCGCAGGTTAGGCCGCGGGCGGGCTGCCGAGCTCCACTCTCATTGGGCAACCGCGACGCGGTACGCGATCCCAGCGAGCGCGAAGCCTTGGGTGAGCTCGATTACCCGCGAGACAGGTGGATCATGACGATGGCTGCGGCCTAACGACTCGGCGCATCGGCATGTGCACTACCATGTCTGGTCGGACTTCCCCGCCTTGGATGACTCGGGCAAACCACCCCCGCCGATTCTGCAGCGTCCGCAGGAACGCCGGTCCCCGCTCGGCGCCCACGTAGGGGAGGGTGTAGAGGACCGTGCACGGATCGCAGGGTTTGCTCAGCTCGAGCACGACATCGCCGATGTGCAGCCGCGCTCCCGGCTGAAAGGCGTCGGGGGGCAGGCCCGCCAGGGTCAGGTTCTCCCCCAAATGGCCGGCCTCGACGGCCCAGCCTTCGGCCCGCACGGCGGACAGGATCTCCTCGCTCAGGACGAGCACGGCTTGATCCGGGTCTCCGTTGGCTTGCTCGGTCCGCCAACGATTGAAGTCACCTTGCACGCCCTCGGGCGTGATGGTGAGTTGGGGGACCGCCCGCTTGGGTAGGCCGCGAGCCCGACCCTGCTTGGGCTTCAGATGAAGTTGTACGACGCGACCGCGCACGGCATCTCCGGAGCTCCGATCATCGACTGTCATCGACTGTCGCACGTCCTGCCACCTAACGACACTGCGCATCAGCTGCGGGCGCCTACTTGTTCATGCTGCTGTTCCAAGTGTCCCGGTAAATCTTCCATGCACCGTCCACCTTCTTGTACAATGTCATGTACGTCCCATGGTCCAGATGCTTGCCATCGGCCGCCTTTGCCACCCAGCCGCCCGTCTCGAGAGCGAAGTCACCGAAACCCGTGACGTCTCCAGAAGTCAGTGTGTTCTTGGCGCCCCTGGCTATATCCGCTGCGAAGAGAGCCTGGATGGCCGAGCGGCCGGAGACTGGTTCAGCTCCGGGCGCCATGAGCTTGGCGTCCTGCGTGTAGAGTGCCGTCAGACGAGCCGCGTCACCCGCGTTGTAGGCTGCCTGCCAGGCCTGATCCATCTTTCCGATTTGGGCCCGCAGGTCGCCGGCCTGCGCAAACGCCGGGATCGGGGCCGCGAGGGCCAACGCGAGAAGGCCCGCTGCGATACGAGGGGTCATAAGATCTCCAGTCTCAGATGGGTGATCATGCGGGAATGGGGGGGAACCTACCGCCCACCGAACGCCGCACAAGGGAATGTCCGGTGATGGAAATATCCGCCTGTGATGCCGGATAGAACTCGGTGTCGGCTCTGCGGGCGAAGCGCCCGCCATTCCGAATCTACGGTCCGCTGGTCCCAGGGACATCAAAGGGAAACGGAGCCTGTATGGTCCGCGCCCGGCAGCTGCATGCGCGGGTTAGGCGCCCGGCAGCGTCAGGGCTTGAGATCCAAAACCGCCTTCCCGCTCCCGAAATCAGCCGGCACGGAGACGTGATCGTGGATATCGAGCCACCGTCCCCCGCGCCGGCGAAAGATGCTGGTAAAGCGGACCCAGACGTCGGAGCGCTGCCCGCCTTTGAGCACGCCGCCGATGCGCTCTAGCCCCGCCGCATAGGCCAGGTTGCCGTCGACCAGGATGCGTAGCTCGCGCATTTCGACGTCGATCGGGCCGTCGTACTGGGCGAGAAACTCGGCGTAGTCCTTGCGATAGGCCTCCCGTCCGCTGAACTGGAGCGGCGGAACCACATCGTAGGCGACGACCTCGGGGGCGTAGAGCGCCATGATTCCGTCCAGATCGTGGCCCCGGAAGGCCTTCGCCCAACGGTCCACCCACTGGCGAATGGCAGCCTCGCTGTTCGAATCCCTACTCGCAGCCTTCGGCCGCGAGGAGCCGCCCCCTTGCGACTGAGCGCCCGCAGGCACGGCGATCAGCGCCGCCGCGAAAAGGAGAAGGAAGCTTGCGGTCCGCATAGCGTGTCCTCCCGGTCGATGAACCAATTGGAGCCGACGAGCGCCAAGCGCCGGTGCGCCATCATTGGGGTGTCAGCGGCTGGCCGCAAGCATCGAGCGCTGATTGCCCGTCGGGTACGGGTCCTGCAGAACGGTGGAGCCGGTCTCCAGCAGGGACTTCAGGTTGGAGATGACCTTCGGCCAGCCGCCGGACACCGCCGCGATGAATTTCGAGGGTTCGCGCTCGATGGTGTGGGTGATGGAGAGCTTGACCGCCGTTCCACTGGGTTCCAGTTCCATCGTGCATTGCGACTCGCCTTCGGCCTTGAGCTCGGGCTTGTTCTGGTGCTGCCAGCGGATCACTAAGCGCCGTGGCGGCTCGGCCTCGACGATCTCGCCGGCGTCGAGGATCTGACCGTCGCCGGACACCATCTTCCACGAGGATCCCGGCGTCCACTGGCTTTCGCAGTGATTGCCGAACCAGTACTGCTTCATGAACTCCACGTCGTCGGTCAGCGCTGACCAGAGCTTCTCCGGCGTGGTGCGGATGTAGGTCACGTAGACGAAGGTTGATCTAGCCATTGGTCGTCTCCAGTCGTCGTTTGAGATCGTGCAGTGCTTTGAGGCGCGGCTTCTCGAACTTGGCGATCCAGCGCTCGTAGATCTGCTGAAGCGGCACCGGGTTGAGGAAATGCAGCTTTTCGCGGCCACGCCGGACGGTGGCAACCAGGTTTGCGGCCTCGAGCAGGTCCAAGTGCTGCGTCACCCCCTGGCGCGTCATGTCGAGGTGCTCGCACAACTCGTTCAAGGTGCGGCCGTCATGGGCGTGCAGCAGGTCCAGCAGCTTGCGCCGGCTGGGATCGGCCAGGGCCCTGAACAGCAGGTCGGTGTCGGGGATGCGCTCCTCCATGAAGATGTAAAAGGCAAGTAGGTACTTGCCGAAAATAATAAGCAAGTAATGCCTTGCATGTCAAGGGCGCTCCGTTGGAGTCGAAATCTTTCTGGCTCCGGCCTAACGACTCGGCGCTAGCGCTTGCCCACGGCGAGCCACGGGATGCCGCGGTAGGAATCCGCCACCACCCAAGCGCCGGCGGTCAACGCCCAGGAGTCGAGGAACTCGCTCCATTGGAAGGCGTTGGGGCCTGCCACGATGGTGGGTCCCCACACCAGCAGCGTGAAGAGGCCCAGCTGCAACGCCGAGAGGCTGGCTGCCAGCCGTGCATACAGGCCGATGAGCACCGCCAGGCCCGCCGCGATGAAGGCAGAGCCGGTGACGTACGCGCTGGCCACGTGCCATGGCATCCAGCCAGGCACCAGCGCGGCGGTCTCGTTGAGATTGGTGAAGTGCGCTACGCCGAAGGGGATCAAGGCCAGGCCGTAGAGCACCCTCGCGATGCGCAAACCCTTGTCGCCGGTGGCGAAACGGAGGCGCTGCTGCTCCCGGTCACCGGCCAACCAGGCATAGAGTACCCAGGCGGCCGCCGTCATCACCGCGGTGTCACCGCAGGCCCACCACGTATCCAGGGTAGTCGGAGCGCGGAAGAGGTGAGACACCCGGAAGAGCAGCAGCCATACCACGAGATAGGTGAGCAGCAATCGGGAAGCAGCGACGGCTTCGCGCCGCCAGAGCAGGCCTATGCCAGATACCAGAGAGATGAGGGCGCAGAGATAGACGAGTACCACGCGGGCGGGAACACCCTTGGGCACGCCCGTCCAGGTCGGGGTGAAATCGCCCTGGATCAGGCCCACGATTCCGAGGGCGACCATCGTCGCAGCAAAGACTGCATGGCCGACGCTTGCGATGCCCATCGCCGGTGCTCCGGTAGTATTCCAGTTCATGCCGCATAACGAGAATGCGGATCAGCTGCATGCGCTGGTTAGGCGGCGCGGCTCAGCTAGCTACATGGTTGCTGGGCCGGCAGTCGACGCGGCCTTCTGCGCATAGCCCAAGTAGAGCACGGAGGTGTCCGTGCTCTCCCCCAGATCGATCAGCTCCACCGCGTCCCGGTAGCTCAGCCGGCCCAACTTCCGGGCCCGAAGTGCGCGCAGGATGGTGACCGGGTTGGCGCGAGGCTTGAGGCCGCGCACTCGCCCGGGCCGGAGGCCCTGCTGTTCGAGCAAGCGCACGAGCTCGCTGGGGCGGATGAACATATGCCAGTCGTGCAGGCGCGGGGGCATGAAGCTGGTCCACCCCCATTCCTGGAAGAGCTTGATCACAATGAGCTTGCTTTGGGGCGTGCGATTGATCGTGTCATAGAGGTACACCCCGCCGGGCTTGAGAACCCGGGCGCTCTCCGAGATCACCCGAGCCAGGTCGGTGACGTGTTCGAGGACGTCACAGCAGTAGACCACGTCGAAGGTGCCGTCGGCGAAGGGCAGGGCTTCGCCGCTCGCCTGGCGGTATTCGATGCTGAGGCCGGCCTCGGCGGCGTGCGCCCGGGCCGCTTCCAGGGAGCGGGCGGACGGATCTACCCCCGTCACCGCGAAGCCCAACCGTGCAAATTCCTCGGCCAGGAGGCCACCCCCACAGCCCACGTCGAGCGCCCCGCGGCCTGCCGGCACGAGACGCAACTCCTCGAGCAGCACCCGGCGCATGTAGCCGAAGCGGGCGGGGTTCAGGGCGCGGAGGACGTGGAGAAACCCCTCCGGGTCCCACCAGGTCGCCGCGAGGCGGTCGTAGAGCTCGTTGTCAACCGGCATCCTGCGGACGATTCCTCCCTGACGAAGCGGCCCCGGCCACCTACCTGCTGTCGTATCGGGTCGTCACCAGCCGCGCCTGACCGTCGCGGTACGAAATGACGTACACCTGGTCGAACACGCTCCCCTTCCACTTCGGCGGTTCGGGTGTGACACCGAGGGCCGCCGCCAGCGGCGGGATCTCGTCATGGTTCCAGCAGATGAGCACGGTCTTCCCGGCGTACGCCGGCGTTGCGAGAACCACCGTGGCCAGCGCGGCGTAATCCTTGGCGAGGTAGGGAGTCTGCACCGGCAGCTTGAGCGCGCGGGCCAGCGGCGCAACCGTTTCCTGGGTGCGCTGTCCGTTGTCGTGCTTCGTGGCCTGAGTCGCGAACACCGCCACCGGCAACCCGAATCTGGCCATCGCTGGATCGGTCGTGATGAAGGACACGAGCTGTCCGGCGCGTTTCACGCCCGCGGGCGAGAGATGTGGGTTGTCCGGATCGGGCGGCTTTTCGGCGTGGCGGATCAGAATGATCTGCGCCGGCCGCGGCGACTGAGCCGATAGCAGCGTGGGGAGAACGGAGAACAGTGCGATCGGCACGACACTGCCGAGCAATGCCCGTCTCATCTCGACTCCGTCGTGGGTCATGGTCGCCGTACCAGCTCTCCCTCGCTGCTCATCTGGAGGTGGGCGCCGTCCTCAGCGGCGAAACGCCGGGCGACCCGATTGAAGCGCGCGATGAACGTCTTGCGCCGGTCCCACACGACGAAGCAGGCGCGGTGCATGGTGGCGTCGGAGAACGGAAAGAAGGGATCCGCCTCGTCGGCCAGAAAGTCCGGTGTCACGACCGCGTCCGCGTCGGGGCGGAGGGCCTGGTGGCACAGGGCACAGGTCGCGGTGCCGGCACGGACTCGGTGCATGGGAAGAACCTAGCTGCCGGAGACGGAGATGGACCTCACACGCACGGACCCAGGGCAATCCTACCCACCAACTCGGCGGCCGCCGCTTCCCGGCCCGCCTCCAGGCGCGCGAGTCAGGTCATCTGTCCCTAACCAATCCCGGGAAGCCATCGCCACCGGACCTCCGCGAGGTACGCGGAGTATGCCGGATCCTCCCGCAAGAAGCGCTCTTCTACGACGCCTCGGAGCATGAGGGCGGCGATGAGACCTAGGGCGATGGCCAGGTTTAGAGGTGAAAAGGCGCGCAGAACAAACGCGAACAGGGAAATGAACGTGCCGGTGTAAATCGGATGCCTAACGAAACGATATGCGCCTCGAGTGACCAGCCGCCGCTGCGCTGGAACGAAGCCGATGTTCCTGCCAAGGCTCAGCAACGAGTAGACAATGATGATCGCCGACAGGATCGCGAGGCCGTTCCCGAGCAGGGGCGAGATCAGCGTAGCTCCTGGCTCGGCATAGGCCGAAAAGCCGAGTGTCGCATAGGTCGTCACAAAGGCCAGAAGCCAGTACCAAGGATTGGGGGTTACCCGAACTGGTGCACTGCGCATAACCATTACGACGATGATCACGAGGAGCTGGATGCCGAGGAGGGCGCGGGGAAAGTTCACGTGTCCTACCACCCAGCGGTGGTACAACTCGATGACGAATGGGATCGTGGCCACGATGGCAATGCTCTTATCGACCCAAGGATTGGCTAAGCGATCCTTGAAACTGCCGTGTGTCATTCGGCCCTCGAGCAGGAGGTCCGTTGCCCTCTAACGCCCCGCGTGGCCGCGCAAGCGCTGGTTAGGCAGCCCCGGCTCCAGGGCTCACCCCGGACCCGAGGCTGCCGGTGCTCCGGTCGCTCAGAGCCTTCGCCTCGAGCGCCAGGTAGCGCTGAGTGAGCTTCCCCGTCAGCCGGGCAACCAGCGGAGCCAGGACCCCCGAGAATCGTACCGAGAGCGTGGCTCGGGTGCCGCGGGCCGTGGGCTCGACGCCATGCTCCGCTGTCACGCGAATCCCGGGCCTTCCACTGACCCAAGTGAAGCTTCGTCCCTTGTGCAGCTCCGACACCTCCCACACTGCCGCTGGGAGTTTCGGCTGTCGGATCCGAACTCGGCTCCCGACGGCGAACGGACCGCGATCGAGCCGCTGGAGCCGGGTTACTGTCGGCGTCCACTCCGGCCATCGCTCGACATCCGCCATGACCGCCCAGACCCGGTCCGCCGGCGCAGGAATATCAACGACGATGCTAAGCGA
>CAZFKN010000064.1:0-17685 GCA_964519805.1 uncultured Gemmatimonadaceae bacterium
GATGCCGGCCTCGGTGACGCGCGCGCCCGGCGGGAGGCGCCCCCGGACGATGAGGTCGCGGAGACGGGCGTGGACCGGGGCGGCGGCGCGGGGCCGGTGCGGGGGCCGGGGAGCTGGCGCTGGCATGAGCCGAAACATATCGTATACAAAAATCGTATACAATTCAAGCTCCTTTGGGGCGCGGGATCCGCGCCCGGTCCATCCCCGTGGAGGTGTCACCGTGTCCCGCTCCCTTCGCCGCCGCCGCATCGGCCTCACCCTCATCCTGCTCGCGCTCCCCGGCGCCGTCGCCGCGCAGCATGCGCAGCCCATGGCGCCGTCCGCGCCCGCGGGCACAATCCTCGACGCGGCCGTCCGTCGCGAGGTCGTGGACACGCTCGCGGCGCAGCTGGAGCAGCTGTACGTGGACGCCGACACCGGCCGGCTCATCGCCCGGGGCCTGCATGACCGGCTGGCCTCGGGTGCCTATGACCGCCTGACCGACCCGAATCAGTTCGGCAATGCGCTCTCGGAGGACCTTCGCGCGGTGAACGGCGACCGGCACCTGGGCGTCCGGTTCGCGCCCGGGTTCCCCGCCTTCCATCCCGGACTCGGCGGACTGCCGACCCCGCGTCCCAGCCCGCCCGGAACGCTCCCCGCCGACGAGCCGGCGCCCACGCCCGCTATGCTCGCGGACCTGCGGGCGCAGAACTTCGGCCTCGAGCGGGCGGCTCGGCTCGAGGGCAACGTCGGCTATCTCGACGTGCGGGGCTTCTACGACGGCCCGGAGGCGTTTGCCACGGCGAATGCGGCGCTCGTGTTCCTGGAGCGGACCGACGCCATGATCTTCGACCTCCGCGAGATGCCGGGCGGCAGCGGGGACATGAGCAACTGGATCATCAGCCACTTCACCGGCCCGGACACCGTCCCCAGCCTGAAGATCGTGAACCGCTCCGCGGGCGATTCGGCGGTCCGCTGGACGATCGGGAAGGTGACCGGCACCCGGCGCCCGGACGTCCCGATCTTCATTCTGACGAGCGGCGGTACCGCGTCGGCGGGCGAGGACTTCGTCTTCGTGCTCCACAACCTTGGCCGGGCCACGCTGGTGGGCGCGCGCAC
Source organism: uncultured Gemmatimonadaceae bacterium (assembly GCA_964519805.1). Lineage (GTDB taxonomy): Bacteria > Gemmatimonadota > Gemmatimonadetes > Gemmatimonadales > GWC2-71-9 > DASQPE01. The sequence goes on from CAZFKN010000064.1 coordinate 1,099, forward strand.
GGCCGGCGCCGGGCACAACAACGCGTTCGTCGACATCGGCCACGGCTTTGTGGCGTCCATCTCCTATACCCGGGTGATGGATCCGCGAACCGGTCGCGAGTGGGAGCGGGTCGGCGTGCAGCCTGACGTGGCCGTCGATCCCGACAGTGCGCTCGACCTGGCGCACATCCTGGCGCTCAAGGCCATCGCCACTCGTGAGACCGATCCGGTCCGGAAGCGCACGCTCGCGCTCACGGTCGACCTCCTGACGGCGCGCGCCCACCCGCATCGCGTGCCGGCTGCGCTGCTCGCACGGTACGTGGGCAGCTACGGCGAGCGAATGCTTACCGTCAAGCACGGCGGACTCGTCTTCCGTCGTGTCCCCTATCCGCCGCGTCCCCTCATCGCCATCGATGACTCGACGTTCTCGATGGAGACGCTGGAGCGGGTCACGGTCGAGAACGCGCGGGTCGGCACGCCGCGCCTCGTGCTGGTGCGGAGCGAAGGGGACACCGTCCGCGCGGAGCGCACGGGGCCCGCGCGTTAGGTCATCCGGGCGCTTCCCGTCGCCCGTCGCCCCGGTTTTCTTCCCAACAGACCTGCGCCAGTTCGCGCACGGTCTGTTGGGTTCCCCGGGAGGACTGATGCTGACGGTTCGGATAAACGGAGTCGAGCATAGCTTTGCCGGTGACGCAGCCACACCGCTCCTCTGGTATCTGCGCGACGAGCTGGGCCTGACCGGTACCAAGTTCGCCTGCGGGATCGCCGCGTGCGGCGCGTGTACCGTTCATCTCGATGGGCATGCCGTACGGGCCTGTGTGGTCCCGGTGTCGGCGGCCGAGGGCAAGAGCGTCGTCACGATCGAGGGGTTGAGCCCGGACGGCAACCATCCGGTCCAGCAGGCGTGGCGCGCGCACAATGTGCCGCAATGCGGGTACTGCCAGAGCGGGCAGATCATGCAGGCCGCGGCCCTCCTCGCCGAGACCCCCAAGCCCACCGACGAGCAGATCGATCACGCCATGGCGGGTAACATCTGCCGCTGCGGCACCTATCTCCGGATCCGCGCGGCCATCCGCACCGCGGCAACGGGACGCCAGGCATGAGCGATCCGCGCCTGATGCGCCGCCGAGAGTTCGTCGAAGGCCTGATCGCCGGCGGGCTGGTGTTCGCGGTAGCCGGCACCGGCTGCCGCCGCCTGAGCGGCGACCCACCCACCCAGAAAATTCCCGACAACGCGTTCGAGCCGGCTGTCTACGTGCGTCTCGACGACAGCGGCGCGGTTACCGTCATCTGCCATCGCTCGGAGATGGGGCAGGGGATCCGCACCACGCTTGCGATGGCGGTGGCCGACGAGCTGGAGGCCGACTGGTCCCGCGTCAGCGTCGAGCAGGCCGTCGGCGACGAGAAGCTCTACGGCTCGCAGGATACCGACGGCTCTCGCAGTCTTCGGCAGTTCCTCTTTCCGCTGCGTCAGGCCGGGGCGACCGCCCGCGCCTTGCTCGAGGCGGCCGCCGCGCAGCAGTGGAACGTGCCCGTGGCCGAGGTGGAGGCGCGGCTGCACCAAGTGACGCACCGGCCGAGCGGCCGGACGGCCGGCTACGGCTCGCTGGTCGCGATCGCGAAGCGACTGCCGGTGCCGGACAAGGCCACGGTGCGGCTCAAGCAGCCTGCGGAGTTCCGCTATCTGGGGAAGGAAATCCCCAGTGTGGACCTCTTCGACATGACCACGGGCCGCGCGCACTACGCCCAGGATCTCCGGCACGACGGGATGAAGATCGCCGTGCTCGTGCGCCCGCCCGTGTACGGCGGCACGCTGGCGTCGGTCGACTCCGCGGACGCGGAGAAGGTGCCGGGGGTCGAGCGCATCGTCCGGGTCAACGGCAAACGGCCTCCCTCGGCATTTCAGCCCGTCGGCGGGGTCGCCGTCGTCGCGAAGAACACCTGGGCCGCGCTGGAGGGACGTCGGAAGCTCAAGCTCACCTGGACCGATGGCCCCAACGGGTCCTACGACTCGGAGCGTTATCGGGCCCAGCTGGAGCAGACCGCGCGCATGCCGGGCAGGGTAGCCCGGAATCAAGGCGACGCCGCGGCGGCGCTCGCGGCCGCCGCGAAGCGCATCGAGGCGGACTACTACATCCCCCATCTCGCGCATGCGCAGATGGAGCCGCCCGCAGCCCTCGCCGTGGTCGCGCACGGACGCTGCGAGGTCTGGGCCTGCGTCCAGAATCCGCAGGGGGCCCGGCAGGAGGTCGCCAACGCCCTCGGGCTCTCGATCGACGACGTGACCGTGCACGTGACGCTGCTCGGCGGCGCGTTCGGCCGGAAATCGATGCCGGATTTCGCGGTGGAAGCGGCCCTGCTGGCGCGGGAGATGAGGGCGCCGGTCAAGCTGATCTGGACCCGCGAGGACGACATCCAGCACGGCTACTACCACTCGGTGGCGGTGGAGCATCTCGAGGGCGGGCTCGATGCCCGGGGCAAGGTCACCGCCTGGCTGCATCGCTCCGTGCTGCCACCGATCGCCTCGACCTTCAGTGCAACGGCGGTGTATCAGGGCGACGGCGATCTGGGCCAGGGCATGACCGACTTTCCCTACCCGATCGCCAACCTGCGAGCGGAGGCCGGGCCGGCGGCGGGCCACGTCCGGATCGGGTGGTACCGGTCGGTCATCAACATCCCGCACGCGTTCGCGATCTGCTCGTTCCTCGATGAGCTGGCGCATGCCGCGGGGCGGGACGCGAGGGCCTTTATCCTCGACCTGCTCGGCCCGGATCACGTCCTGGACGTCACCCAGGCCGGGATCGTGGGCAAGCCCCAGAACTACGGCGAGAAATTCGAGGATCATCCCATCGATACCGGCCGTTACCGCGGGGTGGTCGAGCTGGTAACGGAGAAGGCGGGATGGGGCGGGCGCCTGCCGAAGGGGCAAGGCAGGGGACTGGCCGTACACCGGAGCTTCGTGACCTACGTCGCCGCGGTGATCCGGGTCGAGGTGAAGTCGGACGGGACGCTGCGGATTCCGCGGGTGGACGTGGCGGTGGACGCGGGTTTCGTGGCCCACCCCGAGCGGGTGCGGGCCCAGATGGAAGGGGCCACGATCATGGGGCTGAGCAACGCGCTGATGAGCGAGATCACGTTCAAGAATGGTCGGGTGGTGCAGTCCAATTACGGCGATTACCCCGTCGTACGGATCGACTCGGCCCCGCAGGAGATCCGGGTGCACATCGTACCGAGCGAGGCGCGGCCCGGCGGCGTGGGCGAGCCGGGCGTGCCCCCGATCGCGCCGGCCCTGTGCAACGCCATCTTTGCCGCGACGGGAACGCGCATTCGCCGGCTGCCGATTGCCCAACAACTCGGCTCGAGCGCCGCTCCGCGGGCCTAGCCCGCCGGGCGGCCAGCGTCAGAGCGGGTCGAACGAGAACTTCTGTCCGCCGACCGACGCCTCGTACATCAATCCACCCTTGGCCATTGTGACGATCGCCACGCCGCCCCGATAGCCGACGTCCACGGCGGCGCGCGCGGTCACCGCCACCGCGGAGGCCTGCCCGTCGAGCTTGAGCTTCCCCCGCTTGAAGCTGTCCATCGCGTCCTTGTCCCGCAGGAACACGACCTCGCTGTACGCCTGGCCGCCGAGCTGGAGGCCGATCGTCACCTGGGTCAGCGTGGAGCGGCCGATCAGCTGGCCGTGCTCGTACACGTAGCCCTTCCCTCGCGCCCCGCCGATGCCGATCCCGCCCTTGCCGACGGTCGGAAAGACGACGTACCCGTAGGCTTCCTCGAAGGTCTTGGCCAGTCCGGGATCCTTTTCCTTGAACTTGGCGATCACCGCCTGGGCGTCGGAGTCGCTGGCCACCAGGGAGACCACGAGCGAGAACAGCGGTATCAGCTGGATCATGAGACCTCCGGTCGTGAGACGGGGCGGCGCTTACGTGCCGTCACCAGCTCGGTGTTCATGCCGGCCCAGTGGAGCGTTCCACCCCAGCGGCCGTGCTCCATCTTGGTGCATCGATCCACCACCACATCGAGCCCGGCGGCCGCGGCGCGCTCCGCGGCTTCGAGTGCATCGATCCGCAACTGGAACCAGATGGCCGGGATGCCGGCGGCAATCGCCTGCTCGGCCAGGCCGAGACACTCGGGGCCCGGCCGGAACACGTCCACAAGATCCACCGGAAACGGGATGCTGGCGATGGTGGGATAGGCCGGCTCGCCCAGAATCTCTTTCGCGTGGGGGTTGACCGGGATGATCCGGTACCCCTCGTGCTGGAGGTACGTCCCGACGAAGTGGCTCGCCTTCTCCGGATGGGTGCTGAGGCCCACGATGGCGATCGTGCGGCCGCTCCGGAGGAGGCGCTGGATGGTCTCCACGCTCTGGAACCGGCGGCGCTGCTCGTCGGTGAGCCGGGTGTTCAGCGTGATGTCGCACGCAGGGCCTGATCCAGGTCCCACAGCAGGTCCTCCAGCGTTTCGAGTCCGACCGACAGCCGGATCATCTCCGGCGCGACGCCGCCCCGGGCCAGCTCGTCGTCGCTCAGCTGCTGATGCGTCGTCGAGGCGGGATGGATCACGAGGCTGCGGGCGTCACCCACGTTGGCGAGGTGGGAGAAGACCTGCAACGCCTGGATGAAACGCGCGCCGGCCGCGCGAGCGTCGCCGCCCGACGCCTTGATCCCGAACGCGAAGACCGCGCCCGGCCGGCCGCCCAGGTACTTCCGGGCCAGCGCGTGCTCCGGATGGTCCGGGAGTCCGGCGTACTCCACCCACGCCACGGCGGGGTGCTCCGCCAGAAACCGCGCGACGCCCAGCGCGTTGGTCACGTGCCGCTCCATCCGCACCGAGAGCGTCTCGACCCCCTGGAGCAGCAGGAACGCGTTCATCGGCGAGAGACAGGCGCCGGTGTCGCGCACCGTTTCCGCCCGCGCCTTCATCAGAAAGCCGTAGTGGCCGAAGTTCTCGTAGAAGTTGAGCCCGTGGTACGCCGGCGACGGCTCGGCGATCGAGCGAAAGCCGGAGTAGTCGAACCGGCCAGACTCCGCCAGCAGGCCGCCGATGCTGGTGCCGTGCCCGCCCAGGAACTTGGTCGCGGAGTGTACGACGATCGTGGCACCCCAGTCGAGGGGGCGGCAGAGCCAGGGCGTCGCGAACGTGTTGTCCACGATCAGCGGGAGCCGCCGCTCGGCCGCGAGCGCGGCCAGCGGCTCGAGATCCAGGATGCTGCCGCGCGGGTTGCCGATCGTCTCACCGAAGAGCGCGCGGGTGCGCGGACCGATCGCGCGCTCCCAGTCGTCCAGCCGGGTCGGGTCCACGAACCGGACGTCGACCGAGAGCTTCCGGAGCGTGTGGGTGAGCTGGGTGACCGAGCCGCCGTACAGATGAGCGGACGCGACCACCTCGTCGCCGGCCTCGAGCAGCGTCATGAAGGTGACGAACTGGGCGGCCATCCCGCTGGCCGTCGCCACCGCGCCCGTCGCGTTCTCCAACGAGGCGACCCGTTCCTCCAGGACCGCGGTCGTCGGGTTCCCGATACGGGTGTAGATGTTGCCGTACTGTTTCAGCGCGAACAACTGCGCCGCGGTCTCCGGGTCGTCGAACACGAACGACGTGGTCTGGTAGATCGGGACCGCCCGCGCCCCGACCTCCGCGTCCGGGATGTGCCCCGCGTGCAGCATGCGGGTCTCGAAGCCGAACCGGCGCCGGGCGCTCGGCGGGGAACCGGGAACAGGAGTGGTAGTGCGCATGCGGGAAGTCTAAGGTACTGGGCGCCGGCGGGAACCGGGGGGACGCGGACGGGCACGCTCGCGCCACGGCTGGGACGTGCCTACACTGCTACGGGATGACCGCCGCCGCGTCCAGCCCACCGCCCGCTCCGACCCCCACCCCAGCGAGGCCCGCATCGGCCGCCTCCGCCTGGGACCCGCTCCGTCATCCGGTCTTCCGCGCGCTCTGGCTCGCCACGGTCGCGTCCAACGTCGGATCGTGGATGCACGACACTGCCGCGACCTGGCTCATGACGTCGCTCACGACGTCGACCCTGCTCGTCGCGCTCATGCAGACCGCGTCGAGCCTGCCGGTGCTGGCGCTCTCGCTGCCCGCGGGCGCGCTCGCGGACATCGTGGACCGGCGCCGGGTGCTGATCGTCGCGCAGACCTGGATGCTGGTCGGCGCGGCCGCCATGGGTCTGCTGGCGCTCGCCGGCGCGATGACGCCCGACCGGCTCCTGTTCTTTACGTTCGTGCTGGGGCTGGGAAACGGGCTCACCGCGCCGGCATGGCAGGCCACCCTGCCCGACCTGGTCGGTAAGGAGCAGGTGGCCGCCGCCGTCTCGCTCAACGGGGCGGCGATGAACATCGCCCGCGCGGTCGGCCCGGCCGTGGGCGGTCTGCTCGTCGCCGCGATCACCCCGGGCGGCGTATTTCTTCTCAACGCCGTCTCGTTCGCCGCCGTCATCACCGCGCTGGTCCGATGGCACAGCCGCCCGCGCGAAAGCGTGCTGCCGGCCGAGCGCGTCGTCGGAGCGATCGCCGCGGGGTGGCGCTATCTGCGCCACGCGCCGCAGGTACAGGCGGTTCTCATCCGGTGCGGCCTCTTCGTGCTCTTCGCGAGCGCCCCGTGGGCCCTCCTGCCCGCGCTCGTCCGCTACGAGCTTGCCCTCGGCTCGCTCGGCTACGGCCTTCTCTTTGGGTGCCTCGGGCTCGGGGCCGTCACCGGCGTGGCCGTCCTGCCCCGGGTGCAGGCCCTGATCTCGACCGATGGCATGGTGCTCACGGCGACCGCGGTCTACGCCACGGGCGTGGCGGCGCTGGCCCTCGTCCGCGCGCCGGTCCTGGCCGGCGTGGCGCTCTTTACGATCGGCATCGCGTGGATCGCGGTGATGCCCGCGTTCAACGTCGCGACTCAGCGAGCTTCGGCCGACTGGGTGAAGGCGCGCATGCTCTCGATGTACGTGCTCATGTACATGGGGGGCATGGCGGTCGGGGCGGCGCTCTGGGGCGCGGTGGCCATCCGCCTGGGGCCTCCCGGTGCGCTGCTCGCGGCGGCCGGCGGCCTGCTGCTCAACTTCGCGGCGGCGATCCCGTGGCGTCTCGGCGCAAGCGACGAGCTCGACATGGCGCCGTCCGGGCACTGGCGCGACCCGGTGGTCGCCGGCAACCTCCATCAGGACGACGGCCCGGTCCTGGTGACGGTGGACTATCGCGTGGCCCCGGAGGATGCGGTCGCGTTCACCCGGGCAATGCACGACGTCGGTCAACTGCGCCGCCGGGACGGCGCGGTGACCTGGGGGCTTTTCCAGGACACCGCCGATCCCTGGCGCTGGATCGAGACCTTCGTGGTCGAATCGTGGGGCGAGCACCTCCGCCAGCACGCCCGAGCCACCAGGGCCGATCTCGCAATCGAGGCAGCCGCCCGTCACTATCACCGCGGCGAGGGGCTGCCGGCGGTGGCGCATTTCGTCCACGCCGATACCGCCATCGAGTGACCGCACCCGGCGAGAGCGATCATCGGGCGGCGGTCCTCGCGGCATTCCTCGGTTGGACGCTCGACGCCTTCGATTTCTTCCTCGTCGTCTTCGCGCTCACCGCCATCGCCAAGGACTTCGGCACCACCGACGCCGCGATCGCGCTGTCGATCACGGTCACGCTCGCGTTCCGGCCGGTCGGGGCGTTCATCTTCGGCCTGCTCGCGGACCGCTATGGCCGGCGCCTGCCGCTCATGCTCGACCTGGTCTTCTACTCCGTGGTCGAGGTGCTGTCCGGTCTCGCGCCCGACTACCGCACGTTCCTGGTGCTCCGGGCGCTGTTCGGCATCGGCATGGGCGGGGAATGGGGCGTGGGGGCATCGCTCGCCATGGAGAAGGCCCCGACCCGGCTGCGCGGTCTGCTGTCGGGGCTGCTTCAGCAGGGGTACGCGGTGGGCTATCTCCTCGCCGCGGTCTGCTTCTTCGTCGTGTTTCCCCGCTTCGGCTGGCGACCGATGTTTTTCATCGGCGGGCTGCCCGCGCTGGTGGCGCTGTTCGTCCGGTTCCGGGTGAGGGAGTCGGAGGTCTGGGAACGGACCCGGCACGAAGGCTGGCGGGACCTGGGCCGGGCAATCTGGAGCAACTGGCGCCTGTTTCTCTATCTCATGTTCCTGATGGCCGGGATGAATTTCGCGTCCCACGGCACGCAGGACATGTATCCCACCTTCCTCCAACGCGAGTGGGGGCTCGGGCCGAAGGCACGGGCGGCGGTCACGGCGTTCTCGATGATCGGCGCGATCAGCGGCGGCGTCGTCTTCGGTCTCCGGTCCGACCGGATCGGCCGCCGGCGCACGATCGTCCTGGCGCTCGGTCTCGCGATCCTGGTGATTCCGCTCTGGGCGTTTGCGCCGTCGCTGGCGTTGCTGGTGGCGGGGGCGTTCATCATGCAGTTCATGGTGCAGGGCGCCTGGGGCGTGATCCCCGTGCACATCACCGAGCTGTCGCCCGACGCGGTGCGCGGCTTCCTGCCGGGGTTCGCCTATCAGTGCGGGGTGCTGCTGGCCAGCTCGGTGGTGTACGTCGAGGCCTTGTTCGCCGCGCATGCGAGCTACGCACAGTCGATGGCGCTCACGGCGGTGACGGTGTTCGGGTTCGCGGCGGCGATGGCGGCCGTGGGGCGGGAGCGGCGGGGGGCGGAGTTTGGGAAGTGAGAGGTGTGTATTTCCTGTACACCAGCACCCCCGGTCTGGCACGTCGTCGCGCGAAACTGTATAGTACGCTGTCGTTCCCCCGGGTCTGACGCACTCGCAGCCAATCGAAAGCCTCTTACGCCAAGCTCGATCTCATGCGATCGCTGCTTTTGGCCGAACGTTCGCTCGGGCAGGCCTTGGTACGCGCGCCGCCAACGCGCGGTGATTCAATGCACTAACCCCGACCGGTCGGTCGCGGGTCTCTCGGGACGCATTCCCATCACAGCAGGAGGACCAGTGCGCAGATTGCGTGTTTGGACGACAGTGCTCGCGACGCTGGTCGGCGCGGCGGGATCGGCGCTGGCCCAGGAGCGGGAGGTCTCGGGCACCGTCACACGGGCAAACGGTGGACAACCGATCGCCGAAGCGGCGATCTCGGTGGCCGGCGGCGGACCCCGCGCCGCGGCCAGGACCAACGGTCAGGGGCGATACAGCATCACAATCGCGCCCGGCGAGGTGAAACTCACCGTCAGGGCCATCGGCTACCGCAGCGTCGACGTCGTGGTTGCGGCGGGTCAAGAGACCGCGGACGTGACCATGAGCGAAGACATCTTCAAGCTGGAAGAGCTGGTGGTGTCGGGCCAGCAGACCGGGGTCGAGCGGCGGAACGCCACCACGTCCACGGCCATCGTCACCAGCGAAGACCTGAAGCAGGTCCAGGCGGCCACGCTCGATCAGGCGCTCCAGGGCAAGCTGGCCGGCGCCCACATCGAGCAGAACTCGGGCGGTCCCGGCGGCGGTCTCCAGATCCGCGTCCGCGGCGCCAACACCGCCATCGGCTCGAGCGATCCGCTGTTCGTGGTCGACGGCGTGCTCTACAGCAACAACACGCTGCCCTCCGGTCTCTTCAGTGCGACCGGCAGCTCCTCCAACCGTGGTCGCGGCGAGCTGCAGGACGACGCCGTGAACCGGCTGGCGGACCTGAACCCGAGCGACATCGCGTCGGTGGAGGTGCTGAAGGGCGCCGCCGCGTCGTCGATCTACGGGTCGAAGGCCGCCAACGGGGTCGTGATCATCACGACCAACAAGGGGCGGGTGGGCAGGCCCAAGGTCAACATTACCCAGCGCTTCGGCTTCGCCAGCTTGCTGCGCGGGCCCGGACAGCGGGCCTTCTCCGACTCCAGCGCGCTGGCCACTTTTAGTGCGAGCGCAACGCCGAAGATCGACAGCGCTACCGTTCGCTCGTACGAGGTCAACGGGCAGCTGCCGAACAACGACCTGATCGGTGAGGTGGCCGGCAACAAGCCGTTCGCCTGGGAGACGCTGGCGGACGTGAGCGGCGGCGACGAGAACACCAAGTACTACATCTCGGGCGGCTGGACCGACAACCCCGGCATCATCGACAACACGTTCGCCAAGAAGCAGACCGTCCGGGTCAATCTGGAGCAGCAGCTCGCCAAGCGGCTCAATCTGCAGGTGACGAGTGCGTTCACCCGGAACCAGACGGACCGGGGCATCACCAACAACGACAACAACGGCGGCAGCGTTACCTACGCGCTCGCCTACATCCCGAGTTTCCTCCCGCTGCTCAACCCGGATGGGTCGTACCACCGGCTGCAGCAGACGTACCTCCAGAGCAACCCGCTCCAGACGGCGCAGCTGTCGACCAACGACGAACAGGTGATTCGGTTCACGGGCGGTGCCAACCTATCGTTCCAGGCGCTCACCACCGAGCACTCGAGCCTCCGGCTGATCGCCGCCGGCGGTGCCGACCTCTTCACCCAGAAAGCGACGGTCATCGCACCCCCGGAGCTGTTCTGGCAGGCATCGAACGCGCTGCCGGGCGTCTCGTCCCTCGCGAACGGCGACAGCCGGTTCCTCAACTGGAACGCGAACGCGATCCACACGTATTCGCCGGGGGGCGGGGCCTGGCATGCCACGACCTCGGTCGGCGCGCAATACGAGGACCGTAATCTCAACCGGGCGCAGGTCGTCGCCCAAGGGCTGCTGCCGGGGCAGACCAACATCGATCAGGGCGCCACGCTGGGCCAGCAGTTCGAGTTGCGGACCACCGAACGGACGCTGGCGTTCTACGGGCAGGAGGAGCTGGGCCTCTTCCACGACCGGCTCCAGCTCGCCGGTGGCGTGCGCGCGGAGAAGTCGAGCGCCAACGGCGATGACGGCAAGTACTACCTCTTCCCCAAGGCCTCGGCCGCGTACCGCTTCGCCAACCTCTTCGGGCAGGGGAGTGACCTCAAGATCCGCGGGGCCTACGGCGAGACCGGCAACCAGCCGTTGTTCGGCCAGAAGTTCACGACTCTCCAGGGCGGCGCCACGATTGCCGGGGCCATCGGGACCCAGGTGGGTCAGACCGCGGGCAACTCGCTCATCCAGCCGGAGCGCATCAAGGAGTTCGAGGGCGGGTTCGACGCCTCGTTCGCGCAGGGGCGAGCCACCTTCGAGGTTACGGCGTTCCACCGCCGCACGACCAACCTGCTGCTCAACCTGACGCCGGCGCCCTCCACCGGATTTAACCAGGAGCTGGTGAACGGCGGCCAGTTCCGGAACTCTGGCATCGAGATCGCCGTGGGCGTGAGCCCGGTACAGAAGAAGAATTTCAGCTGGCTGCTCCGGTCCACGTTCAACCGGGTGCGGTCGAACGTCGACACGCTGCCGGGCGGGATCACCAGCTTCCGGCCGCAGAACGCCGGGTTCGGCCTGTCCTTCGGCGAGTTCCTGGTGCAGCAGGGACGCCCGATCCAGCAGATCGTGGGTCAGGTGCCCGATCAGAACGGCATTCTCCAGACCGTCTTCCTGGGCGATGCGCAGCCCAACTTCACGCTGTCCCTCTCGAACGACTTCACCGTCGGGAACGTGTTCTTCTCGTTCCTGTGGGACTGGCAGCAGGGCGGTGTAGCTCAGAACCAGACGCTGTCCCTGTACGACTGTAACGGACTGTCGCCCGACTTCGATGGGCCGAATGTCACCAACCCGGACGGAACCGTACGCCCGCGCGGCCAGTACGGCTTCGACTCGTGCAACAGCACCGGCGACGCCCGGCCGTTCGTGCAGTCCACCAGCTTCCTGAAGCTCCGCGAAGTGTCCCTCGGCATCGCGCTGCCGCGGCGCTGGGCGCGTTCGATCTTCGGCGCGAGCGATCTTCGCGTGAGCGTGACCGGACGCAATCTACTGCTCTTCACCAACTACTTCGGGTACGACCCGGAGGTCAGTAACTACGGCCAGCAGCCTATCGTCCGGAACATCGATCTCGGGCCCTATCCGCCGATGCGCAGCTTCCTCTTCAACGTCTCTGTGGGGTTCTGACCATGCGGACACGCGCACTGCGCCGCCTGACGGCGGTTGCTTCTCTCGCGGGTGCCCTCTTCGTCGGGGCCTGCGGCGACTTCAACGTCACCAACCCGAACCAGCCCACGCTGGACGACTTGGTGAACAATCCCACCCGCACCAAGCTCTCCGCCGCGGCGACGGGCCTGCTGATCGGCATCCGGTTCGACATGGTCAGCTACATCTGGCGCCTGGGCTCGATGGGTCGTGAGGGCATCAACCTCTCGGGCAACAACCAGCCCGACTACCAGGAGCCGTATTTCGGTCCGCTGTCGGGTACCGGTTTCGGGGCGGCCATCTGGACCAACCCGTACCGGGAGATCCGTAACGCGAACACCTACATCGATGCCGCGCCCAAGGCGGCCTCGGTGCCCGGTGCCGAGGGCCTCTCGGCCGGCGAGGTCTCGGCCTCGCTCGGCTTTGCCAAGACGCTCAAGGCACTGACGTTCCTCTATGTCGTCACGTCCCACGGGTCGCTCGGCGCGCCGGTCGATGTGGACCACCCGATCACCGACCCACCCGCGCCGTTCGTGAGCGAAGACAGCGTGTACGGGTACATCATCGGCACGCTGAACGACGCTCAGAGCGATCTGACCACGGCGGGAGCAGCGGCCTTCCCGTTCCCGCTGCCGGCGGGCTTCACCGGCTTCGCCACACCCGCCACATTCCTCGGGTTCAATCGGGCCGTGGCGGCCAAGGCGTATCTCTATCGGGCTACGGCGCTTAACTCGACCTGTGGCGCCACGGCGTGCTACAACGCGGCGCTCGTGGCCGTCGCGGCCGCCGCCCCCGCATTCGGCGGTCTCAGGACCGCGGCCCAGTTCCAGACGGGGGTGTACTACGACTACTCGGCGGGCGCGGGCGATCTCCAGAACACGCTGTCCGATGCGCTCGACGCGCCGACCTACTTCGCCCTGCCCGACCTCGTGACGTCGGCCCAGTTCCAGACCGGCGGCGTCCTGCGCGACGCACGGATCCTCAGCAAGACGGCGGCGGAAACGGCGTCCGCTCCGCAGTCGGTGGGCGGCATCGCGATCACCGGCACGCTCAAGTTCACGAACTATCTGACCGGGGGCCAGGCGGACCCGAACCACAACATTCCGGCGATCCGGAACGAGGAGCTGAACCTGCTGGAGGCGGAGGCCAACATCGGCCTCGGCAACCTCGGCGCAGCGCTCACCGACATCAACTACATCCGGGTCAATTCCGGCGGGCTCGACCCCCTGGGATCGCTCGGGACCCCGCAGCAGGCAATCGCCGAGCTGCTTTACAACCGGAAGTACTCGTTGCTCTGGGAGCAGGGTGCTACCTGGGTGGACGCCCGTCGGTATGGCCTCCTCGGCACCATCCCGATCCCGCCGGGCTTCTCCAACAGCCCGCCGCCGAATGCGAACCCGAACTTTGGCGCCAGCACCGTGCCGACTCGGCTCTTGATTCCCGACGACGAGTGTCGGGCGCTGGGGCAGGAAAGCGGGTGCAGCCCGTTGGGGACCTGATCGCAGTAGTTGGTAAACAGTGAACAGTGAACGGGGGGCTCCTCGCGTAACCGGAGCCCCCTGTTCACTGTTCACCGTTCACTGTTCACCTCTCACCGTTCCCTCCTGACTGGCCACGGTTCATCGCCATGCATTCCGACCCCGTCGCCTTCGTCGCGCTCGCTCTCGCGGTCATTCTGGTTGCCGCCAAGCTGGGCGGGCATGTCGCTCAGCGGATCGGTCAGCCCGCTGTACTCGGCGAGCTGCTCGTGGGGATCGTGCTCGGCAATCTGGGTCTCTCAGGCGTGGACTGGCTCGAGCCGATCAAGAGCGACCGCACGATCGACGTCCTCGCGCGCCTCGGCGTCATCATTCTCCTGTTCGAGGTGGGCCTCGAGTCCACTGTGCGGGAGATGCTGCATGTGGGTGGCCGCGCGCTCCTGGTCGCCGTGCTCGGCGTCGTCGTTCCCTGGCTCCTTGGCTGGGCGGTAGGTGCCGCGCTGCTGCCCGGCCACAGCGTGTACGTACACCTCTTCCTGGGCGCCATTCTCACCGCCACCAGTGTCGGCATCACGGCTCGCGTCTTCCGCGATCTCGGGCGCAGCCAGTCGGCCGAGGCCCGCATCATCCTCGGCGCCGCAGTGATCGACGACGTGCTCGGGCTCGTCATCCTGGCGGTCGTGGCCGGCCTCATCACCGCGGCGGACACCGGCACCAGCCTGTCGATCGGGGCGATCGGTCTCGTGCTCGGCAAGGCCGCTCTCTTTCTGGTCGGGGCCCTCTGGCTGGGGCTCGCCATCTCGCCTCGGCTCTTCGCCGCCGGCGCACGACTTCGCGGCGAGAGTGTCCTCCTCGTGATCGCGCTCGCCTTCTGCTTCCTTCTGTCCTGGCTCGCCGCCGAGATCGGGCTCGCCGCCATTGTCGGCGCCTACGCGGCCGGTCTCATTCTGGAGCCGGCCCACTACCGGGCCTTCGCCGACAAGGGCGAGCGCTCGCTTGAGGAGCTGCTCCGGCCGATCGCGTCGTTCCTCGTGCCCGTGTTTTTCGTCGTGATCGGAATGCGGGTGGACCTCATGGCCTTCGCCCGGGCCGACGTCGTCGGCCTGGCCGCCGTGCTGACCCTCGCGGCGGTGGCAGGGAAGCAGGTCTGCGGTCTGGGAGCGCTGGGGACATCGCTCGACGGGCTCTCCATCGGCATCGGCATGGTTCCCCGCGGGGAAGTGGGCCTGATCTTCGCGAGCCTCGGGCTCGGCCTCAGTGTCCGGGGGGAGCAGGTGATCGACGCGGGCCTTTATGCCGCGGTGGTGATGATGGTCATGCTGACGACCCTGGTGACGCCGCCGGCGCTCAAGTGGAGCCTGGGCCGCGCCGATCGCCGGTCCAACGATGCACCGTGATTTGTGCATATTTTGCACAATCACAATGTCAGACTTCGCAAATGTTCGCAGTCTGCTTGACCCGGTGGGAGCTTGTCGTGCAGTAATGGCACATATCCATTGACATAGCGCGCGCGGGGGCATAGGCTTGTCCATGGCCTCTCGCTCTCCGCCAGCCATCCCCCACCGGGGCGATCCATGAGCGCCCCGCTCCCGGACACCGCCCAGCCCGATGTCCCGCTGAGCCCCGTCCTGCCCTCCTCCGACCCGAGCGACGAGATCCGGCGGCTCGCCGCCCTGCTGGATGTGAGCCAGGCGCTATCCGGCACCCTCAACCTCAAGACCAGCCTCGACCGCGTCCTCGAGATTCTGGGCCGATCACACGGCGTGACCCGGGCCGCCGTGACCCTGCTTGACCCCGACAGCGGGCACCTGGTCATCGAGGCGTCGAGCGGCCTCGAGCCGGCGGGCCAGCGCGCCCGCTATCGGCTGGGTGAGGGGATCACCGGCCGAGTGGTCGCGAGCGGCCGACCGGTCGTCGTGCCGCAGGTGAGTCGAGAGCCGCTCTTCCTGCATCGCACCGCGGACCGCAGCCGACACGAGACGACCTTCATCTGCGTGCCGATCGTCGTGAACCGCCAGCCCGCCGGCGCGCTGGCGGTGGATCTCGATTACGATCCGGCCCGCGACTACGAGCAGGTGGCGAAGTTCATCGGCGTGGTGGCGTCGCAGCTGGCGCAGGCCATCAAGATTCAGCGCCTGGTCGAAGGCGAGCGCCAGCGGCTGGCGGATGAGAACGCCCACCTGCGGGAGGAGCTTCGCGAGCGGTACGACTTCGCCAACATCGTGGGCAACAGCGGGCCGATGCGCGGGGTCTTCGAGCAGATCACCCAGGTCGCTGGCGCCAACACCACCACCGTCCTCATCCGCGGGGAATCCGGCACGGGCAAGGAGCTGATCGCCCACGCAATCCACTACCACTCGCCGCGGGCCAAGCAGCCGTTCGTGAAGGTGAGTTGCGCCGCGCTGCCGGAGTCGCTGATCGAATCGGAGCTGTTCGGCTACGAGCGTGGCGCGTTCACCGGAGCCCACGCGCGCAAGAAGGGGCGCTTCGAGCTCGCGGCCGGGGGCACGCTCTTCCTGGACGAGATCGGCGACCTGAGTCTCCAGACCCAGGTGAAGCTGCTCCGCGTGCTGCAGCAACGGGAGTTCGAGCGCCTGGGGGGAACCGAGACGCTCCGCGCCAACGTCCGGGTGATCGCCGCGACGAACAAGGACCTCGAGCGGGCGATCACGGCGGGCACGTTCCGCGAGGATCTGTACTATCGGCTCGACGTCTTTGCCATCTGCGTTCCGCCGCTGCGAGACCGGAAGCCCGACATTCTACTGCTTGCCGACCACTTCGTCGAGAAATACGCCCGAGAGCATGGCAAGAGCATCCGCCGCATTTCGACGCCGTGCATCGACATGCTCATGAGCTACCACTGGCCCGGCAACGTGCGGGAGCTGGAGAACGCAATCGAGCGCGCCGTGGTCGTCTGCGACGACCGGGTGCTGCACGCGCACCATCTGCCGCCCACGCTCCAGACCGCCGAGGCCTCGGGAACGGGGTTCCGGCAGTCGCTCGAGGCGTCGGTGGACGCCCTGGAGAAGGACCTGATCTGTGACGCACTCAAGTCGGCGCGCGGCAACCGGGCCAGGGCCGCGCGCCTGCTGGACACGACCGAGCGCATCATCGGCTACAAGATCCGGAAGCTCGGCATCGACGT
>CAZFKN010000065.1:0-2699 GCA_964519805.1 uncultured Gemmatimonadaceae bacterium
TTCTTCAACGGAACGCCCGATCATGCGTACAACTTTCAGCGCGAGTACTATGGTCAAACCTTCTACGGCGGGATGAAGTATGCCTTTTGACCGGAGCCACATCATGATCGGAAGAGCCACCGGGGCCATCGGGCTCGCGAGTGCCCTCATCGCAGGAGTCCCCTCACGTCCGCCGGCGCAGCCGTCGGGGTATCACCTGATCCGGCGGGTCGTGCTGGGCGGCGAGGGAAAGTGGGACTACCTCACCATGGATCCGGTGGGCCGGCGGGTGTTCATCGCCCACGGCACCGAGGTGCTGGTGGTAGACGCGGACTCGGGAGCGCTCGTCGGCCGGATCCCCGATACGCCGGGTATTCACGGGGTCGCGCTGGCGCAGAACCTGGGGCGGGGCTTCACCAGCAACGGACAGGATTCGACCGTCACGGTCTTCGATCTCAAGTCGCTCCAGCCGGTCAGCCGGCTCAAAACAACGGGCCGCAAGCCCGACGCCATCGTGTACGATTCAGTGACGGGTCACCTGTTCACGTTCAACGGCGGGAGCGCCAACACCACGGCGTTCGACGCGGCGACCGGCAAGGTTCTGGGCACGATCGCGCTGGGTGGCGGGCCCGAGTTTGCGGTCGCTGACGGCAAAGGCCACGTCTACGTAAACCTCGAGGACGAGAGCGAGGTCGTGCCGCTCGATTCGCGCGGCCTCACGGCGGGCGCGCCGTGGCCGTTGGCGCCCTGCGAGTCGCCCAGCGGGATGGCGATGGACCGCGTCCACCGCCGGCTGTTCATCGGCTGCGCCAACAAGCTCATGGCGGTGGTGGATGCCGACAACGGCCGGGTGCTCACCACCCTGCCGATTGGCGGCCGGGTCGACGCCAACGGCTTCGACCCGGGCTCGGGCCTCGCGTTCAGCTCCAACGGCGACGGTACGCTGACCGTGGTGACCGCGGACGGAACGACCGGGTACCGCGTGCTGGAGAATGTCTCGACGGAGCCGGGCGCCCGGACGATGGCGGTCGATCCCAAGACCCACAACGTCTACCTGGTGACGGCCCAGTTCGGACCGCCACCGGCGCCGACCCAGGAGAACCCTCACCCGCGACCCCCGGCGATTCCGGGGACGTTCGTGCTGCTGATGTTCGGGCGCTGAGACGTTTCGCGACCTAAGCGCCCACGACCGTCGTGCTCGCCCTCCTCGTAGGGACCGCGCTCAGCGCCGGCGGCCCGCCGGCCCGCCCGGCGGGTGCGCCGTCTCCCGCCCTGGTCGTGCTGATCGCGATCGACCAGATGCGCGCCGACTATCTCGACCGATTCCGCGCGCAGCTGACCGGCGGGCTCGCACGACTTCGTTCGGCGTCGACCTTCTTTCGTCATGGGCTCCAGGACCATGCCATGACGGAAACCGCGCCCGGCCACTCCACGATGCTGTCCGGGCGCGACCCGGCGCATACCGGAATCGTGAGCAATGGGCTGGGGGTTTCGGACCCGCTCGCGCCGGTCATCGGGGCGCCGGCTGACGCCGGCGCATCACCGCGCCGCTTCATCGGGACCACGCTCTACGACTGGATGCTCGCCGTGGACCCCGGAGCGCTGGTGCTCTCGGTGTCGCGGAAGGACCGCGCCGCGATTCTCCCCGTCGGCCGCGCGCGCGGCGCCGTGTTCTGGTACGCCGCAGGACGGTTTACCACCAGCCGCTACTACGCCGATACGCTGCCCACCTGGGTGCAGGCCTACAATGCGAGGAACGGTCCGGCGTCGCTCGCGGGCGCGGTCTGGCAACCGCTGCTCCCCGACTCGGCGTACGCCGAGCCGGATACCATGGCGTTCGAGAACGGCGGATCGAACGTCGCGTTCCCGCACGTCCTGCCCGCCCAGCCCGAGAGCGCTGCCGTCCGGCTGCCGGCCTTTCCATGGATGGATTCGCTGACCTTGGACTTTGCCTTGGCGGGTGCCGAGAGCATGGCACTCGGCCGCCGCGGGCGCCCCGACGTGCTGTCGATCTCCCTGTCGACCACCGACGCGATCGGCCACGCGTTCGGGCCGGACTCACGCGAGATCCACGATCAGCTGCTGCGCGTTGATCGGTGGCTCGGGAGGTTCCTCGACTCGCTGTCGACCTTGGTCGGCGGTCGCGGCGTGGTGGTCGTGCTCACCGGGGACCACGGAGTGACTTCGTTCCCGGAATACCTGGCGGCCGTTCGGCACCAGCGCGCGGGGCGGATCTCCCTCGCCGATGTCGCGCGGCTGGCGGGTGAGCGGCTCGTCGCCCGCTACCGCGTGGATTTCGGGCTCGGGTTCGACAACGGGCTCCTGTCGGCGGACGTCCCCGCCCTCCGCAGTCGGGGCGTGAACGTGGACAGCATGGCGGCGGCGCTGGCGGACAGCGTGCGACACCGCCCCGGAGTGAGCGAGGTGTTCACGCCGGTGACCCTGGCCCGAGCCGCCCGCCGCAACGCTGCGGCCGGCAGATGGCGCCGGGTGCTGCCGGCGGGTTACGGCTGGCTCGTCGCCGTAGCACTCCAGCCCGGCTTTGTCTGGTCCGACGGCAAGCTCTCGGCGGAGCACGGAAGCATGGGCGCCGACGACCTCGAGGTACCCATCGCATTCATGGGCCCCGACATCGGCACGGCGACGATCACTCGGCGGGTCTCGACCGTGGACATCGGGCCGACGCTCGCCGCCTACCTCAATGTCGCCCCGACAGAGCC
>CAZFKN010000065.1:2799-17602 GCA_964519805.1 uncultured Gemmatimonadaceae bacterium
TCGACGGTGAGGCACGCGGCCCCGCTGTCGGCGTGGACGGAAATTCTGATGGGTACGGTCTCGCTGCCGTGCCGACACGCGTTCTCGATCAGCTCCAGGCACGCCTCCCGCAACAGCGCCGCGCTTCCTCGGACGGTCAGGGCGTCCACCTGGCCGAGCTCCAGGTGACGGCGTAACGCCTGAGCCCGACCCCGCATCAGGTCCGCGCACTCCAACGCCAGGCCATCCAGCTCAACCACCTCGTCGAGCGGGGGGCAATCTCCCGCTTCGGCGTGGGCCAGCAGGAGCAGCTCGTCGACGCGCCGCTTCATCTGCTGCGCCGCCAAACGTACTCGAGTGAGCGTCCGTCGCTGCTCCTCGGCGGTCCTGGGTCGCTCCAGGCTGAGGTCCGCTTCGCCCAGCACGAGCGTGAGCGGCGTCCTGATCTGGTGGGCGGCGCGCCGGAGGAACTGGCGGTTCTGCGCCTGGGCACGCTCCAGCCGCTCCAACAGATGGTTGAACTGGTCTCCCAGCCGGCCGATCTCGTCGGCCGGCGGCAGAACAGGCACGCGCTGGTGCAGGGCGTCGGGCGCGATGCTCCCGATGGCTTCGGCGAGCGCCCCGATGGGCGCAAGCGACCGTCGCGCCAGATGGTATCCGCCGATCAGGCTGAGCATCAGGACGAGCGGCGTGCTCACGGCGAGCCAGCGCTCGAGGGCGGTCATCTCCCCTTGCACAGGCGCTTGGGGGAGCAACACCGAAACGGCGAACGGGGACGCGCCCGTCGCGGACATCGTGGTGAGCAGAACGTCGGGGCCGCGGGAAGGGCTCAGGGTGCGGTGCTCGATCGAGGCCCGGAAGGGCGAGACGGGAGCGGCGAGGGCGGCCGGCGCGACCTTCGTGAGAGACGTGTCGCCGAAGCGCGCGACCGGCGCACCGCCACCGCTGTAGACGACGATCGCCTCCGGTCCAGCGGGCCACTCTCTCAGCGCGGCCGGCGCGGCGGACGCAAGCGGCCGGCCTGGCTCGTCCTCTGATTCCCGCCGGACCGCCTCGATGACCTCGACACCGATGGCGCGGGCCTCCCGCTGGAGCCGCAGCTCGGACTGGCGGCCGAGATACAGCACCAGCGCGATGTTCAGCGCGCCGAGTCCCACCAGGAAGGCCAGAGCGAACGATCCGGCCAGGCGCAGCCGCAGCCGGCTAGGCTGCATGCTCGGGCGGTCGCTCCGACAGCTGATAGCCCATCCCCCGCACCGTGTGGATGAGCGGTGCCTCAGCCGGCAGACTCACCTTTCGCCGTACCCGTCCGACCAGGACGTCCACGGCGTTGGCTATCGGGTCGAAGTTGTCGTCCCACACGTGCTCCAGGATCCGCGTGCGGCTGAGCACGCGGCGCGGGTTCCGCATGAGGTACTCGAGGAGCGCGTACTCACGGGCCGTCAGCGGAATCGCGCGACCGCCCCGGACTGCGGTGCGAGCCGCCGTATCCAGCTCCAGATCGGCGAACCGCAGGCGTACGTCGAGCGCCCCGCCGGAGCGGCGCGCCAGCGCGCGCAGCCGGGCCAGCAGCTCGTCGACCACGAAGGGTTTGGCGAGGTAGTCGTCGGCCCCGGCATCGAGCCCGCGCACCCGATCGGTCACCGCATGCCGCGCCGTGAGCATCAGGATGGGCGTCCGGCCACCTGCGGAGCGCCAACGCCGGCAGACCTCGAGGCCGTCGGCATCCGGCAGGGTGAGGTCGAGCACGGCGAGATCGTACTCGCTGGCGGACAGGAGATCGAGCGCCCGGTACCCGGTGGCCGCAACGTCGGGCGCCCACGCGGCCTCGCGCAGGGCCCGCACCAACAGGTCGGCTACGTCCGGCTCGTCCTCTACGATCAGCACCCGCATGGCCGCCAGACTAGCGCCGGCGTGTCACGGAGTCGTCACGCGGGTCGCGTCCGCTCAGTTTGCCGCCGAGACGATCCCCACGCGGACCGCGTAGCGCACCAGCCCGGCCACGTCGTAGATCCTGAGCCGCTTCATCGCCTGGCCCCGATGGGTCTCGGCGGTCTTCACCGAGACGCCGAGTCGCCGGGCGATGTCCCGCGTGGAGGAGCCGGAAGCGAGCAGCTGGAGCACCTGTCGCTGGCGCCCGGACAGCGTTCGCAGCGACGCGCGGAGCTCGAGTGCAGCACGGATGGCGGAGGTCAGGCGGGGGAGGTCCGACTTCCGGACGAAATCGGCCGCCCCGCTCTTGAGGCAGCGGAGGGCGATCTGGTCGAATGCTTTGGTCACGATGAGGAAGGGGACTTCGGGCCGGCGGTTTTGAACGAGCACCAGGGCCTCGAACGCGTCGAGGCCGGGGACCCCGACGTCCGCGAGCACGACGTCGGGGCCGAATTCCCCGAGTGCGTCGACAAAGGCAGCTTCGGTCTCGACGCGGAACACCAGGCAGCCGGGGTGGGCCCGGCGCAGGGCGTGCGCGACCAGATCCCCGTCGCGCGGGCCTTGATCGAGGAGCAGAACCCGAAGCCCGGACGAGCGTGGCTTTGGCATGGGCGGGAGCATGGTAAGCGTGACCGGGAGGGCGTACCATCAGGGAACCCCTGAGTTGGTCGCCGGTACTGGCCGGGACGGATTCCGTACCCCCCTGGGCCGGCCCCCTCTTCTGCCCGGGGCGGAGCCAGGCCATAATCCGCCCTGATGGAGACTGCCCGGACCTACCCGATTCCCAAGGGGCCGGACGCCATGGGCGCCCGGTCGGTCGCGTGAAGCCCCTGGACAAGGTCACGCTCGTCGTACTCGCCGCGTTGTTCGCGGCCGCCGGGGCCGCCTACGTCTCGACCGGGCGCACCGGCACCCGGTCCGGCACCCGATCGGACGCGTCCTCCGCCGCAGGCCTCATCGACCGCCAGCCGTTCGAGACGGCCCAGCGCCTTGCCTCCCTGGCCGACACCCCGGAGGAGATGGAGCTCGCCAAGGAGGCCACCCGTCTGGGGGACCACTCGATCGACCTCGCTTTCACAATCGCCCTGGTCGAGGCCGCGGAACACCCCCCCGCCCTGACGCCGGAGACTCGCGGGATCCGCTCACGGATCGACAGCATGCAGCGGCTCATTGCGGACGACAGCGCCCGCGCCGCCAGCCTGACTCACGAGGGCGGTCGGGGAGCCGCTGCGGACCGGGTGGAGACGGACCGGGAGCTGATCAGCGCCCAGCTCGAGTTGTACCGGGGCGAGCTGGCGGACGCGAAGGACGACCTGATTCGCGCCGGCGGTGACCCGCAGGGACGCATCCGGCAAATGGTAGCGGATCACGACAGCAACGAGCACGGGACCGCCGCCACTCAGAAGGTGGCGACCAGGGGCGCGGCCTCGGCCGTGCCGGAACGCCCCGGCCTGCTGGGCAAGATCGAGCGATGGCGCGCCCTTGCCGGCAAACAGATCGCGCTGAAGGAGGCGCAGGAGCAGACGACCGCCGGGATTCCGGCGCTCACGACCCAGCGCCAGGACTTCGTCCAGCACATGACCCAGGCGCGGCCGGACAGTAGCGGTGATCGGCTTTCCAGGACCCGCCACCAGGCGGCCGACCAGAAGGTGCTGGCCGGGCTGACCCAGCGGATCGAGGATCAGGTCTCCCTGCTCGACACCTATAGCCGGTGGAGCGCTCTGGTGGCCGACCAGCACCGGGCCGCGCTCAACACGGTGCTGCTCGACTGTATCTGGCTCCTGCTCATTCTCCTGGGTGCGGTGGTCCTGGGCGCGTGGCTCGAGCGCGTGTTCGCGAAGCTCGCGCCTGAGCGGCGACGCCTTCAGACGCTCCGGACAGTAACCCGCTTCGCGATCCGGGGCGCGGCGCTGGTGGCGGCGGTGCTCATCCTCATCGGGCCGCCGAGCCAGCTTGCCACGATCATCGGGCTGGCGGGCGCGGGCCTCACCGTCGTGCTCAAGGACTTCATCGTCGGCTTCTTCGGCTGGTTCGCCCTGATGGGGCGCAACGGAATCCGGGTGGGCGACTGGGTGGAGATCAACGGCGTCAGCGGCGTGGTGATCGAGATAACGGCGTTCCATACCGTGTTGCTCGAGACGGGCAACTGGACCGACGCCGGCCATCCGACCGGCCGCCAGGTGACCTTCAGCAACGGGTTCGCCATCGAAGGGCACTACTTCAACTTCTCAACCTCGGGGCAATGGCTCTGGGACGAAGTCGAGTTCGAGCTGCCGTCGGCAGACGCGTCCGGGATCATCCAGGCGATCCGCAAGATCGTCACCGAGGAAACCGCGGACAGCGCCCGCATGGCCGAGCAGGAGTGGGGCCGCGTGACGACCGCTCGGGCCGTGAGCGGCTTCTCGGCGGAGCCGGCCATCGATGTGCGCCCGGGACCGGGCACGACCCACGTGCTCGTCCGCTACATCACGCAGGCGCAGGACCGGCACCGGTTCCGTGCCCGCCTGAACCAGGCCGTCGTGGAGCTGTTGGGTCAGAAGGCTATCGGAACCGGCGGAACGGCCTGAAGCCGCGCACGAACACGCGACGTGGCCCGCCGAAGCGAAGGTTGAAGAAGAACCCCGAGGAAAAGGCGGGATAGTAGGGGTAGGGGTAGAGATAGGGGTACCCGTAACCATAGTAGTACGGTCCGTACGCGTAGGCGGGTCGCCGGGACACACCGTAGGCGAGCAGATCGTAGTCGAAGTCCGCCTGAGAGATCCCCCGCACGAACTCGTTCATGTCGGCTTCCGGATCGCCGGAGGTCCGGACGGCGTCGAGCGAGCGGAAGTCCCACTGCCCGCCGGAGGCGTAGCGGTCAAAGTTGAAACGTTGGGGGGAAACCGCGGCATAGACGGTCCCCCGCCCCGAGCGGGCCTCCACGGTGAACGCCTCTCGTCCCCCGCGTCCCACCACCTCGTACTTCTTCCCGCCCCGCACGAAGTTGTCGTCGCCCGGATTCAAGGGGAACAGCACGCGAACCCGGTTCTGCGGGTCGATGTGGACGACGACCAGGTAGCCGTCCTGCCGGGTCTGCACCTGCACCTTGGCGCGGTCGCCGGGCCGATAGCGACCATCGTCGCTGAGCCAGAGTCGGATCGTGGGATTGTCCCGGGCCTGCGCGTGGGCTGATGGATCCGACATCGGGAACGCCGGGGTGGCCGTCGCCGAGTGGAGCGCCGATGCGATGAGCAGCGCGGTCATCATGGAAGCCCCTCCGATGTTTCGAGCGCACTGGCGATGTCTAGGACCATCGCAGGGCGCCCTTGTTAGTCGGAGACGCACCAGTGGCAGCGCGCGACACCGCTCACGCCGGCATCGCGGCGGCGCGAACGGTCGTTTGAGCGGGCGGCGACGCGCGGGAGGGGATCTACAGTGTGGCGAACAGGTTGTTCAACGACTCGGCCAGGAGCGGGTGCGCGAACACGGCGTCGCGGAGCACGGGCCAGCGGAGGTCGCCCATCATGGCGACCTGGATGAGCGACATCAGCTCTCCACCCTCGATGCCCAATACCGCCGCCCCGAGAATGCGCCCGGTCGAGCCATCCACCACGGCCTTCATGAACCCGCGGCTCTCGTCCAGCTCCAGCGCGCGGGCGATGTGGCTCATCGGCATCTTCGCCACGCGCACATCCCCGCCGCGGGCCCGCGCATCACGCTCGGTGAGGCCGATCCGGCCGAGCTGGGGATCGGTGAAGACGGTATACGGCAGCAGGGTGCGCGACAGCGAGCGGGACGCTGCCCCGCCGAGCACGCTGTTCCGCACGATGCGGAAGTCGTCGTAGCTCGTATGGGTAAAGGCCGGGCCACCCGTCACGTCACCGAGGGCCCAGACGCCTGGTGCGCTGGTCTCGAGGCGGTCGCTCACCGCGATGAAGCCCTTCGAATCCGTGCAGATCCCCGCCGAGCCGAGATCCAGTGCATCAGTATTCGGGAGCCGGCCAATCGCGACGAGCACGTGGGACGCTTCGACGGTTCGCGCGCCCTCGGATCCCGCCAGCTCGAGGCGGAACCCGTCGGCGACGGGCTCGGCCCGCCGGGCGGTCGTATTGAGCGCCATCGTAATCCCGTCGGCTTCGAGAATCTCGCGCATGGCGTCGGCCACGTCGTCGTCCTCGCGCGAGAGCAGGTGTGCGCCCCGATGCACGATGGTCACCGCGCTTCCGAACCGGCGGAACATCTGGGCGAACTCCAGTCCGATGTAGCCGCCGCCGAGGATCAGCAGGTGCGACGGCACGACATCCAGCTCCATGATGGACGTGGAGTTCAGGACCCGCGGGCCGCTCAGGCCGGGCACGGCCGCGGGACCGGGACGCGCGCCCGCGTTGATGAACACCTGGTCCGCGGCGAGACGGCGGATGGTGCCGTTCACGTCGACGTCGACCGTGCGGGCGTCAACGAAGCGTGCCTCGCCCGGGAGCAGCTCGAGCTTGGGGAACGCGCCGAGGCGGCGCTCGCTGCTGGTGCGGAAGCTGGTGACGATGTCACGCTTCCGCTGGCGGATACGGGCCATGTCCACCGACACCGGGCCGGTACGCACGCCGTAGTCGGCGGCGCGGCGCGCCAGATACGCCACGCGAGCGGAGGCCACCATGGTCTTGGTCGGCGTGCAGCCCTCATTCACGCACGTACCGCCGACGTGGGTCCGCTCGATCAAGGCGGTCCGGCGCCCCGCCCCGGCGAGGGCCCCGGCCAGCGGTCCTCCCGCTTGACCGGCGCCAATCACGATGGCGTCGTAGTGCTCGGTATGCATTCCGCCCTCCGAAGCTACCGGCCGGCTTTCGCGAGAATCTGGCGTTGGGCCCAGAGCACGTAGAGCTGGACGGCTGATGGCGTGGTCGACATGGGTCACCTCCCGGACGGTGCGTGTTGCGGTCTCAACGTCGCCGTCCGGAATCGGGTTCCCTTCGTATATTCTGCAATCCCCAGCGGCCGAACGAGGTCCCCATGATCACGGTGCGACACAAAGCAAGCGGGGAGCCGATTTTGCAAGTGCCGGCCGGCACGCTGGCGGGGGCCCGCCTCGAGCACTCGGTACTGCTCGGGGCGGATCTGCGCGGTGCCGATCTCCGAGGGGCGCACCTGCGAGGCGCCGATCTCTGTCAGGCGGATCTGAGGGGAGCGAATCTCGCCGAGGCGAATCTTGCGTGCGCCGATCTGACGCTCGCGAACCTGGAGGAGACCAGCTTCCGAGGCGCCAATCTCTCGGACGCCCGGCTTCAGGCGGTGACCCTGGAGATCAGAGGTCCGGCGCGAACCGACTTCCGGCGCGCCGACCTTACCCGGGTGAACCTCAAGAACTCCAACCTGGCCGGGGTCAGCTTTGCCGATGCGGTGCTTCGGCGCATCGACCTCACACACGTGAACCTCGCTGGTGCGGACCTCACGGGCGCCGACCTTACCGAGGTCAACTTCAGCCACTCGAACCTGGCGGGCGCCCGACTCACGCAGGCGATGCTCGCCGGCGCGCTCTTCGCCGGGGCAAATCTTCGTGACGCCGATCTTCGCGGGGCCGAGCTGGCGCTCGCGGTGCTCAATGGGGTCCAGCTTGCCGGAGCCGACCTGGCGGGCGCGCACTTCTCCCACACCGTTCTCGCCCGTTGCCCGGACCTGCATCTGGCGCGGGGCCTGGACACGGTCGAACACGACTCGCCCTCGTCGATCGACGTGGAGACGCTCCGCCGGTCGGCGGCGCACCTGGGAGACCAATTCCTGCTGGGCGTGGGAATCGAGGTGGAGGAGCTGGCACGCCTTCGGGCGGTGTGGCCCGCCGGGTAGGGCGGCTAGCCGCCTTCCTTGGGTTCGGGCTCCTTCAGGACCGACGCGATCCGCGACAGCAGGTTGGGCGGCGCGGCGATGCGAGACAGCCGGCCACGCACGCCGTTGATCACGCTCACTTCGAAGTTGAACTCGCGGGTGCACTGGGCGCACACGTCCAGATGCTCCTGGACCAGCCGCATCTCGTCGGCGCTCAGTTGGCGATCGATGAAGTCGTCCAGCCTCCGGAACGCCTCCTCGCAAGTCATGCGGTCGAGGTGCTCGCTCATAGCTCCGCCGACCGTGAAGGGTGGACGATGCCCGCCTCTTCAGCGAGCTGCCACAGCGCTTTCTGGAGGATCTTGCGTCCGCGGTGGAGGCGGGAACGGACCGTTCCGACCGGGCACTCGAGCGTCCGTGCGATTTCTTCGTAACTGAAGTCCTGCATGAAATACAGCGTCGATACGATCCGGTATTCCTCCGGCAGCTGATCCAGCGCGGCGACGACCCGCTCGGTCCCGAGCCGGTCCAGCAGCGCCGACGCCGGATCCGGCCCGTCGGTGGGAAAGCCAACTTCGCCGGAGCGGGCATACAGATAGAGGTCCGGCGTGTCGTCCAGGTCTACCGTCGGCCGGCGGCGATCGCGCCGGTACTTCGACCGGTAGCAGTTCGTCAGAATCTTGAAGAACCAGGCCTTGAAGTTGGAGCCCGGCTCGAACGAGCCGAAGCCGCGGAAGGCGAGCAGGGCGGCCTCCTGCACGAGGTCTTCCGCATCGCTCCGGTTGTGCGAGAGCCGGAACGCGTAGCCGTAGGCCGCGTCGACGACCGCCGTGATCAGGGTCTCGAAATCCGCCGCCTCCCGACGGCCCACGGCCGGTCGCGCGGTCACCATCCCAGGCCCTGCGATTGGGTCACCGTCGGCTCCACGTTTGCGTCGGACTCCGACAACGGCATCGGGGATTCTCCAGAACGTCCCACCGGAAGTCAAGGCTGGATCGCCCAATGAACGTCACGAGACGCACGAAAGGTTCCATCGCGCCCCGGCCCACGGGGAACCTTTGTCGCGCCGCCGGCATTCCGCCGACGTTCACTCGCCTTCGCCGCTCGGTCTCGAGGCTGACCCGCGCCGTGAGTCTCCGCGTCTTGCTGTTCGGCTGGGAGCCCCGCCGTTCCAGGCGGGAGGGCTCGGCACGGCGACCCAGGGACTGGTGCAGGGCGTACTATATGGTACGAAGCGGTTCGCCGAGGCTGGAACCTTGGCGCAGCCGGTCGCATTGGCCACTTGACGAGGCTCCGCGAATTGAAGGAGACACCGGTGACGACTGAAACCGTGCGCCTGGAGCAGGATGCCCGGCGCGAGCGCAATTGGAAGCGGTGGGGGCCCTATCTGTCCGAGCGGCAGTGGGGAACTGTGCGCGAGGACTACTCCGGCGACGGGAACGTCTGGGGCTACTTCCCCCACGACCAAGCCCGGAGCCGAGCCTACCGGTGGGGTGAGGACGGGCTCTTGGGAATCACCGATCGCCAGTGCCGGCTCTGCTTCGCGCTCGCGCTTTGGAACGGGCAGGACCCGATCCTCAAGGAGCGGCTTTTCGGCCTTACCGGGCCCGAGGGCAACCACGGGGAGGACGTGAAGGAGTGCTACTACTATCTCGACTCGACGCCGACGCACTCCTACCTGAAGGCGCTGTACAAGTATCCCCAGCGGCGCTTCCCCTACGACGAGCTGGTCGCCGAGAACCGTCGTCGCGGCAAGGATGATCCCGAGTACGAGCTGATCGACACCGGCGTGTTCGACGAGGACCGCTACTTCGACATCTTCGCCGAGTACGCGAAGGCGGCGCCTGAAGACATCCTCATCCGGATCACGGTGGCGAACCGCGGCCCGGAGGCGGCGACCCTGCATCTGCTGCCCACGCTCTGGTTCCGGAATACGTGGGCCTGGGGGCGTAGCGGCGAGGGGTACCATCCGAGGCCGGTGATCGAGCAGGGTTCCGGTGCCCACGAGGTCATCGCCCGGCACGGCGCCGTCGGCGACTATCGTCTCGAGGCGGAGCCGCAGGGCGGTGTCGTCCCCGTCTTCCTGTTCACGGAGAACGAAACCAATACCGAACGTCTCTATGGCGCCCCGAATCCGAGCCCGTACCCCAAGGACGCCTTTCACGACTACGTGATCGCGGGCCGGCACGACCGGGTGAATCCCGCCGGCACCGGCACCAAGGCCGCCGCGTACTATCGACTCGAGATCCCCGCCAGCGGGAGCGCCACGGTGCGCCTCAGGCTCAGTGAGGTCAACCAGGCGCCGGCCAAGCCGTTCGGCGCCGGGTTCGAGCGCGAAGTCGCCGCACGGATCCGTGAGGCGGACAAGTTCTACGCCGCCCGCACGCCGGCCGGTGCCACCCCGGAGGAGCGCGCGGTGCTGCGACAGGGCTACGCCGGGCTGCTCTGGAGCAAGCAGTTCTACCACTGTGCGGTTCGGGAGTGGCTCGAGGGCGATCCGGCGCAGCCGCCTCCGCCGCCCGGCCGGAACCGGGGGCGCAACGGCGAGTGGAGCCACGTCTACAACCGCGACGTGATCTCGATGCCGGACAAGTGGGAGTACCCCTGGTTCGCGGCCTGGGACCTCGCCTTCCATATGATCCCGTTCGCCCGCGTCGATCCCCAATTCGCGAAAGAGCAGCTGCTGCTGTTGCTCCGTGAGTGGTACATGCACCCGAACGGGCAGATCCCCGCGTATGAGTTCGCGTTCTCCGACGTGAATCCACCGGTGCACGCGTGGGCGGTGTGGCGGGTCTACAAGATGACCGGCCCTCGCGGCAAGCGCGACCGGCTGTTCCTCGAGCGCGCGTTCCACAAGCTGCTGCTCAACTTCACCTGGTGGGTGAACCGGAAGGACCCCGACGGCCGCAATCTCTTCGCGGGGGGCTTCCTCGGCCTCGACAACATCGGCGTGTTCGACCGCTCGCGCCCGCTCCCCACCGGGGGGCACCTGGAGCAGGCCGACGGGACGGCCTGGATGGCATTCTATTGCAATACAATGCTCTCGATCGCGCTCGAGCTGGCGAGCGAGGATCCGGTGTACGAGGATATCGCGTCGAAGTTCTTCGAGCACTTCGTCGCCATTGCTGATGCGATCAATACGCTCGGCGGAACCGGCCTCTGGGCGGAGGACGACGGCTTCTACTACGACCAGCTCCACGGCTGCGGGCAGACCATCCCGCTTCGCATCCGTTCGCTCGTCGGCATCCTGCCGCTGATCGCGGTCGAGGTGGTCGAGGACGCGACGATCGCGAAGCTCCCCGGATTCCGGAAGCGCATGAGCTGGTTCCTGGAGAACCGGCCCGAGCTGGCGACGCAGGTCGCCTGCATGCAGACGCGGATGGGCCCCCGCGACCGGCACCAGCTGCTGGCTATCCCATCGCGGGAGCGGCTCCTTCGGGTCGTCAGATACCTGCTGGATGAGAACGAGTTTCTGAGCCCGCACGGCATTCGATCAGTGTCACGGGTGCATCGGGAGCGCCCCTACGTCTTCGACGTGATGGGCGAGAGCTACCGGGTGGACTACGTGCCAGGCGAGTCCAATACCGGGTTGTTCGGCGGCAACTCCAACTGGCGCGGACCGGTGTGGATGCCGCTCAACTTCCTGATCCTCGAAGCGCTGGAGCGGTATCACCACTTCTATGGCGACGACCTGAAGGTGGAGTGCCCGACGGGCTCCCGCATCATGGTCACGCTGGCGGACGCGGCGCGTGAGATCCAGCGCCGCCTCGCCTCGCTCTTTCTGGCGGACGCCGCTGGCGAGCGCCCGTGCCACGGCGGCGACGCGCGCTACGCGCGCGACCCGCACTGGCGCGACCTCGTCCTGTTCCACGAGTACTTCCACGGCGACACCGGCCGCGGGGTCGGCGCGAGCCATCAGACCGGATGGACCGCGCTGGCACTCCGCTGCATCGAGGACATCGCCCGCATGCGGACGCCGGCCGATGCTGCCGGCGGGAGTCGAGCGCCCGCCGCGCTCACCGGATCATGATCCCTCCGGCCGCCGCCGAGTGGCTGGAGACCGACGGGCTCGGCGGCTTCGCGTCCGGAACGGTCGCGGGTCCGCGCACGCGGCGGTATCACGCGTTGTTGCTCGTGGCCACCCGGCCGCCCGGCGGGCGCATGGCGCTGGTCAACGGGCTGGACGCCTCGGTCGCCACCACGCCCGACCGCGGCGACGACGTGGGCGGGGACGCGCGTGGGAGCCCGGGCGCGAGCGTCGACGCTCCGGTGTACCTCTCCCGGCAGCACTACGTACCCGACGTCATCGCCCCCGCGGTGGGCGCGGAGCTGGAAGCGTTCAGCCGCGACCCCTGGCCGACCTGGACCTGGGACGTGGCGCCGGGCGTCCGGGTGAGCCAGGAGTTGTTCGTGCCCGACGGAATTCCCGCCGTGGTCCTGCGCTGGCGCCTGGTCGACCGGACGCCGCACGCTCGGCTCACCGTGCGACCGTTTCTCTCGGGGCGCGACTTTCACGCGCTGCATCATGAGAACCCGGCGTTCGATTTCTCCGGCACCGTGGATGGCGAGCGGGTCGGGTGGGCGCCCTACCCGAGCGTGCCCGTGGTCACCGCGCTCAGCAACGGCGCGTACGCGCCGGAGCCGGCCTGGTACCGCGGATTTCTGTACGCCGAGGAGCGAGCCCGCGGCCTGGACTACGTCGAGGACCTGGCTTCGCCCGGGACGTTCCGCTGGGACCTCACCAGGGGCGACGCCCTGCTCATACTCACGAGTGACCTCGCCCGCACCGCGTCTGAGGCGGAATCCGCGGGCGCCGCATCTCGGCGGCTGGCCACGGCGGAGCGCCGGCGTCGAGCGAGGTTCGCGTCTTCACTCCATCGCGCCGCCGCAGCGTACGTCGTCAAACGCGGAACCGGGAAGACGATCATCGCGGGGTATCCCTGGTTCGGGGATTGGGGCCGCGACACGCTGATCTCCCTGCGGGGCCTCTGCCTCGCGACGGGCCGGCTGGCCGACGCCCGGGCGATCCTGGTCGAGTGGGCCGATCAGGTGTCGGAAGGCATGCTGCCCAACCGCTTCGTGGATCAGGGCGACGCCCCGGAGTTCAACACGGTCGATGCGGCGCTCTGGTACGTCGTCGCCGCGCACGAATATCTGAGCGCGGCTCCTTCCTCCGGCCGCGCGACTCCGACTCGACGGGATCGCGAGCGTCTCGCGGCAGCGTGTCTGGCCATCGTGTCCGGATACGCTCGCGGCACCCGCTACGGCATTCGGCTGGACGACGACGGGCTCCTCGCCGCCGGTGAGCCGGGTGTCCAGCTCACCTGGATGGACGCCAAGGTGGGTGACTGGGTGGTGACGCCACGCATCGGCAAGCCGGTGGAGATCGAAGCGCTCTGGCTGAACGCGCTCAAGATCGTGAGTACGTGGGATTCGAGCTGGAGCAAGCCGGCCGAGCGTGGCCTGCGCGCGTTTGCCGCGCGGTTCTGGAATCCGGAGCTCGGCTGGCTAAACGATGTCGTCGACACCGATCACGTGCCGGGCACGTTCGACCCCTCGCTACGCCCGAATCAGATCTTCGCCGTTGGCGGACTGCCCTTCCCCATTCTCGCGGGCAAGCAGGCACGGCGGGTGGTCGACAGCGTCCAGTCGGCGTTGTGGACGCCGCTCGGCCTGCGCTCGCTGGCACCGCAGGATCCGCGGTACGTCCCCCGCTACGAAGGCGGCGTGCGCGAGCGCGACGGCGCCTACCATCAGGGGACCGTGTGGCCGTGGCTGATCGGACCCTTCGCGGATGCCTGGCTCCGCGTGCATGGAGACACGGCGGACGCTCGGCGCCAGGCCAGGCGTTGCTTCCTCGACCCGATTCTCGCCCATCTCGAGGTGGCTGGTCTCGGGCACGTCTCCGAGATCGCGGATGGCGACCCGCCGCATACCACGCGCGGATGTCCGTTCCAGGCGTGGTCGGTCGCGGAAGCGCTGCGGCTCGACCGGGTGGTACTGCGCTTATCCGGCAAGGAGACAGCGTGACCGCGGCGGCGGCCGAGCCGGGCCGGGCGCGTGGGGGGTCGGCAGCGGGCCTGCACTGGCGGGAATACGCCATCGAGGCGGCCCTGCTCGGTCTCTTCATGGCTTCGGCGTGCGGCTTTACCACCCTGCTCGAACATCCCGCCTCGCCGGTCGTTCTCGCCCTGCCCGACCCTTTTCTACGCCGCTTTCTGATCGGCTGCGCGATGGGCTCGACCGCCATTGCCCTGATCTACTCACGCTGGGGAATGCGCTCGGGCGCGCACATGAATCCTGCAACCACGCTCACGTTCACCCGGCTCGGCAAGGTGGCTCCGCGCGACGCGCTGGCGTACGTCGCCGCGCAGTTCGTGGGTGGGGCGCTGGGCGTGGCGCTGTCGGGCATGGTGCTGGGACCGCTTCTCGCACACGAGCGGGTGCGCTGGGCCGTGACCGTGCCGGGGCCGCACGGGCCGTTGGCCGCATTCGCCGGCGAGGTGGCAATCACGTTCCTGCTCATGACCGTGATCCTGCGCGTCTCGAATCACGCGCGCTTCGCAGCCTTGACCGGACTGTGTGCGGGTGCGCTCGTGGCCGCCTATATCACGTTCGAGGCGCCGCTCTCCGGCATGAGCATGAATCCCGCCCGGACGCTAGCCTCCGCGCTGGCGGCGCACGAGTGGACCGGGCTCTGGGTCTACTTCACCGCTCCGCTCGTCGGCATGCTCCTCGCCGCCGAGGTATACGTACGGACGCGCGGGCCCGGCGCCGTCTTCTGCGCCAAGCTGCACCATCAGAATTCCGAGCCCTGCATCTTTTGCGAGTACCGCGGGGTCCGCGTGTGACCTCCTGCGACTACGTGAGCGCCCGGCTCGACGACTACCTCGACAGCGAGCTCAGCCCGGGCGACATGAGGCTGGTGCGGGCGCACCTCGCCTCGTGCCCCGCGTGTGCGGACGATTATCGACGCGCGGCCGGCACCCTGGCCGCCGTGCGCGAGCGCCTCCGCCAAGTCGCCATCCCTCCCGACCTGCACACCCGCCTTCGCGCGGCCCTCCGGGAACTCTTCTCCGCCGGCCCGCATTAGTCA
>CAZFKN010000066.1:0-7836 GCA_964519805.1 uncultured Gemmatimonadaceae bacterium
GACGGTGACGGTGGTGGCGCCGGACCGGGAGCAGAGCGGGACCTCCCACTCCCTCACGCTTCACCGGCCCATCCGACCCATGCGCCGGCCCGACGGTGCGTTCCAGGTGGACGGCACGCCCACCGACTGCGTGATGCTGGCACTCGAGGTGCTGATGCCTCAGCGCCCCGACTTCGTTTTTTCCGGAGTGAACCACGGCCCGAACATGGGCGAGGACGTGCTCTACTCCGGCACCGTCGCCGCCGCCATGGAGGCCGTGATGCTCGGCGTTCCGGGCATCGGCATCTCGTTCGCCGGGAACCAGCCGGAGACCATGGCGACGTACCGCGAGCTGCTGGTGAGTCTGGTGCGCAGAATCACCCAGGCCCCCGATTTCCCCCGCGATACGCTGCTCAACATCAATCTTCCCCGGATATCGGCCGACGAGGTCAAGGGCGTCCGGGTGACCAAGCTCGGCAGCCGGTTCTTCTCAGGGTCGCTCGCGCGGATGAAGGACCCGTGGGGCCGGGAGATCTTCTGGATCGGCGGGGGGACGATCACCTGGACCGGCGATGAGGATTCCGACCATGCGGCCGTCGGTGAGGGGTACGTGTCCGTGACCCCGCTGCACATGGACCTCACGAACTACTCCCTCCTCGAGACGGTGCGGGCATGGTCGCTGGGGGGATAGGAGAGGGCGACAGCTACGGCGGCTACCGCGCGCAGCTGGTCGACACGCTGCGCGCCAAGGGCATCCGCGACCTCGCGGTGCTGCATGCGATCCGCCAGGTGCCGCGCCACCTCTTCGTGCCGGACAGCGTGCGCCACCGGGCGTATGACGACGTGGCGCTGCCGATCGGCTCGGGGCAGACCATCTCGCAGCCCTACGTGCAGGCCCGCTACCTGGAGCTGATCGCGCTGAGGGGCAAGGAGCGGGTGCTGGAGATCGGCACCGGCTCGGGCTACCAGACCGCTCTTCTCGCGATGCTCACCGACACCGTATTCAGCGTGGAGCGGGTGCCCGCGCTGGCGCACGGGGCCCGCGCCGCGCTCGAGGCCGCGGGGATCCGGAACGTCACCGTGCTGGTGGGTGACGGCACGCTCGGCTGGCGGCCGTTCGCGCCGTACGACGCCATACTGGTGGCCGCGGCGTCTCCCGACGTCCCGGACCCGCTGGTGGAGCAGCTCTCGTCCGACGGGCGGATGGTCATCCCGCTCGGCGACCGCGAGGCGCAGACCTTGACGCTGATCACGCGCGACCCGGCCGGCGGCACGCGCCGGACCACTCTCGGCGATGTGCGCTTCGTGCCGCTCCTCGGCAAGCACGGGTTCCAGTGATGGAATGGCTGTCCACCCTCGCCGATCTGTTCCTGCATCTCGACCGCCACCTCGCCGACGTGGTGGGTCGCTACGGCACGGGAACCTACGTCCTGCTCTGCATCATCCTCTTCTGCGAGACGGGCCTCGTGGTCACGCCGTTTCTGCCGGGGGATTCGCTCCTGTTCGCCGCGGGCACGCTCGCGGCACTCGGCGCGCTGGATCCGGCGGTCCTGGTGGTGATACTCGTCGCCTCCGCCTTCGCCGGCGACAACACGAACTACTGGATCGGGCGCTGGGTAGGGCCGCGGGCGTTCAGCGGAAGGATTCGCTTCCTCAATCGTGCGTACCTCGAGCGCACCCATGCGTTCTACGAGAAGCACGGGGGCAAGACCGTGTTCCTGGCCCGGTTCGCGCCGATCCTGCGCACCTTCGCGCCGTTCGTCGCGGGTGTGGGCGTGATGGCCTACGGCCGCTTCCTCCGGTTCAGCATTGTCGGGTCGGTGACCTGGGTATCGGCCTTCGTGCTGGGCGGATATTTCTTCGGCAACCTGCCGGTCGTGCGGGAGAACTTCAGCCTCGCAATCCTGGCAATCATCGTCATCTCGCTCATGCCCGCCGCGATCGAGGCATTCCGCGCCTGGCGGCGGGCGGGCGCATGACCCGGCGCTACGTCGTCTCCGGCGAGGTGCAGGGGGTCGGGTTCCGCTGGTTCGTCCACCGCCACGCCGCGCGGCTGCGGTTGAGCGGCTGGGCTCAGAATCTCCCGGACGGTCGGGTGGAAGTGGTGGCCTCCGGTCCCGAGGCGGCCCTGGGGGAGCTCGAGGAGCTGCTCCGCCAGGGCCCATCGCGCGCGGACGTCTCCGCCCTCGAGATCACCGATTTGCCCCCCGCCGCGGTCGGACGCAGCGGGTTCGACATTCGCTAGGAGCACCCAGCCGATGGCCGACGAGCTTGCCGCCCTGGTCCAGCGCACGCTGCGCCCGATCCCCGACTACCCCAAGCCGGGGATCCTCTTTCAGGACATCACGCCGGTGTTGCGCGATGGCGCGCTGTTCCGGCGCGTGGTCGAGGCGATGGCCGCCCCGTTCGCGCGGGCCGGCATCACCCACGTGCTCGGCATCGAGGCGCGCGGCTTCATTCTGGGCGGAGCGGTGGCCACGGCGCTCGGCGCCGGCTTCGTCCCGGCGCGGAAGCCGGGCAAGCTGCCGTGGGAGAGCCTCCGGGAGAGCTACGACCTCGAGTACGGACAGGACGCCCTCGAGGCCCACAGTGACTCCTGGACCCGCGGGGCCCGCGTCCTCGTGGTGGACGACGTGCTGGCCACGGGGGGTACGGCCCGGGCCGCGGGCCAGCTTGCTCGGGCGCTTGGCGCCGACCTGGCAGGGTGGACCTTTCTCCTCGAGATCGAAGCGCTGGCCGGACGGGGGAAGCTCGGGGGCGGCGCCGCCCATACCGTCGCCCGAGTCTGATCTGGACGGCGGCCCCGGCGCGTTGCACCTTAGAGCGTCGCTTCCCTTTGTTGCCGGAGTTCAGGATGTGTCCCAGCAATGACTGCCCGCGGCCGCGCGGGTCAGCGCTCTACCGGCTTGCATCCCCTCCGCTGTCCTTCCTTCCCCTACATTCTACCGCCCTGCAACAGATGCAACGACGCCTGGCCGTCGCGGCACTCGTGGTCGCCCTGGCGGCGTGCCACGGGAAGCCGAAAGCGGGTGAACCGGAGGGAGCCGGCGGGGCGGGGCCAGCGGTCACAACGCGGTTGGCGAGCGGCGTGGCCCCGGTGCTGGTGGCGGACTCCGCGGGAATCCGCCGATACCTGGAGACGGTGGACACGGTGCGGGGCGCCACCTTCGACGTCACCTGGAGCCCGAACACCGTGCGGCTGACGCGGGATGAGACCCTACATTCTCTCCGGCGGGTCAGTCGGACCGGCGCAAGCTTCACGTTCGACGCTGCGGAGCCGAAGATCCACGACCTCAAGGCGGGCCAGGTCCTGCTGGTCTGGGGGATCGCGCTGCGCAAGGTGACCGCGATCGAGCCCAAGGGCGCCGACGTCGTCGTGCGGACCGACCTCGTGTCACTCCCCGAAGCCATTCAGAACGGGCACATCGCCTGGAACGGCAAGGCGGACCTGAGCCACGCCATGGTCTCGCCCAGCGTCATTCCGCCGGACACGGCGCAGAAGCGCGCCTCACGCAGCGCCCCACACCGGAGTGTCTTCTTCTATGCAGGCTACCGGCCCGCGCGCCAAGGCGAGCCCAAGCAGAACGACAACCAGGCGGGCGGGGACCAGCCCGCCGAGGACGGAGAGGACGCGGAGCTGCCCAAGCGCACCGAAGGCGAGGCCTTCGGGTATGAGTACGAGGTGGGCTACGCGCACGACGGCGACCAGCTCCGCTTCCAGCTCGAGGCACGGAAGGGCGGCGACGAAGGCCCGTTCAAGGAGCCACAAGACGAGCAGGGGGAGCGCACCCGAGCGCACGGCACCCAGCATGTCGGCGGGAACGGCAACCTCACGGGCGAGGAGCACGGTTCGGCGCTGACGGACCAGGAAAAGAAGTTCAAGAAGGAGCACGAGAAGCAGGAGGAGAACACCAACAACGGCGTGGGCAAGCCGCAAACCCCTGGCGACATCCTGACCCCCGCCGGCCTGTTCGGCATGGCGAACGAGCTGCTCGATATGCGGGTCAAGGTGAGCGGCCACGTGCAGGGTCTCGAAACCAGCGGCGAGATGTCGGTGTCCGAAGGCGCCCTCAGCAAGTGGGGCTCCCGGGTCCGCAATCTTCACGGCGACGCCGACATGGACTGGATCGCCCGGCTGGGAGAGCAACAGGGCGTGTTCTCGGAGAAGGTGAAGCTCGAGATCCCCTGGAACTACGACATCCCGCTCATCATCGGCGGCCTGCCGTTCATGATCGAGGTCGGGGTGAACATCCTGGTCACCCCGGGCCTCACCAGCCACCACGCCTCGGCGACCGGGAGTTATCACATCACCTTCGACGGCAGCGCCGGCATCACGGCCAGCGCTACCGATGTGCAGACCGAGAGCGACCTCACCGGCAGCGTGACGAACAAGGCCAAGCAGGTCATGAGCCTGGGCGTGTCGGCCGTGCTGGTGGCCGCGCAGGTGCCGCGTATCGGCTTCGGGTTCGGTCTGTTGAACACGTCGGCCGTGGCGTACATCGACCACGTGCTCGCCACCAGCGTCGTCACCGCGGGCGCCACGAGCCTGATACCGTGCCGCCGTTATCAGATCAACAGCACATTCGGCGCGGGGGTCGGGGTGAAGATTCTCGGCATCCCCGTGCCGGGCGTGGGCGCCAAGAAGGTGCTGGGCACGCCGTTCCAGAAGGTCGAGACCGAGCCGCAGGGGCTCAACTGCAAGGTGGCCGGCGAATGAGGGGCCGGCTGCTCGCGGCGACCCTGGCGGCGTCGGCCCTGCGGCCCGTGGGTGCGATGGCGCAGTCGCCGGTCCCGTTCGGCCCGGGCGTAGTCTACAACTACATCATGCACAACATCGGCACCGAGGACTGGCAGTTCTTCGCGTCGGTACAGTCGATCACCCCCGACGAAACGATCTTCGAGGAGCTGCGGACTCTGAAGGGCCCGGACGGCAAGCCGAAGCACAACGTGTACCGGCGGACGGTGTCCCGGCGCGAGATGGCGAACGCCAGGGGCATCGACAACGGCCCTGGCTGTAACACCGCCGACAGCGTGGACACCCAGCATCGGGGAAGCGTGCTGCGGATGGCGTCGCAGCGCGTGTTTCGCGAGATCAAGACGGACGGGCAGGCTCAGGTGACCGTGTTCTACCAGCTCGGCTGCTCAGACATTTTCACCGCCTCGGGCATCGTGTCGCGAGTGGACCCGAACCCGGTCAAGGTGTCGATCCTGCTCAACGGCAAGCGCCTCGACCTCTCGACCATTCACGTCCGGGGCAAGTTGGGCTCGCTCAGTCAGGAACAGGACGTCCAGTTCTGGTTCCTCGACGACCCGGATCGCCCTTGGATGGTTCGGGAATCCACCATCTGGGGCGGCAAGGAGTACATGCAGCAGCTCGGGATGATCCTGTACCCCGATCCCAAAGTGGAAGCGGAGATGGAACAGGCACTCCAGAAGGACTGCCGGGCGCCGACCTACGGCATCCTGTTCGAGACCGCGAGCGCGGAGCTCAATCCGGGCTCTCGACCGACCCTCCAGCAGATCGGGTCCATCATGAAGCGCCACCCCGATTGGCGTCTTACGGTCGAAGGCCATACCGACTCGATCGGTGGCGCGGCCAGCAACCTGGATCTCTCCAACCGCCGCGCGGCGGCGGTCAGAACTGCCCTCACGGGTGAATATGGGGTCGCGGCGGACCGGCTCCTCACCAAAGGATTCGGCCTGACGCGGCCGGTGGAAACGAACACCACAATCGAAGGCCGCGCGCGGAACCGGCGGGTGGAGCTGGTGCGCGCGTGCAGCTGAGCGATGCCACGGGAGGACTCATGCGGGAAGCGAAGCTAGTGCTGGCGGCGCTGGCGATCGGGGCGCTGGTCGCCGGGTGCAGCCACGGCGACAAGAAAGACACCGCCGACGAGAAGCCCGGGGCGGCGGACGCCGCCAGGGCCATCGGCGGATTCGCCGGCGGCCTGATGAAGATGGCGGCCAAGCAGGAGTCGCTCGACAAGGCGAATCCGTACCACGACCTGCACGACCCCTGCATCCTCGTGAGCCGGGGCGAGGTCGAGAAATACCTCGGGCCGCTACGGGCCGATCCCTATCGCGAGCAGGACAAGTGCGTCTACGACGCCGCCACGGGTCGTAGCCTCACGATCGACGTCTCCTACACGGGCGGCAAGATGGCCATGGGGATGATGAAGGCCGTGGGTGGCCTCACCGCGCGGGCGATCGTCGACGAGAGTGGCAGAGCCGATACCCTCGACGGCGTCTGGGACGAAGTCCGCTGGCAGATGGGCACGCTCGAGGCGCTCAAGGGGGATGTGATGGTCGGCGTCGACGTGCAGGCCACGCGACTAGGACCGGTCGGGGCTGCCGACCTGGCCAACATCGCGCTCAAGCGCCTGCCGTCGCCGCTCAAGTACGACGGCCAGGCCGCGGCGGAGCACAAGCCCGGTCCCCTCATCGCGCCGCGCGACCCCTGCTCGCTCGTGACGAAAGCGGAGGCGGTCGCGATCCTCGGGCCGATCGAAGGCGAGCCCAAGTCGGACAAGGACGGCTGCACCTTCCTGGTCGCCAGCCCGATGGGGCAGGGCACCATGCCGGTGGAGCTGAGCGTCACCTGGCAGGGCGGCTTCGCCAAGTACGGCGAGGGGAAGATGGTGAACCAGATGTACTCGAAGAGCTTCGCGGAGCCCACCATGCAGGGCGCGGGGATGACGCCCGACGCGGAGAAGAAAATGGGGGCGGATTCCGAGGGGCGTGCCGCCATCGAGCAGGGAAGGAAGATGATGGGGGGGCTCGGCGCCGCCACGGAGAACGGAAGCCTCAGGCTCAAGAACGACACCAGCGTCGCGGGCCCGTGGGACGAGGCCGCGGTTCTCAACGGGCTCGCGTTCGCGGCGGTCAAGAAGGATGTTTACATGACGATGGATCTGCGGCTGCTTGGCGAGCAGAAGGCGAAGGCGCTCGTCACCAAGGCCATGGGCCGCATTTGACTATCTTACGGGAGGCGCCAACCGCCCGAGTGAACCGCTACTTCATCGAAACGAGGCACGCATGACCCGGACACCTCAGGCCGCCTTGGCGGCGTGTACCCTGGCCCTCGCCGCCTTGGCTGCCGTGCCCGCGGCCGCCCAGACCGGCTTCGAGGGCGTCACCACCTTCAAGCAATACAGGAAGAGCGACGGCACCTATAGCACGCTGGTGCAGACCACCAAGGGGCATAAGGTGCGGTGGCAGGGGATGGGGAAGGACAGCAGCGTGATGATCTTCGATGGCGATGCGCACAGCATAGTCGTCGTGGAGCCCGACAAAAAGACCTACATGACCGTCACCCAAGCCGACATGGACCAGATGGCTGCCATGATGAAGCCGATGGCGGACCGGATGAAGGACAAGAAGGGTGACTCGGACAAGGACAAGGACTTCGACATCGATGTCAAGAACACCGGGCGAACCGAGACCGTGGCCGGCGTGCGCTGCGAGGTTTGGCACGGGACGACGACCGAGGACGGCAAGAAGAAGGAGGGCGAGGCCTGTGTGGCCCCCGGCGTCGGCCTCGCGCTCTACGACGTCATGGTCAACAATCCGATGACCAAGTCGTCTGGGCGCTTCGAAACCATGATGGCGAAGTACAAACAGGTGCTGAGCGGCGGGAAGGGCTTGCTCAAGATGACCTCCATAGAAGACGGGAAGACCACGGTTGACATCGAGGCCACCAAAATTGACAAGCGGTCCGTGAGCGATGACGCCTTCAAGCCGCCCGCCGGTTATACCGGTACGAGCATGGGTCAGATGATGATGCAGGCGCAGGAGCAGATGAAGATGATGCAGGAGAAGATGAAGGCCTCCCAGGAGCAGAAGGGCAAGAACTAGCCG
>CAZFKN010000066.1:7936-10998 GCA_964519805.1 uncultured Gemmatimonadaceae bacterium
GGGCGAAGCGTGCCCTACGGGAGGAACCAAAACGGGGTGTGCGTGATGGAGGCCCACGGCTCGCCCGCGAGGAGGCGCAGCCCCGCCGAGCCGAGCCACACGAGCGCCAGGAAGGCGACTAGCTCAGCGATGTATCGAAGCGTGCGCACAAGAGAGGGCCCCCTTAGCCTCTGTGGCTGGCACTGGACGTGAGACTTTACGTGAGGTCGGGACACCAAGATATTGCAGGGCAACCTCGCCCCCGTAGCTCAGCTGGATAGAGCAGCAGTTTCCTAAACTGTTGGCCGGCGGTTCGAATCCGCCCGGGGGTATGCGCCGGCGCCCACCGCGCCGGCTATTGGCAAGCCTGTACCGCCGCCTGCACGTGTCGAGCGACCTCGAGGCCCGGCCCCTGATCCGACACGATCAGGTCCAGCGTGGTCTCGTTGCTCGACGCTCGCCGCCCCAGCGCATCGGCATCCGTACGAATCGAGCCGTCCCGAAGCGCCAGGACCACGCGCCATGGCTGGCTCTTCAGGCTGGAACCGCTTGGCCCGGACGGCGGGCGCTGCTGAACGGCGACCGAGCGAGGGTCAACATGCGCCAGGGGAATCACCTGCCGCACGCGCGTCGTCGCATAGTCCGCGTCGGCGCCCTCGATATCGATCACACGGTCGAGCGTGAGGGTGCAGCCCTCGAGCTTCGCGTGCACCACGCGCGTCCGTCCCGAGGCGACGTCGGTCCCGCCGATTCTGGCCGCCACCTCCAGGAGCACATGGCCGGTGGCAAGCTTCGGCAGATTCGTGGCCAGCCAGCGACCCTCGTCCGGTGAACCGCCGGCGCTTGCGCCGCCGCCGCCAGGCGAGCCCGCAGGGACCGGCGCGGCCGCAGGGGCCGCGGCCACTCCGCCCTCGGGCAGACGGAAGCGCATCCGCTGGCGCATGGTCGAGGACACCGCGCAGCCGCCTTGCGTGGCCGCGGCGAAACGGCCTTCACGGATGCTCTGCTTGGCCGGCTCGATGAACGCCGAGTCGTCCGCGCTCAATACGCGCAGGCTCGTCTCCGGCACATGCCCCTGCGCGTCCACCTCGAACGCCAAGTAGACGTCGCCCTCGACCCGCCGCTCGCGCAGTGCGGCGGGGAAGCTCGGCGCGGGCTCCGATTCGACCGTGGCAGACGTCGCGTTCGCCGGCACCCGGCCGGCCACGGCAAAGAGAGGCGCGGCCCAGGTGGAGGGTGCAGTGGCCGCGGTGAGCACCCACAGCCGGACGTGACGCAGGGAAGCGCGCGCGCCGGGATCCGCGTGCGGGAAGAACCCGGCCGAGTCCACGGTTGCGGCCGCGGCAAGGAGTGCGTGGTCGACCTCGGGCGAGCCGGTGCCTGGATCGAGCGCGACCCGGGCGTGCCCCGCGTCGCCCAGGTCTACCACCAGCTGGCCGACGGAGAGCAAACCCTCGCTCTTGTAGCTCCCGGCCGCGTCCTTCCATTCACTCGGCCCACGAAGCTTGTCGATCGTGAGGCGCGACGGAGGCTCGAAGAAGGTCGCGACCTGCACGGCGACCCGGCTGCTGAGATCGCGCACCGTCGAATCGGGCTCCCGTTCGGCGGTCATGCCGACGGTGAGGCGCTTCACCGTGGTGCTCGTATCGGGCGTGCAGGCGGCCGCGGCCTGCGCGGCGGCGTGCCGGGCACCGAGAGCGCCGGAGAGCAGGGTGGCGACGAGCAGCGCGGCAAACGCGCGCATGCGTCGCGGGGGCGGGAGCAGCCGCTTCGTCGTTTCGAACATGGCGAGCGCGCCGTCTCTGAAATGGGGAGGGGGCGCTGAATAATCGCTCGGGTGACCGCGGCGCGGAAGAGTGGCGCCGACACAACTATATGATCTGCAGGGCGTTACTGCGCTATCTCGTGATCGATTTGCGGCATGAGATCGTGCGTGGTGTCGCAGTCGGATCGCGGACGGCGCCCTTCGCGTCAGCGCGAATCGCGGAATGGAAGGCGATCGCGGGGCACGCCTGGGGCGCCCTGCGCTGCACGTGCCCGCCGCACCGATGGCATGGTGCGGCCACGACCGGGATGGCAGACTCGGACCGGTTACCGCCGATTGAAGAGCCATCGCACGGTCTGTGAACTGACGGTGGGGCCGGCGTTTACGGCATGCATGTGACGTTTTACATTAGACGCAGTCCAGGATGCGCGCGACACGGTGATGGTCGGAGGCAGGCGATTGCATCACTCGGCGCGCCAATGGTCGCCCAGACGATCAGCCGACGCAGCTCGCCGCTGGCGAGAGTACCGCGGACGCGTATAGCTTTGGTGGCTGCCGCCGATCCACGGCGGATGCGATCACTTCCTCCAGCAGCCGAGCGTGCATGGCAACGACGGTCGAAGCGACGAAAGGGCGAGCCACCGAGCCCGCGGCCCCGGCAGCATGGCTCCGGGACTCGAGGCGTCAGGCGATTGCCGGCAGCATTGTCGTGGCGGTGATCGCTCTGGGCGTCTGGTTCGTCGTCACGAGCGGCCGGCGCAAGGAGGAATTTGCCGCCAACGTGTTCTCCCGGGCGCTCGCCACCGCCGACAGGGGTAACCTTCCGCAGGCGTCAGCAGATCTTCAGCGCGTCATTCAGACGTACGCCGGCACGGACGCGGCCAACGAGGCCGTGCTCGCGCTCAATCAGATCCGCATGGCGAGCGGCCAGACGCAGCTTGCGGCGGCCAACCTCGGGGCGTACGTCGCCCAGAAGCCGGCGCCCCGGTTCGCCGCGCCGGCCTACGGGCTGCTCGGCGCAGCCCAGGAGAACAGCAACAAGTTCGCGGAGGCCGCCGCCGCGTATGAACAGGCCGCGGCGGCCGCGGAGATCGCCTTCGTGAAGGCCAGCTATCTGGTCGACTCGGGCCGAGCGTACCGGCTCGCGGGCAAGCCGCAGGAGGCGACCCGGGCGTACCGGTCCGTCATCGAGAAGTATCCGAACGCGCCGGCCGCGGTTGAGGCCCAGGAGCGGCTGGGGGAGCTGACGGCGGGTCAGTAAGCGCCGGGCAGGACGGCGCGTATCGAGCGGCTCCGGGCGGGTTCTT
Source organism: uncultured Gemmatimonadaceae bacterium (assembly GCA_964519805.1). Lineage (GTDB taxonomy): Bacteria > Gemmatimonadota > Gemmatimonadetes > Gemmatimonadales > GWC2-71-9 > DASQPE01. The sequence continues at coordinate 10,988 of CAZFKN010000066.1, forward strand.
CGGGGCCGCTC
>CAZFKN010000066.1:11098-17519 GCA_964519805.1 uncultured Gemmatimonadaceae bacterium
TCCCCTAGCCCCCCCACCTCCCCACCCGGATCAGCGGCTTCGGCGCCATGACCCGGAGGGCCATCCACGAGAGCAGCAACGCGTGCGCGGTAATGGCCCAGGTCCGGACCCAGTTGACCGCGATCACCTGGGAATTGAGCGCCTCCGAAAAGCCCTCCCGACCCATGCGGCTCAGGAGCGGAACCTCGCGGGTTATGGTCGACGCCAGGGCCACGCCCTCGAGGCACGCCCCGAACCAGACGGCCCACTCCGGGACCTCGGCGGGCCGAGTCCAGAGCAGAACCGCGGTAACGAGCAGCAGCAGCGAGAACATGGTCACGATGGGCAGCTGCATCAGCTCGGCGAACCGGGCGTCGTAGGCGTAGTAGTCCGCCTGGCCCACCAGGGCCTTGAGCGGATACAGCACGCGCTGGGCAGTCCAGATGGTGCCGGTGTTGTACCAGGCGAGGGCGAGGCAGCCGGCGAAGGTCAGGTGTCCCTGGCGGCTCTCGAGCAGACCGATGGGATCGCGGCGCCAACTGTCGAGCGGCGTCGGCCGGAGCGCGAGCCAGAACAGCCAGCCGACAATGGGCGCGGCGACCAGGAGGAGCGCCACGGCCCATCCGGGACGGCCGCGCTTGCGGGCGTCGGCGACGGCCCAGCGCACCACCGCACCCAGGGCGGCCGCGGCTGCAAAGACGAGAAAGAGCGGCGACAGGAAATCGAGCGCGTGCACGCCATGAGCATACGCCCGGCCGCCAGAGGGCGCCATGCCCGATGCTATCCGCCCCAGACTCCTCGGAAGACCAACTTTCCCTGGCCGCCCAGCCACACGTCGGTCGCCACGGCGCCCCGGACGGTCGCGCGGACGGTGAGCAGCTCGCCGCCCCAGCTACGAAAGCCGAGCGGGAGCCTCACGGATGGGCCCATAATCGCGAGGGCCGCAGCGACCGTGCCCGTTCCGCACGCCAGCGTTTCGCCTTCGACGCCACGCTCGAATGTCCGAATGAGCCAGGGCGCACCGGCCCTGGCCGGGGCAGCGATGAAGTTCGCGTTGGCGCCTTCAGGCCCGGCCGCGGGGTCGTGGCGCAGTGCCCGGCCGCGACCCGCGACGTCCACGGCCCCGACGTCGTCCACCAGGACGACGAGGTGCGGCACGCCGACGCAGCCGAGCCAGATGGTGCGTTCGCCGGCCTCGGGGGTGATGGTCGGGACCGGCTTGGGCATGAGGGTGTCGGGGAGCCGGATCTCCGCCCGCTCGTCTTCATCGAGGCAGCGGGTGGCGACGACGCCGGCGTCGGTGAGGAGACGCATCCCTTCAGCCGGTCCCAACTCGAGGTGAACCGACAAACGGGTGCTGCAGAGGGCGGCGTTGCCGCACATGGCGGCGCGCGAGCCGTCGGAGTTGAAGAAGGCCATGCGGACGGCGCCGCCGTCCTCCGGCGAGAGAATGACGAGGCCGTCCGCGCCGACGCCGCTGCGCCGGTCGCACACCTCGATGATCCGCCGTCGGGACCACTCGTCCACGGACGTGCTGCGCCCGTCGAGCAACACGAAGTCGTTGCCCGAGCCGGTCATCTTGTAGAAAACGGTCCCCTTCACGCCGTCCCCCGGAGCGATCGAAGTCGCAGCCACCACACCATCCAGACCGCCTCGCGGACGATCTTCCCGTTCATCTTGCTCTGCCCTTCGACCCGGTCGGTGAACACGATGGGAATCTCGCGGATCCGGAACCCCTTTTTCCAGGCCATGAAGCTCATTTCGATCTGGAAGGCGTAGCCGTTCGAGCGGACCCGCTCCAGGGGGATCGCCTCGAGCACGCGCCGGCGAAAGCACTTGAACCCGCCGGTCGAATCGGTCAGCGGCAATCCGGTGACGACCCGCGCGTACTGGTTCGCGCCGATCGACAGGAGGAGCCGGGAGATCGGCCAGTTGATGACGTTGACGCCCGACTTGTAGCGGGAGCCGATCACCAGATCCGCGTCCTGCACCGCGTCGAGAAAGGTCGGCAGGAACCGCGGATCGTGGGAGAAATCGGCGTCCATCTCGAAGATCAGATCGTACCCGCAGTCGAGCGCCCAGCGGAAGCCGGCCAGATAGGCCTTGCCCAGCCCCTCCTTCCGGCCCCGGTGCAGCACGTGCACCCGCGCGTTCTCGCCCGCGAGCTGATCGGCCAGCTCGCCGGTGCCGTCGGGCGAGTTGTCGTCCACGATCAGCACGTGGACGCGGGGGTCCTGAGCGAGGATCGCCGGGACGATCTGCGGCACGTTGATCCGCTCGTTGTACGTCGGCACGACCACCAGCACCCGTTCAGTCACCCTTCCTCCGCAAACGTCCCTTCACCGCGGTACCGACGAGCAGCCCCAGCGTGGCCACGAGGGCCAGCGCGGTGATCGCCTGCCCCCGGGCGTACGCCGGGGATGCGAACTCCAGTCGCACCTCTCGCGCCCCCGGCGGCAACGGCACGCTCAAGAAGGCATGGTCTCCCCGAAGGACAGACGCGGGCCTCCCGTCAACGGTTGCATGCCAGTCAGGATACCAGGTCTCGCTCACGAGAAGATAGGCGGGCGCCGCCTCGGATCCGGACAGCGCGATCCGCATCCGCCCCGGCTGCCATTCGACCACGTCGGCGCTCACGCTCGCGGGAGCCGGCGCCTGCCCCGGCCGGATGGGCTGCACGGTGACGTCGCTGGTGTCGGGATAGACCAGGACACTGCGATGCGGGAACCTGGAGTCGACGAGGGCGGGCGTGATCTGATCGTCCGGCACTTTGATCGCGGCCGGGAAGACTCGTGCGTAGGCCACGGTGGAATCCCGCTCGTAGAGCACGCCCGGACCGCCGGGGGCGGTCTGGACCGGGCCCACCACCTTGTGAAACCCGGGGAGGTCCTGCTCCGCCGGGACGATGACGAACCGGGCCGCCACGAGATCGAGCACCGCCGGGTTGCCCACGTTCTTCCAGACGTTCTTGCCACCGAGCAGCTCGTCGTAGAACCGGATCTCGTTGCCGTGATAGCCCAGAACCTGCTCGATGTCGTGGGTCATGAGCTGGGAGCCGGGAAAGACGCCCACGTCCAGCACGCGGAACGGGGGCTTCTCGGCTCGGAGCCGGCTCGTGATCTCGTCGTCGCGGAACAACTGAGCCGCCGGCGGCGAGAACGAGAAGAAGATCCGATCGATGCTCCAGAGGTCGGCCGCGGTCACCGCCGCCAGCGCGGCGGCGGCGGCGGCGCCACGAAGCCTGCCGGCCACGATGCCCAGCGTCACCGCTCCCGCGAGTGTCACGAAGACCAGGAGGCGTAGCGAGCCGACCTGGAGCGCACCGGCGTTGGCCAGCACGCGTTCGGCCTGCTCCGGCGCCGCCAGCACGGTCGCGACGGCCTGGAGTACGCCCACGACGCCGAGCACCGCGATAGCCGCGAGGACGCCGAGGCTGACGAGCAGGGCGCGTCGGGGCACGCCGCCGCGCAAGAGGCGGTCCGCGCCGAGGCCGGCCCAGAGCGCCACCGGCAGCGCCACCAGGAAGAAGGCCATGCCCGGCGCCCGCACCTTGTCCATCAGCGGCATCTCGTACCAGAGCCTGTAGAACGGGGTGTGTCCTCCGAAGGCGATGAGCAGGAACAGGAGCGCGATTCCGCCGGCGACCCAGAGCAGCGGCCGGCGGTTCCGGTCGCCCCAGCCGAGCGCCGCGAGCAGCACCGTGACCGCACCGAGGAATTCGGTGTGGAGCTTGAAGAAGTTCCGGCCCCAATACCCATCGAGGATCCCGTTGAACTGGGGAAGAATCGTCGTGACGATCTCCTCCGGCGGCATCGAAAACGCGATGGCGTAGTCCCAGCCCGTGCTGGGCCCTCCGGTTGCCGAGCGGGGCGAGTACGGCACGTAGGCCCGGAACGGGACGATCTGAATCGCAGCGATCGCCAGCCCGAGCAGCACCGCGCCGAAGCACGCGGCGATCGTCGCCCAGGCCACCGCCGGACGGCGGAGTACCTCCGGCCGCTCCGGATCGCGGAGCGCGAGCCAGAGCGTCCAGATGCCGCATGCGACCAGCAGGTAGTACGTCATCTGGTAGTGCGGGCTCAGCATGCATAGGCCTATCGTCGCCGCGAGGAGGCCATAGCCCGCGGGCCTCCGGTCGCGCACCGCGCGCAGGACGGCGAGCAACGCCAGCGGGGCCAGCGCGGATACGAAGAGCTTGCCGTCGTGTCCCGGCTTCACCAGCGAGGCCACGATGCCGGTCAGCTCGTAGGCCAGACCGCCTACGAGCGCCCCGCCCCAACCGGTCCGAAGGGCCCGGAGCAGCGCGTACATGGTGCATCCGGCGAGGACGAGATGGGCCGCGAAGCCTAGGTTCATCGCTGTATCCACCGGCAGGAACCAGCGGAGCCAGGCAGTGGGATAGAACACGTCGCCATGCTGCGCGGCGATGAAGGGCAACCCACCGAACAGATACGGATTCCACTCCGGGATGCGGTGGTGGGCCCGGAAGAACTCCGCCCCGAAGCTCCGGAACGCATAGCCGGCGACGTATTGGTCACTCTGGCCGCTTACGAGGAACCGGCCCGCGAGCATGGGCCAGCAGAGCGTGAGCGCGGCGAGCCCGAAGACCAGCCCGGCCACCAGAGGCGGCCGGGGCGGCTCCCAGCTCTCGGCCGCAGCGGCCGGGTCGGGTGTCGGTCGGGACTCAGAGGACGACACGCGGACTCCGTCGATTGAGCAGGAGAAACGGGGCCGCGGCCCCGAACTCGGTCAGCGTGAGCAGCAGCCGGGACGCGACGGCCAGCACGGTCGCGGCACCGATGCCGATCGGGTGCTGCAACATGAGTATGAAGAGCCCTTCGCGCACGCCCAGCCCGCCCGGCGCAAGCAGTGCCAGAAAGCCGGCCAGGTAGGACGCCGTGAATGCCGTTACGGCCGTCGGGAGATCGAGTTTCACGTCCGGAAGGAGACCGCGCGCGAGCAGCCACAAAGCGGCCCCGTAGCCGACCCAGGCGATCGCATTCGCGGCGATGCCGCCGGCCACCGCGCCCGGGCTCGGGGGCAACGCCGCCTCGGCGGGAACCCGCGCGAATTGCAGCAATCGTCGCACGGCGGGCGGCCACAGCACGAGGCCCACGCCGACCGCGCTGGCCACGACCAGGAGCACCAGAGCGACTCTGGCGCCCGGGTGCACCGACTCGAGGCCCACGGACCCGGTGAGGCCGACGATCGCGGCTCCGGTCCCGATGGCGAGCGCCTGGAGCACGACGGCCGAGGCCGTCGCAGCCCACGGCGCGACGCCGGCCTGCTGCGCCATGAGCGCCATGCCGGCGATGGCCCAGACCTTTCCCGGCACGTACTTCCCCAGTCCCGATACGGTCCAGATGCGCGACGCGGTCCAGCCGTCGAGCCGCTGCCCCCAGCCGGCGAGCATGGCCCGCCAGGCCCAGATCAGCAGCGCGTACATGGTCCACACGATGAGAGCGCAGGCAACCAGCAGGAGCGGCCGGGGCGCGAGCGTGAGCGGCTGGGAGCGGAAGTCGTCCCAGTTCCTCACCAGCGCCCGGACGGCGAAGCCGAGAACTGCCAGGCCGAGCGCCCATTGAGCCACGCGCCAGGCGGGCCTACCCACTCAGGGCCTCGCGATACCACCCTTCGCAGATCTCCGCCACGTGGTCGGGAGCCAGCCGGCGGCGCCAAGCCTCGCCCTCCGACCGCCCCGTCGCGAGGCGGTCCGGGTCGTCGAGCACGTCGAGTGCCGCGTCGGCCAGGGCCTCGGCGGCCGGCAGCGTGAGGCGCCCCGCCCCCCGCTCCGGGACGATGTCGAGCACGCCACCGCCGTCCCAGCACGCGATCACCGGGACGCCCGCCATAAGCGCCTCGGCCGCCGCGAGCCCGAAGCCCTCGCCCTGGGCGGGAAAGAGCATGAGATCGGCGTGCGCGAGAAAATCCGGAACGCGATTCGGGGTCACCGCGCCGACGAAGGTGACGAGGTGCGCGACCCCGCGACGTTGTGCCAGCGCCTCGAGCGCCGGCCGCTCCGGGCCGTCGCCGACGATCGTGAGCAGCGTCTCCCGCCCCAGCTCCACCAGGCAGGCGAGCGCATCGAGCACCAGATGAACCCGCTTCTGCGGCGTGAGCCGCGCGATCGTCACGATCCCGCCGCCGCCCGTCGTCCAGGGATAGCCCGATGCGTCCAGGGGCATGGGCTGAATGTGCTCATTGGGAATGTGCGTCGCGGTGGCGGTCTGCACCCAGGTAGCCAGCTCGCGGGACACGACCGTCACCACCCGCGCGCGGCGGATCACCGGCGTGCCGAGGCGGCGGGCGACGGCCGAGCGGCGGAGCAGCGCCGCGTCGGTGCCGTGCAGGGTGAGTACCGCCGGCGCCGTCGCGGGAATGGCAAGCCCGGCCGGCACCCACCAGTGGGCGTGCAGGACGTCGGCGCCGGCGACCAACTCCT
>CAZFKN010000067.1:0-1316 GCA_964519805.1 uncultured Gemmatimonadaceae bacterium
TCGGCTCGCGCCGCTGCCGCTTCCCGGGAGACGCCACGCCACCGGGCCTCGGTCGCCCCGTACGCCTAGTTCCTGCGAGACACCTTCCTGAGCCAGTCCGTCGGATCCAGCGCGATCTGGTTCTCCCCCCGGATCTCGAAATGCAGGTGCGGTCCGTAGTCCGAGTTCGCCCCGCCGACCGTCGCGAGCACCTGCCCTTTCGTCACCGGATCGCCCAGCTTCACCGTCGCCGTCTGGAGGTGCGCGTACACCGAGTAGTACCCGTTGCCGTGCTCCAGGAGGATCGTGAGCCCATAGGTGCCGAACTGCCCCACCAGGCGCACCCGCCCCGCCTGCACCGCCTTGACCGGGGTGCCCTCGGCCGCCGCGATCCCGATCCCGTTCCAGCGGATCACGCCGCCGCTCGGCAGCGTGTCGCGCCCGAAACGGTAGACGATCTGGCCGTCCACCGGCCAGTCCAGCTTGCCGATGTCGGCGGTCGTGATCGAGCCGGGCACGGCAACCGCGCCGGGTCGCCGCGCCTCGCGCCGTGCCCGCTCCAGCGCCGCGAGGACATCGGTGAGACGCGCCTCGTCCCGCTCGAGGGCGCTGAGTTTCTGCTCCGTGGCCTGGGCAGACCGCTGCAGTGAGGCCAGGCGCCGAGTCCGCTCCTCCGCCAGCTCGCCGTAGCGCTCGAACTCCGCCTCGCGCTCCTGGCGGCGGCGATCCAGCTCGCCCCGCACCCGCAGGATATCGTTGCGCTGCGCGACCACGCGGTTCCGGAGCTTCTCCACGTCCTGCACCAGCGCCTTGTCCTGGCGGCTGGTGAGGTAGAGGTACTTGTAGCGGGTGAGCAGGTCGCCGAACGACTCGGCGGTGAGCAGAACCTGGAAGGCGTAGAGCGGGCCGCGCTTGTAGATGTCGCCGAGGCGGCGTTCGAGGATCGCGCGCCGCTCGGCCAGGTTGTCCTCGGCCAGGATCAGCTCCGCGCTCGAGCGGTCGAGCTGGCCCGAGAGCCCGCCCATCTGTCGCTCGATCTCGTTCACGATCCGCTGGGTGGACTCCTTCTGGCGCTCGAGGTTCGACAGCTCGTCGTTGACGTCATGCACCTGGCCCTGGAGCCGCATGCGCTGCTGCTGCAGCTGGTCCCGCTCGGCCTTGATCTCCTCCAGGCGGCGCCGGCTCTCCTCCAGCTCCTGCGCGGGGGTCTGCTGGGCGGCGGCACGGGCCAGTGGGCTGGCAACGAGGGTGGCGCCGATCAGCAGGGCACGTGAGTGGGCGCGGGCGAGCGCGCCTGCTGCGCCGGCCGCCGTCCGAACGAGGCTACGATGCCGGCC
>CAZFKN010000067.1:1416-17472 GCA_964519805.1 uncultured Gemmatimonadaceae bacterium
GGGCGAGCGCGCCTGCTGCGCCGGCCGCCGTCCGAACGAGGCTACGATGCCGGCCCTGGCGGCTCATCAATCGCCGGTTACCGCGCCGCCGCCGCCCGCCCCGCTCACACATCGCGCAGGTGCCGCCCCACGCTGACGAGACTCCCCATCAGCCCCAGCGCCACGCCGAACAACACCAGCAGCCCCATCTGGTCCGGCCCGAAGAACACGAGCCCACCGAGCGTGCCGAGGTTGCTGTCGCGGAACAGGCGGAAGCCGGCGTAACAGAGCACCAGCGACAGGAGACCGCCCATCAGCCCCTTGAGCGCGCCCTCGAGCAGGAACGGACCCCGGATGAACCGGTTGGTCGCGCCGACCAGGCGCATGATGCTGATCTCTCGCGCGCGCTGGAGGATGGTGAGCCGGATCGTCACCCCGATGATCACGACCGCCACCGCGGCGAACGCGAGCCCGATCACGAAGCCGACCACGCCGGCCAGGTTCCGGAGCTTGTCGAGTCGCTCGACCCAGTCTCGACCGTAGCGGATGTCCTCGACGAAGCTGAAGCCCTCGAGCCGCTTGGCCACCTGCGCCGCCGCCGTGGCGTTGCGGTACCCGTCCTTGAGCCTGATCTCGAACGACGCCGGCAGCGGGTTGACCGAGAGATCGCGGTACGCGTCGCGGAACTCCACCAGGTCCTTCCGGGCGCGACCGAGCGCCTGCTCCTCGGTGACGTACTCGACGTCCTTGACCTCGGGGAACGCCGCGATGTCCTGCGACGCGAGCGTGATCGTCTCCGGCGGCGTCCCCCGCAGAATGAAGGCGACGATCTCCACCCGCTCCTCCAGGCCCTTCAACGCCGCGCGGAGGTTGAGCGCCACCAGCAGAAAGAGGCCGACCGTGAACAGGGAGAATGCGATGGTGGTGACCGACAGCCCGGACAGAAGCGGCGCCCGGCGGAACGACAGGAGCGCCTCGCGGAACAGCAGCCTCACAGCGCCTCCTCCTCGGGGGCCTCGTCGGCGCTGTCGTAGACCACCGAGCCGTCGCGCAGCTCGATCGTGCGGTAGGGGGCCTGGCGCACGAGGTCGAGGTCGTGCGTCGCCATCACCACCACGGTGCCGCCTGCGTTGATCTCGCGCAGCAGCTGGAAGACGCCGCGCGTGGCGCGCTCGTCGAGGTTGCCGGTGGGCTCGTCGGCGAGCAGGATCGGCGGATCGTTGACCAGCGCCCGCGCGATCGCCACCCGCTGCTGCTCGCCGCCCGACAGCTCGCGCGGGTAGGCCCGCGCCTTGGCCGCGAGTCCGACCTGGGTGAGCACCCGCATCACCCGCGCGGGGATCGTATCGCGCCGGGCGCCGGTGACCTCCAACGCAAACGCGACATTCTCCGAGGCCGTGCGGTCGTCGAGCAGCCGGAAGTCCTGGAAGACCACGCCGAGCTTCCGCCGCAATCGGGGGATCTCGCGGGTGCTGATGCCGGCGAGGGCCAGGCCGGACACGCGCACGTCGCCCTGGCTGGGCCGCTGCTCCCCGAACATGAGCTTCATGATCGTGGACTTGCCGGCGCCGCTGTGGCCGGTCAAGAACACGAACTCGCCCTTGGAGACGTGGAAGGAGACGTCCTTGAGTGCGAGCGCGCCGTTCGGGAAGGACTTGAAGACGCTCTGGAAGCGGATCACGGGGGGAAAGATAACAGCCAGTAGCCGTTAGCCATTAGCTAACGGCCAATGGCTAATGGCTAATGGCTAATGGCTCCTTCACCTGGCTCCAGCCTGTTCCAAATCTCCAATCACATCCTCCGCATCCTCTATCCCGCAGCTCAGCCGGACGAACCCGTCCGGGAATCCCAGTGCCGCCCGTTCCTCGGGCGACAAGTGGACATGCGACGTGATCCGGGGCTCCGAGATCAGGCTCTCGACCCCCGCGAGGCTCGGCGCGTGCGTCACCAGCCGGAGGCGCGACAGGAACCGCTCGGCAGCGGGGATGCCCCCGGCCAGCTCGAGTCCCACCATGCCGCCGAAGCCGTCGAGCATGCGCGTCGCCACGGCATGATCAGGATGGGTGTCGAGCCCGGGGTAGTGCACCTTCGCGATCCACTTCTGCGCCGACGCCCAGCGCGCGATCGCGAGGCCGTTGAGATTGTGCCGCTCCATCCGGACCGCGAGCGTGCGCATCCCGCGGTCCACGAGCCAGGCGGCGAACGGGTCGATTGCCTGGCCCCAGAGACGCATGAGCCGGGCGACCTCCTCCACGAACGACGAAGAGCCGGCCACGACGCCCGCGATCACGTCGCTGTGCCCGCTCAGGTACTTCGTCGCGCTGGTGATGACCACGTCGGCACCGTGCTCCAGCGGCCGGAAGTTGATCGGGCTCGCGAACGTCCCGTCGACCAGGAGCGCGAGCCCGTACTCCTGCGCCAGCTTGGCGAGCGGCGCCATGTCCACGACTCGCACCAGCGGGTTGGTGGGCGTCTCGATGAACAGCGCGCGGGTTTCCTTGCGCACCGACTTCCGCCAGAGCCGGTGCTCGTCGGGACCGGCGTAGCTGACCTGGATGCCGAGGCGCGACAGCTCTTCGTCGAAGAAGCGCTTGGTCCCGCCGTAGATCCAGCGTGAGGCGACGAGGTGGTCGCCGGGGCGGAGCACGGCGATGTGCGCGAGCGCGGTCGCCGCCATGCCGCTGGAGACGAAGACCGCGTCCTCCGCGTCCTCGAGCGCGGCGTACTTCTTCGCGACCGCGATCTGGGTCGGGGTGTTGCCGTCGCCGGCGTAGAGGACCGGCTCGTCGGAGCCGACGGGATTGACGAAGGTGGAGCTTTGGACGAGGGGCGGAGCGACCGGCGACCAGTCCGCCCGGCGGTGGAGGACTCCGTGGACCGCGGTGGTGGAGCGTCCCGGCCGCCCGCTCACAGAAGCGTCACGGGATGGAAGACGCCTCCCGTCGCCCGGGCGATCCGGTTGCGCTCCAGATCATCGAGCGCAACCTCGGTCCGCTCCAGCGGCCAGTCGAGCCGGGTGGCGAGCACGGGGGCGTCGGCCGGACCCTGGAGGTGGAGCGCGACGAAGGCCTCGCGCGCGTCGTCGCTGGTCCAGCCCAGCACGTCGGCCAGGTCGGTGCCGCGAAAGCGGGCCGCAACGGCCAGGCGATGGTGAGCGAGGACGTGCTCCAGCGCGTCCCGCTGCTCCTCGCGGAGGCCGGCGAGGACGACGACGCGGTCCCGGCTCGCGGCGGCGAGCAGCAGCTTGGCGACGATCTCGTCGGCGCAGCTCAGGTCGAGGCAGTCGACGCCGGAGAAGTCGAGGGAGGTGATGGTCCAGTCGGCGCGGGCGAGGGTGGCTTCGATGCGGCCGCGGACGGCGGCGCCGGTGGCACGCGTGACCAGGTCGCAATACGGCGTGGCAACGGCTTCCTGGAGCACGTGCTGGAGGCTGATCGTCTGGACCATCACGACTCGGCGTGTTGCGCGGGGATGACGACCTGCACCTGGGCTCCCGGGAAGAAGGGTAGGTGATCTACCAGCGGAACGTCCTCGTCCCAGGGCGGCACGATGGCGAGGCGTGCCGTGCCGCTCCGGATGCTGATCTTGCCCTGCCAGCGGGACAGATAGCGCTTGATGCCGGCGAGCCCCTGCCCGCGGCCGGGGTCGCGGAACCGGCTCACGTTCTGGATGAGCGCAGCCTCGAGCGCGGTGGCGTCGGCCCACCGGTCGCCGAAGCGTTTGGCCTGGGTGCTCTCGAGTGACCTCCGGAAACCGACGCCGGCGTCGCTGACGGCGATCACGACAACCCGGCGGCCGAGACGGCGGCGGAAGGTGTAGGCCTGGACGGCCACCCAGCCGCTCGTCCCCGCGTGCTCAACAATATTCTGACATGCCTCCGAAAGCGCCATGGCGAATCCCATGGTCGCCTTGGCCTCGATGCCGAGTTCGCCCGTCAGGATTCGCGCCGCGCCTTCCTGAATCTTGCCGACGATGTCGTGAATATCGCCGGATGCACGGATCGGCGTCACGTCGAGCAGCACGTCCGACGGCCCGGTGGCCGGGGCCTTGGGCACCTTGCCGTGGATCTCGAACAGGTCGGCGGCGTGGGCAAAGAAGCCGGTGCGGGCCCAGTAGCGCCGGACATCGTCGCTCGCCGGCACCGTGAGCAGGGCGCGCTCCCGCCCGGCTTCGGTCAGCGCCTGGCCGGCGGTGAGCAGGCCCACGAGGCCGTAGGGGGACGCCCACTGGCAGCCGCGCGCGTCCACCAACACCCGCTCCTCCGGCGGCCAGCCGCCGAACGATCCGGCGAACTGGTCGAAGCTGCGGTCGTCGAAGTGGGCCGGGACCTCGACGACCCGGGTCACGCGCTCACCAGCTCGCCGCGAAGGAAGCGGGAGAGGCCGCCCGCGCCGCGGAAGGCGGCGTTCCGCGCGGCGAGCCGGTTGGCTTCGCGGATCGCGCCTTCGACGCCGTCCCCGGCGATGAGGCGGGAGCAGAGGACGGCGCCGAAGACATCGCCGCAGCCGGTGGGGTCGAGGGTGTCGACACGTGGGGCTGGGATGAGGGCGCTCCTGATAGCGTGCCCGACCGGAGGGGACAGATCACCGATTCGGCCAGGCGGAAGCGCCGAGATTTCTCTGGGAGCTTCCCCTCCCGGTCGCGCGCGCGCGCCCCACCCGTCGAACCCCGGCGCCGCCACGTACGCCGCCCCCCGCGGCCCCAGCGTCACCACCAACAGCGACACGCCGGCGCCGAGCACGTCGGCCGAGAGCGCGAGCGGGTCGGGCGAGAGCTGGCGCATTTCGTCCTCGTTCACCTGCACCACGTCGAAGCAGGCGAACCAGCTCCCCGCATCCGGCAGCGGGCGCAGCACCCGGTAGCCGTCCTGCTGCATCCCGAGGAAGAGACTGTGCACGTCGGCGTAGATGGGCCCGCGGAAGCCGTGGCGCAGCGCCTGGGCCGTGCCCAGGCACATCTCGAAGCCGGAGATGAAATTCAGGTAGATGGCGTCGAGGTCGCGCACCATCGGGCCCAGCTCGGGCCAGGTCCAGGCCGGCACCCCCCCGGCCATGCGCTCGCACCGGCGGTCGGCCGACTCGTAGTGGAGAACCACGCGGTTGTTCGGGACCGGCACTTCGACGAATCGTACGCCCTGGCCCGCCCGGGTGATGGTGCGCAAGAAGATCGCGGCTTCAGACGCAAGGTCCCGCCCCACCTTGATGAGCGGGACGATCTCCCAGTCGTCCGGCAGCGACGCGTCGAGTCCCCCCAACGCGTAGGCGACACCGCCCCATTCCTCCACCGCGGGCGCGGCGGGATCGCGACCGTGAATCTCGTCCCAGACCAGCGAGCCGACGACCCCGACCTTCATCCGCCGGTCTGGTCGATGAACGTCCGGGCCGCGCCGTACACGCCGGCCGTCCCGACCAGCTCCGCGGGCACGATGCGGCAGACCGCGACGGCGGGCTTGAACGCGCGCCTCGCGACCTCCCGCTTGAGCGGACCGAAGAGGTGCTCGCCTGCGTAGGTCACGCCGCCGAACACGACCACGATCTCCGGATTGAAGATGTTGATCATGTTCGCGATCCCGGCGCCGAGGAACTTGGCGGTGTCGCTGACGACCTCCTCCGCCAGCTCGTCACCGTCGTGCGCGGCCTGATAGACCGTCTGCGCCGTGACCTTCTCCAGCGCCCCCTCCACGTAGTCGGGGAGCTTGCTCGGCTGGCCGGCCTCGATCGCCTCGACCGCGCGCCGCGCGATGGCCGGTCCCGACGCGTACGCCTCGAGGCACCCGTAGTTGCCGCACTTGCAGCGCCGGCCGTTCACCTCGACCGTCGTGTGGCCGATCTCCCCGGCGCAGTCCGACGCCCCGTGGTAGAGCCGCCCGTCCAAGATGATCCCGCCGCCGATGCCGGTGCCGATGGTGATCCCGATCACCTGCCGCGCGCCGCGTGCCGCCCCCATCCACCACTCGCCCAGCACGGCGCAGTTGGCGTCGTTGTCGATCGCGGCGGGGACGCCGAGCCCGTCCTGCATCAATTGGCGGAGGGGGAGATTCTTCCACCCGAGGTTGGGCGTGAGCAGCACGATGCCGCGCTTGGTGTCCAGCGGGCCGGGCGCGCCCACGCCCGCACCCCGGAACACCGCACCCGGCACGAGCGCCTTCGTCTCGGCGATGACGGCACGGCCCATTTCGCCCAGGCGACGAAGCACCGCATCCGAGCCTTCCTCGGAGCGGGTCGGCTCGCTCTTGAGCGCGTGCAGCACCGATCCGTCCTCGGCGACGGCGCCGACGACGAGGTTCGTGCCGCCGATGTCGATGCCCAGCACGAATCGCACGGCGGTCTCGCTCATTCCACCTGAAGGACGGCCAGGAAGGCTTCCTGCGGGATCTCCACGGCGCCGATCTGCTTCATGCGCTTCTTCCCCTCTTTCTGCTTCTCGAGGAGCTTGCGCTTGCGGGTAACGTCGCCGCCGTAGCACTTGGCGAGGACGTCCTTGCGGAACGCGGAGATCGTCTCGCGAGCGATGATCTTGGTGCCGATGGCCGCCTGGATCGCGACCTGGTAGAGCTGGCGCGGGATCAGCTCTTTCAGCTTCTCCGCCACCTTGCGGCCGTACTCCTGGGCCTTCTCGCGGTGGATGATGACGCTGAACGCGTCGATCGGATCGCCGTTGATGAGCATGTCGAGCTTGACCAGCTCCGATTCGCGGTAGCCCGCCATCTCGTAATCGAGCGACGCGTAGCCGCGCGAGAGCGACTTGAGCTTGTCGTAGAAGTCGAGCACGATCTCGCCCAGGGGGAAGTGGAAGTCGAACTCCACCCGCGCCGTGTCGAGGTAGTGCATGCCGTTGTAGATGCCCCGCCGGTCCTGGCCCAGCTTCATGATGCCCCCGATGTACTCGGCGGGCGCCATGATCCGGGCTTTCACGTAGGGCTCCTCGATCCGGTCGATCTCCGCCGGGTCGGGGAGATTGCTCGGATTCTCGAGGACCAGCAGCGAGCCGTCGGTGCGGTAGACGTGATACTCCACCGTCGGCACGGTCGTGATGAGATTGAGGTCGAACTCGCGCTCCAGCCGCTCCTGCACGATCTCCATGTGGAGCAGGCCGAGGAAGCCGCAGCGGAAGCCGAACCCGAGCGCGGTGGACGACTCGGGCTCGTAGTGGAGCGACGCGTCGTTGAGCGCGAGCTTCTCCAGGGCGTCCCGGAGCGATTCGTACTGCTCCGAATCTGTGGGGTAGAGCCCGGCGAACACCATGGACTTCACGTCGCGATAGCCGGGCAGCAGCTCGGGGGCGCGATCGTGCGCATCGAGGACCGTGTCGCCCACGCGGGAGTCGCGCACGTTCCGGAGGCTCGCGACCAGGTAGCCTACCTCGCCCGCCTCGAGCAGATCGGTCGGGTGCTGGCCCAGCTGGAGGTAGCCGACTTCGTCGACGTGATAGACGTCGTCGGGATGAGACCCGAACGCGATCTCCATGCCTTCGCGGATCACACCATCGACCACGCGGATGCTGGGAATGCCGCCGCGGTACTTGTCGTAGTACGAGTCGAAGATGAGCGCCCGGAGCGGCGCTTCTTCCTGCCCGCGCGGCGGCGGCACCCGGTGCACGATCGACTCGAGCAGCTCGGGCACGCCAGTCCCCTCCTTGGCGGACACCGAGAGGATCTCTTCCCGCTTGGCGCCGATCAGGTCCATGATCTCTTTGGCGCGGCGCTCGGGCTCGGCGCCGGGGAGGTCGATCTTGTTGAGCACCGGGATGATGTCGAGCCCGGCATCCATGGCGAGAAAGAGATTGGAGAGGGTTTGCGCCTGGATGCCCTGCGAGGCATCGACCACGAGGATCGCGCCCTCGCACGCCGCCAGCGAGCGGGAGACCTCGTACGTGAAGTCGACGTGTCCGGGCGTGTCGATCAGGTTCAGCTCGTAGTCGACGCCGTCGCGCGCGGCGTAGGTCATCCGCACCGCGTTCAGCTTGATGGTGATCCCGCGCTCGCGCTCGAGATCCATCGTGTCGAGCAGCTGCTCCCGCATCAGGCGCTTCTCGACGGTGTTGGTCGCCTCGATGAGACGATCCGCCAGCGTCGACTTGCCGTGATCGATGTGGGCGACGATGCAGAAGTTGCGGATGCGGGACTGGGACATGGCCGGGAATATAGACGGCGCGGCCACCGAAGGCGCAGGCGGATGTTCCTGTTACTCTTAAGCCGTGCCGACGACCGCGTCCGAGGGCACCGCCCGCCCGCCCACGCCCGCCCCTGCTCCCGCCGGCCCCAGCTCGGCCGATCTCGGCATGCTGCTCGTGTGCCTCATCTGGGGCACCAACTTCAGCGTGGTGAAGGGCGCTTTCCATTATATGCCGGCGCTCGCCTTCACCGGCGTACGCTTCGCGGTCTCGAGCGCGCTGCTCTACGGCCTCGTCCGCTGGCGCCATGGGTCGGTCGCGTTTCCGCCCGGCCTGGGCTGGCGCATGGTGTGGCTTGGCATCCTGGGCAACACGATCTACCAGCTGGCGTTCACGTTCGCGCTGGTGTGGAGCACCGCGACCAACACGGCCCTGCTGCTCGCCACCATGCCCGCGGTGGTGACGCTGCTGGCCGGCGTACGCCGGATCGAGCGGGTGACGCTGCGCATGTGGGTGGGTACCGGCCTCGCCACCGCGGGCGTGGCGCTCGTGATCCGGACCGGCGGGGTGGACTTCAGCACCGCCACGCTCAAGGGCGACGCCTGCGCGCTCGCGGCCACGGTCTGCTGGTCGGTCTACACGCTCAGCTTACGCCGCATTCCCCCTACGGTGTCGCCGCTCCAGATCACCGCGCTCACCACGCTCACGGGCACGCCCGGCCTGGTGCTGGCCGGCTTGGTGCCGATCATGAGCGTGGACTGGGTTCACGTTCCGGCGCCGGCGTGGGGCGCGCTCGCCTATTCAGCGGTGCTGTCGCTCGTGGTCGCCTATTTCATCTGGAATACCAGCGTTCAGCGGGTGGGCGGGACGCGGACCGCCATCTACATGTGCCTGACGCCGCTGGTGGCGGCGCTCACCGCGTGGGCCACGCTGGGCGAGCGGCTCGTGCCGCTCCAGGGGGCGGGGGCGGTGCTCATCCTCACGGGCGTGCTGATGACGAGAAAGTGAGAGCTGAGACGCGGGTACGCCTTTTCGGGGCCGACCATCCTAAGCACTGAGTCGGCCAGGGCCCAGGCCGCGCCGAGGCAAGGCGTGGCGCTTCTACGCTTTTCTGACTTCTTCCAGCCTCGCCACCGCCCGCCGCAGGTGCGGAATGACGATGCTCCCACCGACGACGAGCCCCACGGCGAACACCTCGTGAAACTCCTCGTCGGTGACGCCTTCCTCCGCGCAGCGGACGAGATGATAGGTGACGCAGTCGTCACAGCGCAGCACCAGCGAGGAGACCAGGCCCAGCATCTCCTTCGTCTTGGTGCCGAGGACGCCGGGCTCGTACACCCGGTGATCGAGCGCGAAGAAGCGGTTGATGGTGAGATTGCCGGCGCCGAGGATGGCGTCGGTCATCCGGGTGCGGAAGGCGTCGAATTCCGAGAGGGAGTCGGGCATGGGCTGAAGAGTAAACAGTGAGGAGTGAACAGTGAACCGTTCACTGCTTACTTGCCCGCTCCTCAACGATCTCTTTATATGACTCCGGCTTCCACTTCGGCCGCTCCGGCGCACTGGCGATCTCCTCGCCCAGATAGAAAATCAGCCGGACGATCCGGGCCTCCTTCTCGGCGTTGATCTTGTCCGGCGAGTCCGACGGCCGGTGATAGTCGGGATGGACACCGTTGAAGAAGAACAGGATCGGCACGCCCTTCCGCGCGAAGTTGTAGTGGTCCGAGCGGAAGTAGAACCGCTCCTCGGGCCAGCGGTCGTCGATCGCCGTCATGCCCAGCTCGGGATGCTCTGCGTTCACCCGGTTGAGCGTCGCCCCCAGGTCCGAGTGCTCCTTCCCGATCGCGACGATGGTGTCGGGCCAGTTGCGGCCGATCATGTCGATGTTGATGTCGGCCACCACGTCCTTGAGCGGCACGGCCGGGTGCTCGGAGAAGTAGCGGCTGCCCCAGAGGCCTTTCTCCTCGCCGCTCACCGTGAGGAAGATGACCGACCGCTTGGGGCGCGCGTCCGGCCGGCTGAACGCCTCCGCCAGCTCCATCACCGCCGTGGTCCCCGAGGCGTCGTCGTCCGCGCCGTTGTTGATGCTGTCCGCCAGGCCCGGCGTGATGCCGATGTGATCCATGTGCGCGGAGAAGATGACGTACTCGTTGCGGAGCACGGGGTCGGCCCCGGGCAGAATGCCCACCGTGTTGGGCGCGGTCTGCCGTGAGGTGATGACCTCCCGCGCGTCCACCACCGCGTTGAGCGAGAGCAGATCCTGGAGGATCGGCCGCCCGGATGCACGCACGGCGACCGGCTTCACGCCCGCCACGGCGAGCGCCGATGCCATCACCGCCTCGCGCACCTCGACCACCAGCGGACGCGGCACGCCCAGGTCGATCGCCGTGCGGTCGCGCGTCTGCGCGACGACGCGTCCTGCGAACGCCACGGAATCTGCGTCGCTCAGCATGATCACGGCCTTGGGGCCGGCCAGGTAGATCGCCCGCAGCGTCTGGTCCGCGCTGGGCCGGCCCCGATCCATCACGAAGAGCACTACCCGTCCGGCCACGTTCGCAGCGGCCGCGCGGTCCGCCGTCATGTCTCCGCCCACCAGCAACACGTTGCCGCTCACCGGGCCGTTCGGCACGGTTCCCTGGACATACCGCGCGGCCACCGCGAACGAGGCGTAACCCTGGGCCTTACCGCATTGCAGTGTGAGCGTCGAGTGCTCGACGTCGATGTGCCGGCGGGTGATGGGATACCGCTGGAACCACGTGCCGTTCTCCCCGCCCGGCGTGAGCCCGAATCCCTTGAACCGGTCGGCCACGTATTGCGCCGTCAGCTCGAGCCCTCGGCTCGGCGTATCCCGGCCGAGCATCGAGTCGTCGGCGATGACCTTGATGTGGCCGATGACGTCCTGCTCCGTGATGGTCTCCGCCGCCGCGCTGAGCGGCTTCGGGGCCTGGGCGCCGACTGGAGAAGTAGAGACAAGGGGAACGAGAAGGAGCGAGGCCGTGAGTGCGGATACGCGTCGCATGGGGGTCCGGTCGGCTGGGGGATGGGGTCGCTACGGCGACTCCCCGCGTTCGGTTTCAGCCCGACGTGCGGGGCTGTCGCGTCGGTCCCGGTATGCCGGCGGCTCCGGCGTCCGGTGCGTGCGGGTCAACCAGGGGGAGCGGCCGTCGACATCCTGGAACACATATCGCGGTCCGAGCCGGGCCGGCCGCTCCGCCGCCACCGCGCGTCCGCCGTACGCCTGGTAGGGATAGTAGTAGGGATCGTCATAGATGACGATACGATAGCGGGCGCATGCCGCTCCGTACGGGTCCCACCCCGAATATGGGGCGTAGGTATGGCAGTCGTAACACACGAAGCGGGGATAATCGTAGTGTTTCTGGACGTAATACGGGGTGACGTCGTAGTCGTACTTGCCGCCGGGCGCGATCCGCTCGGCCAGACTGCTGAGCGCGACGTACGGGTCGCCGTGGATGTGTCCGTTCGCGATGTCGCGGTAGTCCCACTGGTCCCGCCGGACGATGCTCGAGTAGTCGAACGGCTCGGTGGAGGCGACGGCGAAGAGATAGCCGAGGCCGGGATAGTCATCCACCTGGAAACCCGGAGCCCCGCCGTCGTTCAACTCGACCACGCGGCCACCGCGAACCCAGGTGTCTTCCCACGGCTCGCGCGGGAACAGCACGCGGAGCCCGCCCTCGGTGTCGATGCGGAACACAGTGAGGTAGCTGTCGATCCGGGTGCTGGCGAAGACCCGCACCGCGTCCCCCTGGCGATAGGGGCCGTCGCGATCGGTCCACACACTGACGCGCGCGTCAGCCCCGCCGCGGCCGGCCGAAGCCGGCTGCGTCGGCGGGAGCACTGGCGAGAGGCCGAGCCCGAGCGCGAGCGCCCAGGTGGCGAGCATCGGATCTCCGAGGAAACGGGGAAACAGCCGGTCCTGAGGTCGCAGAAGCCATGCCAGGGGTAGGTTGTGCAACCGCATAGCGCTAACCCGCGCTGCACGTCCCTCGCGGGAGACACCGGGGTGGCGCGTTGACTCCCCCCGGACGCGTCTGTACGTTGCCCGCGCGATGAACCGTGTCGAGTCGCCCGCCGGGCGCGCCCGTCTGGATCTGCTCGATCCGATGGAGGTGGCGCACCTCGGCGGGCTGGAGCTGGTGGCCGAAGGCGTGGTCGAAGGATTCCTGGCGGGGCTGCATCGGTCGCCCCGCCGGGGTTTTTCCGTTGAGTTCGCCGAGCACCGGATGTACCAGCCCGGGGACGATCTGCGCTACGTCGACTGGAAGATCCTCGGCCGCAACGACCGGCTGTACGTGAAGCAGTACGAGGAGGAGACCAATCTCCGCGCCGTCGTGGTCGCGGACGTGAGCCGCTCCATGGCCTGGACCGGCGATCCCGAGCTGCGCCTGCCCAAGCTCGCCTACGCCCAGCGGCTCATCGCCGCGGTCACCCTCGTGCTCCAGCGCCAGCGCGACGCCACCGGCCTCATCGCGTTCGACGACGCGGTGCGCGCGACGCTCCCGCCGCGCGCGCGGCTCGCGCACTGGCGCCGGCTGCTCGACACCCTCGGCGCGCTGGAGGCGGGGCAGGGAACCGCGGCTGAACCGGCTCTCCGGCTGGTGATCGACCAGCTGCGCCGGCGGGGCCTCGTGGTCTTCGTCTCCGATCTCCTCTTCGACCGTGAGCTGGCGCTCAAGGCGCTCCGGTTTCTCCATCATCGCGGGCACCAGGTCATCGTGCTGCACGTGATGGACCCGGCCGAGGTGGCGCTGCAAGGCCCGGCCGAGGCCCGGTTCGAGGACCCGGAGACGCGCGCGGCGGTCGTGCTCAGGCCCAAGGACTGGGCCGGGGCGTATCGCGAGACGGTGGAAGGCGTGATCGCCGCCTGGCGGCTCGCGTGCCGGCGCCACGGCATCGCGTATCACGCCGTCCGGACGGACACGCCGTTCGGCACGGTGCTGCGGCACGTGGCCGCCTCCCGCCCGGCATGATCGGCTTCCTGCATCCGTGGCTTCTGGCGGGTCTCGTCGCGGCGGGCATCCCGATCGTCCTGCACCTGCTGGAGCGGCAGCAGCCGCCGACGATCCTATTCCCTGCGGTTCGCTACCTCATTGCCGCCACCGAAGCCCACCAGCGCCGACTCAAGCTTCAAAACTGGCTCCTCCTCATGCTCCGCACGCTGTTCATCGTGCTGCTGGTGTTGGCAGCGGCCGGGCCGACCGCCCGGTCCGGCGGCGTGTCCGGCCACGTGCCGAGCGCACTGGTGCTGATCCTCGACAACAGCGCGAGCAGCGGAGCCGTAGTTAGCGGGACGCCACGACTCGCCGCGCTTCAGGCGGCGGCGCGACAGGTGCTCCACCGGGCCACGCCCGATGACGCCCTCTGGCTCATCACCGCCGACGGTGCGCCGCGCCGGGGTGACCCTGCCGCGCTCGGCGCGATCGTCGATGGCGTGACGCCGTCACCGCGACGCCTCGATCTCGGACAGGCGCTGGCGACGGCCGGCGAAGTGCTTGCGCCCGAAACGCGTCCGGGGGAGATCGTGGTCGCGAGCGACCTCCAGGCCACCGCCGTCACGCCCGCCGAGCCGCGGGTGCCGGTGCTGGTAGTGCGTCCGGCGGAGCCGCCACCGCGGAACGTCGGCATTGCCGGCATCGCGACCGGCACCCAGCCGTGGTCGTTCGACGGCGGGAGGGTCGTCGTCTCGCTCACGGGCGACTCCGGTCCGCCCGTGCCCGTCACCGTGCGCATCGGCGACCGTCCGGGACGCCAGGCGCTCGGGCTCGCGGGCGGCTCCGCCACCGTCGTGCTCACCGGCGCGCCCGGCGGCTGGTGGCCGATCACGGCGGAGCTGGATCCGGACGAGCTCAAGGCCGATGACCGGCGGGTGGGTGTCGTGCGGATCGCACCGGTGGCCCGGGCCCGGTGGGATCCGGCGGAGCGTTACGTGGCGGCGGCGGCGGACGTGCTCGAGGCGAATCGGCGGCTCGCACACGGCGACGAAGTCACCGTCGGGAAGCTCGGCGCGGGGGTCTCCATCGTGGAGCCGCCGGATGATCCGGCGGAGCTGGGCGCCGTGAATCGCGCCCTCGAGCGTCGGGCCGTCGGGTGGACCTACGGCGCGCTGGTGACGGGCTCGGAGATGACGGACAGCGGCCCCGGGCTCGGCCGGCAGCGCGTGCTCAAGCGCTACGTGCTGGAGCCGGCGGCGAGCGGCCGCACCGGCGTGGTGGCGCGCGTCAACCGGTCGCCGTGGATCGTCCGCGGCGGCGGGGTCGTCGTGCTGGGCAGCCGGCTCGACCCCGCATGGACTGATCTCCCCGTGAGCGCCGGCTTCATGCCCTTCATGGATTTTCTGCTCAACCGCGTGGCCCGTGGCGACGTGGCGGTGATCGAGGCCGCCCCGGGCGACGAAACGCCGCTCCCGGATCGCGTGACCGAGGTCCGCCGGAGCGCCGACCGATGGGTCGTCGAAGGGGGTGCCGCGTTCCGGCCCGCCGAACCGGGGCTCTACTTCCTGCTCTCGGGCAGCGACACGGTGGGCGCGCTGGCCGTCAACGTCGATCCGCGCGAATCCCGGCTCGCGCCCTTGCCCGACGAGCAGGTGCGGAGGCTCTGGCGTGCGCGGGTCACCGGCCCCGACGAGGCCGCGGGCGAGGTATTCGCCGCCGGGGCGCGCGGCGACCTCCGCGGGCCGATCCTCTGGGCCGGCCTTCTGATCGGGCTGGCGGAGATGGGTCTTGCGAGCGCGTGGAGGCGGGAGACGTGAGCCTCGAACTGGTGCTCGACGCGCTTGGCCGCGCCCCCACGATCCAGGATCTTCTCGCCCGCCTGCCGGGACGCGGCGCCGCGTTGCGGCTCGGCGGACTGCCCGGATCGAGCGGGGCCGTGCTGACCGCGTGGCTCGTGCGCTCGCTTCCGCAGCGCCTCTTCGTCGTGGTGGCGCCGTCGCCGGGCGACGCCGAGCGCTGGCTCGGCGACCTGACCCTGCTCACCGACGCGCCGGCGGCGCTCTATCCGCAGCGCGAGGCGCTGGGCGAAGACGAGCCGCACTACGAGATCGCCGGCGAGCGGGCGGAGACGATCGAGGCGCTGCTCCGGGGGCGGCTCCGCATTCTCGTGACCACCGCGCGGGCGACGGCGGAGCGCACGCTGGTGCCCGCCGCGCTCGATCAGCTGACGCTTCCGCTCGCGGTGGGCGCGCGGCAACCGCTGCGCGACGTAGTCGCCGCTCTGGAGCGGATGGGGTATCGGCGGGTGCCGACCGTGACCGAGGTCGCCGAGTTCAGCGTCCGCGGCGGGATCGTCGACGTTTATGGGTTCGGCATGGCCGCGCCGGCGCGGGCGGAGTGGTGGGGCGACGAGATCTCGTCGCTGCGCGGGTTCGATCTCACGAGCCAGCGGTCGCTGGAGGAGCTGGCGGCGGTGACGGTCCTGCCGATCACGACGGCGGGCGTGCGGGACGGGGTTGAGGCGGGGCCGGATGTCGGCGCGGAGGCGGGCGGGGGGGAGGGCCGGGGCGGGCGGGGGTTGGCGGGGCTTGGCCAGCCTCCCCCGGTCCCCCCCGCCCCCACGCCCCCCGCTAAGGCAACGCCCGGACCGCCCCACCGCGCGGCCCCCCGGCGCCCCGTGGACCGGCCGAACACGCCAACACCGCAAAACGCACCATCCACGTCCCCGGGGCCGACCGACGCGAAACCCGCGCGTACGCACTCTCGCCCGAACGACGCAAAACCGGCACAAACATCAAATCCGATCCGAGATCAGGTTCTCGATGTCGACTGGACACAGCATCATTAGATCGCCACTCGCAGTCTTCGTGACGCTCTTCGCAGCGCTCTGCTACTCGACTCCACTTTGCGCCGGCGAGCAGTCGACGCCGGCGATCAAAAGAGCGGCCGACCATTTCAACCGCGGCAAAGCGCTCTACGAGCACGAAGAATACGACGCCGCGATCGCCGAATATCGCGC
>CAZFKN010000068.1:0-17406 GCA_964519805.1 uncultured Gemmatimonadaceae bacterium
GGGGGAAAGGGGGGGGGGGGCCCGAACTTCGCGTCGGCCGGGGCCGGCGATCTGGCACGGCTGGCGGAGGCGGGCGGGCAGACCCCAGCCGTGGTCGCGGCCTGGCTCGGGAACGGCGGTTGACGGCGCCCGGTCCCCCTCCTGGCGCGCTCGGTTCGTGGCTCGACCAGCATACGGGCCGCGCGCCGGACGCGCTGCGACGGCGGGTCCTCGAATACGCCGCGGCGGCACCGCCGGGAGCCGATCTGGCGGCCACACTCGCCGACGCCGGTGCGGCCGCGCTCCAGCGCGTTCTCTCCCGCTCCGGTGACCGCTCGGTTGCCCTCGACCTGCTGGCGGCCGACGCGCTCGTGACCCTCGCGCTCCTGGCGCAGGCGCAGGACGCGCCGGCCAATCTGGGCAGTTTCGCCGCCGCAATCCTGCAGGCTCATCGGCCCGCGTCGTGATCGATCTCCACTCCCATCTGCTGCCTGCGGTCGACGACGGGGCTCGCACGGTTGAGCAGGCTGTCGGGACGCTCCGGGAGATGGCGCGCCAGGGCGTGACCGACCTCTGCCTGACGCCCCACCTCACGGCGACGCAGGCCGAGCGCGGCATTCCGGCGAGCCACGATGCCGCGTTCGCAACGCTGAGCGCCGCCGCTCCCAAAGCTCCCCGTCTGCACCGTGGCGCCGAGGTGATGCTCGATCGCCCCTTGAGCGCCGAGGCGGCGGGGAACCCCGGCACCCGGCTCGGCGGCACGCGCTACATCCTGGTCGAGTTCCCGCGCCTCGTCACCGGCGGCACGGTGAGCAATGCCCTCGCCCATGTCCTCTCGCTCGGCCTCGTCCCCGTGCTCGCGCACCCGGAGCGTTACACCTGCTGCTCGGTGAACGCGGTGCATCGCTGGCGGAGCCTGGGGGTGCTCATGCAGGTGGACGCAACGACACTCCTGTCCCCCCAGGGGCGCGGCGACCGGGCGCGCCAACTCGTGGCCGCCGGTTTGGCCGACATCCTCGCCGCCGACAACCACGGTGATGCCCGGATGCTCCTCGCCGGCCGGCGCGTGCTCGAAGACAGCGGGGGCGCTGTCCAGGCGGACCTTCTCACCAGCCGGAATCCCGCCGCGATTCTCGCCGACCAGCCGACCCAGCTGGCCGAGCCGCTCGAGCTGAAGACGTCGCTGCTCGACCGTCTCCGCCGGCTGCTCAACGCATGATCCATCTCGTCTTCACCGGCGGCACCATCTCCATGCAGCACGATCCCGCGGCGGGCGGCAACGTGCCGGCGCACGGGGGCGAGCAGCTGGTGGCGCTCGCGCCGGGCCTGGATCGCATCTCGCCGTTCCGCATCGAGAACTGGGCCAGGGTCCCGGCCGCCCATCTTGGGCCGGACCGTCTGTGGGCGCTTCGGGAGCGCATCCGCGAGCTTCAGAGCGGCGCCGGCGACGGCACGCCTCCGCAGGGGATCGTGATTACGCACGGCACGGATACGCTGGAAGAGACGGCGTATCTGTTGTCGCGAACGCTCGATCCGGCCGTCCCCGTGGCGCTCACCGGAGCGATGCGCACGTCGAGCGATCCCGACTGGGACGGGCCGAGGAACCTGCGCGATGCGGCCGCCGTGGCCGCGAGCCCGGCGAGCGCGGGACGTGGCGTGATGGTCGTGTTCGCGGGGGCGGTGTTCGCCGGGCGGGAGGCGGTGAAGACCGACACGATGCGGCTGGACGCGTTCGCCGCGCCGCACGGCCAACCGCTCGGGCGGGTTGCGGACGGCCGAGTGACCTACACGACACCGGTCCGTCCGGGGGCGCCCCTCGCGGCGCGAGGGCTCGGCGCCCGGGTGGCACTCGTCCCCGTGGTGATCGGCGATCGAGGGGAGATGCTAGATCTCGCGCGCCCGACGCACGACGGCGTCGTGATCGTGGCGTTCGGGAGCGGCAACCTTCCTCCCGGCGCGGTTCCGGCCATCCGGCGGTGGGTGGATGAGGGCAAGCCGGCCGTCCTGGCGAGTCGCTGTCCCACGGGCGTCGTGACGCCGGCATACGCTTTCGAGGGGGGTGGCGCCGGACTGGTAAAGCTGGGCGTGGTTCCCGCGGGGCCGCGCACTCCGTCGCAGGCGCGGATGGAGCTGGCGATCGCGCTTTCCGCCGGCGTGCCATACGCGGCCGCGTGACGCTGTGGCAATGAGATTCCCCCCTTCACTCGACATTTCCGACGACGTTTTGGAGGTCGCGCGCACGCTCGACGCGGCGGGCCACGAGGTCTGGTGCGTCGGCGGCGGGATCCGGGACGCGCTGCTCGATCCCCAGGCCGCGGCGGAAAGCCTCCGGGTGGCGGTGGACTTCGCCACGTCGGCCACGCCGGAGCAGGTGCAGGCCGTGTTCGGCCGGAAACGGACGGTGGCGGTCGGGCTCAAGTACGGCACGGTGGGTGTGTTCGACCGCGGCCGCGTCCTCCACGAGGTGACCACCTTTCGTCGCGACGTCGAGACCGATGGCCGCCACGCCGTCGTCTCGTGGGGCGTCTCCCTGGAGGAGGACCTGGCGCGGCGCGACTTCACCATCAACGCCATCGCCTATCATCCGATCCGCCCCGAGTGGCGCGACCCGTTCGGCGGCGCGAACGACCTCGAGCGCGGCATCGTGCGCGCGGTCGGCGAGCCGGCGGAACGGTTCCGCGAGGACTATCTCAGGATCCTGCGGGCGCTGCGTTTCGCCGCCCGCTTCGGCTTCGTGATCGACCCCCCGACCTGGGCAGCCGCACGGGCCGCGGCAAAGGGCCTCCGAAAGCTCTCCGCCGAGCGGGTCCACGACGAGTGGTACAAGGGGCTGCGCACCGCGAAGTCCGTCGCCCGTCTGGTGGAGCTGTGGCGCGAGGTCGGTGCGGCCGGGGTCTGGCTGCCGGAGCTGGAGGCGTTCGTGCCCCACCCCAGCCAGGTAGACCGGGTGCCACGCGACCCGGTGCTGCTGATCATGCTGCTGTGCGCGGCGCCGGACAGAGTGCTCCAGCGGCTCCGCGCCAAGAATACCGAGATCGCCCGGGCGGAGGCCGTGATCCGCGCTCCCGCGGCGCCGGATGACCTGTCCGCGGCGAGCGTGCGCCGCTGGCTCGCCGCGGCCGGCCCGGCGGCGGACGACCTGCTGGCGCTCTGGCGCCTCCGCCACGGCGCCGATGCCCCGTGGGCGCCCGGGGTGTTGGAGATTCGCGGTCGCGGCGATCCCGTTGCGCGCGGCGACCTCGCGATCGACGGTCACGATCTGCTGGTGCTGGGCGTACCGCCGGGGCCCCGAGTGGGCGAGGTGCTGGACCATCTGCTCGCGAGGGTCCTGGAGGATCCCTCCCTCAACACCCGCGAGCAGCTCGCCGCGATCGTGCACGGGCTTCTGTGAGCACGTTCTGGTTCGCGCTCGCCGCCGCGGCCGGCAACGTGCTCGGCGCGCTCGCGGTCGTGCGCCACTCCCAACGGAGCCTCCACGCGATCGACCTGGGCATCGCGTTCGGCGCCGGCTTTATGATCGCGGTGGCGATCCTCGGCGTCTTTCCCGAGGTGTTCCGCGCCGGTCCTGAGGCCGGCCTCTATGTGGTGGCGGGCTACCTCGGCGTGCACGCGGCGCAGCACGTGCTCATCCCCCACTTCCACTACGGCGAAGAGACGCACCAGGTGAGCGCTGTCACCGGC
This sequence comes from uncultured Gemmatimonadaceae bacterium, assembly GCA_964519805.1. Lineage (GTDB taxonomy): Bacteria > Gemmatimonadota > Gemmatimonadetes > Gemmatimonadales > GWC2-71-9 > DASQPE01. The sequence goes on from CAZFKN010000068.1 coordinate 3,661, forward strand.
ATGACCGCGCTGGTCGGCCTGTCGCTGCACTCGTTCTTCGACGGCGTAGCCATCGCCAGCGGATTCCTGGTCTCCGGCCGCCTCGGGTTCCTGCTGTTTCTGGCTGTGCTGGTCCACAAGCTGCCGGAGGGCGTCACGATGGCGAGCATGATGCTCGCCGGCGGGCAGAGCCGAGCCCGCGCGGTCGGCTCGGCCGTAGGCCTGGGCGTGGCCACGCTCCTGGGGGTGGCGCTCATGGAGGTGGTCGCCCCGCTCGCCCGGCACGGCCTGGCCCTGTCGGCCGGCGTGACCCTCTACGTCGCGGCGTCGAACCTGGTGCCCGAGCTGCAGCACCGGCGGCGCGGCCTCCCGACGCTCGCGTTTCTCGGCGGCGTGGCGGTGTTCGGCGTCACTGAGTGGCTGTTGAGCCGCTGGCCCGTCTAGGTTCCCTCATGGCCCGGAAGCGCGCGATCGTCGAGGAGGCTTCGCTGTTCCCGGGCGCCCGGGAGGCGGAGCCGCTGGCGAACCGCATGCGGCCGCGCACGCTGGACGAGTTCGTGGGGCAGGAACACCTGCTTGGTCCGGGGAAGTCGCTGCGAGTGCTCATCGAACGCGGGGCTCCCGGGTCGCTGATCTTCTGGGGCCCGCCCGGGTCCGGCAAGACGACGCTCGGCCACCTGATCGCCGCGGCGACCCGCCGCGTGTTCGTGCCGTTCAGCGCCGTGAGCGAAGGCGTTCCCCGCATCCGCGAGATCGTGGGGCAGGCGCGGGCCCGCCTGACGGGGGGCGGCCCGCAAACGGTTCTATTCGTCGACGAGATCCACCGGCTCAACAAGGCGCAGCAGGACAGCCTGCTCCCGTCTGCCGAGGACGGCACGGTCACGCTGATCGGCGCCACGACGGAGAACCCGAGCTTCGAGGTGAACGGGGCGCTGCTCTCGCGCACCCGGGTGTTCGTGCTGGAGCCGGTCGGTCCGGCCCACACGGTCGCTTTGCTCGAGCGCGCCCTGGCGGACCGGGAGCGCGGGCTTGGTGCACTGGAGATCAGGGCTGACCCGGACGCCCTCGCGTTCATCGCCGAGGAGGCCGACGGTGACGCACGCCGGGCGCTCAACGTGCTGGAGGCGGCCGCCGCGCACGCGCGCGCCGAGGTGGGAGCAGGGCCGGGTACGGCAGCAACGATCACCGTCGCGCTCGCGCGGGAAGCGATGCAGAAGCGCTTCGCCCGCTACGACAAGGCCGGCGAGGAGCACTACAACCTGCTCTCGGCCTATCACAAATCGCTGCGCGGCAGCGACCCGCAGGGAGCGCTCTACTGGATGGCGCGTATGCTGGACGGCGGCGAGGACCCGATGACGCTGTTCCGGCGGGCCATCGCCATGGCGGCGGAGGACATCGGTCTGGCCGAGCCGAGCGCGCTCGTCCTGGCCGTGGCCGCCCGTGACGCCTTTCACATGCTCGGGCCGCCGGAAGGGTATCTCCCGCTGGCGGAAATGACCATCTACCTCGCCACCGCGCCCAAGTCCAACAGCGCGAAGGTGGCGCTCGTGACCGCGCTGGAGGCCGCGCGCAACTCACCGGCAGCCGCGGTGCCGATGCATCTGCGCAACGCGCCGACCCCACTCATGAAGGAGCTGGGGTACGGAGCAGGGTACCGCTACGCGCACGATTCACCCACGGCGTATCAGGGGCAGGAATACCTGCCTGAAGCGCTGCGGGGTATAAGCTTCTACGTTCCGGGGAGCATGGGCTACGAGAAGAAGGTGGCCGAGCGCCTCGAATGGTGGGCCAAACAGAAGGAGGAGGGATGAGGGTAAGGACGGTGCGGCCATTCGCGACCTGATCACCATTCGGGATCCGATCGAGCGAGCGCTGCTGGTGGCGGCGCCCCGCAAGGGCTCGGCGGAGGCCCGTGTCATGACCGAGCACCTGGACGAGCTGGCCCGGCTCGTGGACACCGCGGGCGCCGAAGTCGTCGCGCGGGCATCACAGCACGTCGTCTCTCCCAATCCCGCCACGCTGATCGGAGAGGGCAAGGTCGAGGAGCTGAAGCCGATGGCGGCCGACCTGGGAATCACGCTCGTCGTCTTCGACGAGGAGCTGACTCCGGTGCAGGGCGCCAACCTCGAGCGCGAGCTGAAGGTCCGGGTCATGGACCGCGCCGAGGTGATCCTCGACATCTTCGCGACCCGGGCCCGGAGCCACGAGGCGCGGCTCCAGGTCGAGCTGGCGCAGCTGGAATACCTGCTTCCCCGCCTGACCCGGATGTGGACCCACCTTTCGCGCACGCGCGGCGGCATCGGTCTCCGGGGGCCGGGTGAAACCCAGCTCGAGACCGACCGCCGGAGCATTCGACGGAAGATCCAGGCGCTCAAGGCGAAGCTCAAGGACGTCGAGCGCCACCGGGAGAAGTTGCGCTCCAGTCGCGAGCCGATGCTGGGCGTGGCGCTGGTGGGCTACACCAACGCCGGGAAGTCGAGCATCCTGCGCGGACTCTCGGGCGAGCACGAGATCGTGGTGGAGGACCGGCTCTTCGCGACGCTGGATACGCTCACGCGTGAGGTGGAGCTGGGTGAGGGTATTCGCGCGCGAGTGACGGACACCGTGGGGTTCATCCGCAAGCTGCCGCACCATCTGGTGGCGAGCTTCCGGGCGACGCTGGAGGAGGCCCGGGCGGCTGTGGCGCTGCTTCACATCGTCGACGCGAGCCACCCCGATTGGGAAGAGCACATGCGGGTAGTGGAGGGGGTCCTGGGTGAGCTGGACCTGGCCGACCGGCCGGTGGTGGTCGTCTTCAACAAGATCGACCTGCTCCCTGACCCGAGCCAGCTCGCCGTGCGGGTTCGGGAGCTGCACCCGGGCGCAGTCATGACGACGACGCTCCGGACCGACGGCCTGTCGCCACTCAAGGCGCGGCTTCGGGAGCTGGACCGGGCGGGGCGGGTGACCGTGGTGGTGCGGGTACCCGTGAGCGACGGCGCCGGCCTGGCGGCGCTGTATCGCCAGGGTGAGGTGCTGGCCGTCCAGCCGGCGGGAGTGGAGCAGGAGGTCACGGTTCGCCTGGAAGGGTGGCAGGCGGACAAGCTTCGGGCGAGCGGGAGGGTGGTGGAGCGGAAGGTGGCGCGCAAGGAGACGGCGTGAGGAGGCAGTAAACGGTGAACGGTGAACAGTGAACAGTGAACAGTGAACAGGGGGCCCCGCGGCGCATCGGAGCCCCCCGTTTACTGTTCACCGTTCACGGGTTTCACTCCCGGGTTCACGGGTTTCACTCCCGGCCCGACAACACTTGCTCCAGAAGCAGCCACCGATTCATGCCGGCGAACTTCTGGTGCATCTTGGTGGTCGGCGCCGTCGCCATTTCGTCTTCCTCGTTCTGAAGGTCGGCCAGGGCGTCGATGCCGGAGTGAAGGAACTTCCGCAGGCCCTTCTCCATGGCCATGCCGGCCGTGCGGAAGTTGAAGAGCGTCGAGAACTGGAGCGTGAAGCCGAGGTCGGCGAGCTGTTGGTTGGTGATCAGCTTGTTGGCCTTCTTGGCCCGCCCGAAGTACAGGGAGGGCGAGAGGTTGAAGCCGAGCATCTGGTTCGGGTAATACTTCCGGACGCCCTCGCTGAACTCCCGCGGCTGATCCAGCTCAGTGTTGTTGAATTCCGGCCAGATCACGTCGACGCCCAGCTCGGCTGCCTCCCACGCGTCCTCGATCGCCATCTTGACGCCGCCCGACGACTGGCCGGGCAAGGCGCCGTCGATCGAGTCGGTGCGGGCGATGATCACCACATTGACGCCGGTGGCCTGCGCCGCCGCTTTGATGGCCTTGAGCTTGGCCAGCCAGTCCTTCCGCGGTACCAGCACCTTGTCCCGTTTGGCCTTACCGACGTTGACGATGTGACCGCAGGTGCGGTTGGTGGGGTCCTGGTTCTCCAGGTGCACGCCGGCCGCCCCGACCCGGATCAGCTCGGTCGCGAGGGTAAAGGTCTGCGTCGGGCCGCCGAAACCGGCCTCCATGTCCACAAAGGCCGGCGGGGCATCGAGCAGCTCCCGTCCCTCGGTGTCGTACCAATGGGTGTTCCGCGCCCCCTCGATGCCCTTCCGGATCTCGAGGACCAGCTCGGCCATCTGGTGCGAGTGGTAGATACCGATGTCGGGGTACATGCTCTTGGTGGCGGCGAGTTGCCAGCCGCTTCCGTAGAGCGACTTGAAACCGACGCGGGTCATGATGGCCGCACTGAAGGCGTCGTACGCCCCCGCGGTGTGTAGATATGACCCCTTGGCCTTGGCTTCGTGCAGGAGCCGCCGCAGCTTGGGGGCCGGTTCCTCGCGCTCGGGTGGCGCGAACAGCTTGGCGAGCGCCTCGGCGGGGTAAGTGGCGTTGGGGGACACCGGGGCGGCGGTGGTGGCCATTGCGAGGTCTCCGCTGAATTCGGAACAGACAATAAACCGTCGCGAGCGCGCCGGCGAAAGCGCGCTCACGTCTTGTGAATATTTTCACAATTTAGCGAATGCGGATTTCCGACGCCAGCCCGCCGAACAATCGCTCGCCCAGCCCGCACTGGTATCGCTCTTGCCCGGCGATTTGGTCTCGTCGGCTTGTCCCACGTCGCGTCCGCTCCGTTGAGAACCCTCCGCGATGGGTCATGCTCTTGCTCAGCAGGAAGTTAGCAGTGTACTATACGCAGCGGTTTGCATTGAAACATGACAGTCCGTCGAAAGAAGTTGCAGTGGGGCTCGCGTCTCTCCGCAGTGACAATCGGCGGCTCGGTGGCGTCCGAGCAGAGGGGATTAATGACGAAGGACTGGATGCGTCCTGCTGCCCAATCCTGCTGTGCACCCCCTGACCTGAACCAGTGAGTCGCCGTGAGCTCACGCCCGATCTTCATCGCGCGTCACGGTGAGACCCAGTCCAATCTCACCAATCTGTACGCCGGCCGCAGCGCGGAGCCTCTGACGCGCGCGGGCCGGGCTCAGGTCACTCATCTCGCCGGAGGACTCACCGGCACGGGCATTGGCCAGATCTGGAGCAGCTCCATCGGACGCGCGATCGAGTCGGCCCGTCTGCTCGGTGAGCGGCTGCGGATTCCGGTGCGGATCGACGGCCGCCTCGACGAAATGCAGCTGGGGCCGTGGGAGGGCCGCACCGAGGAAGAGGTCGCGCGTGACTTTCCGGACTCCTATGCGCTCTGGCTTTCCCAGCCCGACGAAGTGCGGATCGAGGGGCGCGAGACGCTGGGACAGGTCGCGACCCGGGTGATGGCGGTGGTGGCGGATGCGGAGGCGGAGGCGACGCGGGAGCCGGTGCTGCTGATGACGCACGTCGCCCCGATGCGGGTGGCGGTGTTGTCGGTCCTGCGGTATCCGCTCGCGGCCTATAAGCGGCTCGTCGTGCCGAATGCCGCTTGCGTCCGCCTGGATCGCTCGAGCGAACAGGCGACGTGGACCCTCGACGGAACCTCTCTCAGGCTGGATATAGAGCGGGCGGGCTCCGTCGCGGCGTGAAAGGTCTCGTTCTGGCGGCCGGGGAAGGGACCCGGCTGCGCCCGCTCACCGCGGACCGTCCCAAGCCGATGGTGTCCGTGGCGGGTGTTCCCATGATCGCCTACGCCCTCGAGTGGATGCGGACCAACGGCGTCACCGAGGTGGCGGTCAACACGCACTACCGGCCCGAGCCGCTGGTCGCATTCGTCGGCGACGGCGCGCCCTTCGGTCTTTCGGTCCGCTATTCGCATGAGCCGGTGCTGCTCGGATCCTCGGGCGCGCTGGCACCGCTTCAGACCTTCTTCCGCGGCGAAGAGTTTTTCGTCGTGCTGTACGGGGACGTGCTGACCAATCAGCCGCTCGGGCCGGTGATCGACGCGCACCGACGGGCCAAGGCCGACGCCACGCTCGTGCTCACCGAGGTGGACGACCCACGGCGCGCCGGTATGGTCGAGTTGAACGACGAAGCCCGTATCCAGCGTCTGGTCGAGAAGCCGCGCGACTGGCCCGCCGGTGCGCGCTGGGCCAACGGCGGGATCTACCTTGTCGGCCCGCGCATCTGGGACTTCGCTCCTACCTCCGGCTACCACGATTTCGGATTCGACCTGCTCCCCGCCATGTTGGCGGCCGGGAGCCGCCTCCAGGGCTTCCGCTCCCACGCGGTGCTGGTCGACATCGGGTCGCACGAGCGCCTTGCGCACGCGGCCGACCTCGTCGCGCGCGGCCAACTGCCCCGGCCACAGGCGGTGCTGCCGTGCTGATCGCCCGCGCGCCACTGCGGATCTCGTTCGCCGGCGGGGGGACCGACCTCGAGGCCTACTACCACCGCTACGGGGGCCTGGTCGTGAGCGCCACGATCAACCGGTACTTCTACGTGGTCGCGACCCGCACGATCGACGACGCGGTCCAGATTACCTCCTCCGACTTCCGGATCTTCGAGCGCCAGGCGCCCGGGATCACACTCTCGTTCGACGGCGAGCTGGGGTACCTCAAGTCCATTCTCCACGAATTCGGTGTGACCCGGGGCCTGGCGGTGTTCACCGCGAGCGAGATCCCGCCCGGCACCGGGCTGGGAAGCTCGAGCACCGTGGCCGTCGCACTCATCAAGGCCCTGGCGACGCTCTGCCAGCGGCGGGCGACCAAGCAGGAGGTGGCCGAGCTGGCGTCGTACATCGAGATCGGAAAGCTGGGGCGCCCGATCGGGCTGCAGGACCAGTTCGCCGCCTCGTTTGGCGGGCTCAACGCGATCGAGTTCACCGGTGAGCGCACGACGGTCCAACCGCTCATGCTCCCGCTGGCCGTGCGGGACCAGCTGGAGCGGAGCCTGCTGCTCTTTTACACTGGTGCATCCCGGAACGCCGCGACGATCTTGCGGGAGCAGCAGACGTCCTCTCAGGAGCGCGACGCGACGGTCATCGAGAGCCTGCACGGCATCCGGCGGGACGCCGAGATCGCCCGGGGGGCCTTGCTCGCGGGGGATGTCCGCCGGATTGGGCAGGTGCTCCACGAATCGTGGCAGCGGAAGAAGCGGTTGGCCCGCGGAATCAGCAACGAGAGGATCGACCGCCTATATCAATTGGCGCTCGAGCACGGCGCAACGGGGGGCAAAATCGCCGGCGCCGGAGGTGGCGGCTTCCTGCTCCTCTTCTGCGAGTCCGACCATCAGCCGGCCGTGACGCGAGTGCTCGAAGCAGAGGGGCTGGCCCGGATGACCTTCCATTTCGATGACGGGGGCGCGCAGGTCCTGGTGAATTCGATGCCGGAGATTCCTGGTCTTCACTACCCGGAGGGACGATGGGCGTCTGGCGCCGTCTCCGCGTAGGGGTCATGGCCACGGACGCCGCCGCAATGCTGGCGGCGTACGGCGTGGCGACGATCACGTACTTGCGCATCCTGGAGGGCCAGTCCGGCGGCCGGCTCTGGCCGTTGTACCCGTCCCTCGCGCTGGCGGTTGCGCTGGTCACGGTGGTGCTGGCCTGGGGCCAGGGGCTCTACCGCCGCTGGGCATTGCTCGGCAGCTACCCCTTGTATCCCCGTCTTGCCGGTATCGCGACGTACGGCGTGCTCGGCGTGATCATGCTCAGCTATTTCCTCGGTGGCCCGCCCTTCGTGTCGCGCTCCTGGCTCGGGCTTGCCTGGATCGGCAGCGTGGTCGGGCTCACGGGCGGCCGGCTCATGTGGCGACGGTACATCCGGGCGCGGCACGCCGAGGGGCGGCTGCTCCGGCGGGTGCTCATCGCCGGGGCCAATCAGCATGGCATCGCGGTCGCGCGGCAACTGCAGGACCATCGGCACGGGACCGAAGTGGTAGGGTTCCTGGATGACTATCAGCGTCCAGGCACGCTGATCATGCCGGGGCTGGCCGTGGTCGGACACCCGTTCCATGCGGGTGACTGCGCGGATGAGCTGGGCGTCGAGCAGATCGTCATCATCGGCGGCGCGCTCAGTTGGGAGAGCCAGCGGCACCTGGCCGAGCTGGTGACGCGCCCCGACCGGAAAGTGGAGGCGTGGGTGTCGCCCACGTTCTACGATCTGCTGACCACGTCCACCGAGATGACGCACGTCGGGCACGTGCCCCTGCTCTTCCTGCACCCCACCCGGCTCCGGGGCTGGGGCGCGGGCATGAAGGGGCTGGTGGACTGGACGCTGGCCCTCGGTCTCGTGGTGCTGCTCACGCCGGCCTGGGTCTTCTGGCGGCTCAAGGCGCGGCGCCTGGGGGTGAAGCCGATCGTGCGTGAGCGGGTGCTCGGTGCGAGCGGGGCCTTTGAGCTGATGGGCCTCGATAGGACGGTGGTCGAGTCGCCGGTGTTGGCGCGGCTCCCCGCGCTGATGAACGTCCTCCGCCGGGAAATGAGCCTGGTGGGCCCGCGCCCGATCCAGCCGCGCGAGCTGCGCTCCCACGAGCGCTGGTGGACCAGTCTGGCGACCATGCGCCCCGGACTGACGGGTCTCTGGCGGCTCAACACCGGGGACCTCACGGTCGAGGAGCGGGTCGCGCTGGACCTCTACTACATCCGGAACTACTCCCTGAGCCTCGACCTGCAACTGCTCTACCTCACGCTCAAGGGCCTCACGCGCATCCGGCGCTCGTCCAAGGCCCTCGCGCGGTGGCATCCCGAAGAGGAGCTGGCACCGCCAACCGTGACGCCAATCCCCGTCCTCGCTCCGGTTTCCGATCCTCGCGTTCCAGCGGTGGTCGCCGCGGGCCCCGCGGCCGAGCTCGGTCGCGCGCCGTGACGCCTTCCGCCGCCGCGGCCCAGGCCGCGCGCTGGTTGAAGGAAGCGGTCGGGGTTATCGGCGGGATCGACGCACCATCGGTGGCGGCGGCGGCGGACCTGTTGCTCGAGACCCGCCGTGCGGGCGGGACGATCTTCACCGCGGGCAACGGCGGCAGCGCCTCGACGGCCTCACACCTGGCGCTCGACCTTCAGAAGGCCGGTCGCGCGACCGGCGGGAAGGGCACGGCGGCGCTTTCGCTGGCCGACAGCATGGGGCTCGTGACCGCGTGGGGCAACGACACGGGGTTCGATCGGGTGTTCGCGGAGCAGCTCGAGGTGCTGGGGAAGCCGGGTGATGCGCTGGTCGTGATCTCGGTGAGCGGCAACTCCCCCAACCTTGTGGCCATGCTGGAAACCGCGGCCCGCCTCCGGATCCGGCGCATCGGGCTCCTCGGTCGCACCGGCGGCCATGCGCGGAGCCTGGTCGAGGTTCCCATCCTCGTGCCGAGCGACGACTACGGCTGGGTCGAATCGGCCCACGTCGTCGTCCATCACATCCTCACCTATGCCGTGCGTGACGCGGCGCGCGCCGGGGGCGGATGACCCACCGCGCCTCCGCCCCAGTTGCGCCGGCGCGTAGGGAGGAGCGGGCGACGGCGCCACATCCAAGCATCGGCCATCCGGGAAAGCGCGCCATGGACCTCGTGGGCGCCGGCCTCCTGCTCGCGCTGACGGCGCCGGTAATCGTGGTGGCCGCGGCGGCGGTGGCGCTCACGTCCAGGGGACCTCTGCTCCACCGGCGGCGCGTCGTCGGCCGCGGGGGCGCGGAGTTCGATGCCCTGAAGCTGCGTACGATGGTCGCTGATGCTGACCGTATCCTCGCTGAGAGTCCCCAGCTCCGCGCCGCATTCGAGGTCAACTTCAAGTTGGAGCAGGACCCCAGGGTCACTCCCGTCGGCCGGTTCCTGCGCAAGTGGTCGATTGACGAGCTGCCGCAGCTCTGGAACGTGCTGCGGGGGGAGATGAGCCTGGTCGGGCCCCGGATGATCACCCGGGCCGAGCTGGGGAAGTACGGTCCCCAGGCGGCCCGGCTCACCACGGTCCGGCCGGGCCTCTCAGGGCTCTGGCAGGTATCGGGACGGCAGGAGATCGACTACACTGATCGGGTCCGTCTGGACCTGGATTATATCGATCACTGGAGCCTGGGCCGTGACCTGGCGATCGCCCTCCGGACCCCCGCGGCCGTGCTGCGAGCGCGGGGCGCCCGCTGAGGCCCGGACTCCCGAGCCGAAGGGGCACCATGACGCGGGCACTTGTCACCGGCGGGGCGGGGTTCATCGGGTCGCACCTGGCCGACCGACTCCTGGCCGACGGCCACGAAGTCGCCACCCTGGACGATCTCTCCACCGGCCTCCGCGCCAACGTGGCGGAGGGGGTGCGCTTCCATGAGACGGACATCTGCGACGTGCCGGCGGTCCGGCGGCTGCTCAAGGAGTTCCGGCCGGAGCTGATCTTCCACCTGGCCGCCCAGATGGATGTCCGGCGGTCTACCCGCGAGCCGGAGTTCGACGCCAAGATCAACGTGCTCGGCAGCCTGGGGCTGCTCCGCGAAGCGATCGCGGCCGGCGTGCGGCGCGTGGTCTATGCGTCCACCGGGGGCGCGGTCTACGGCGACGTCGATCCGGCCAAGCTGCCCGTGCGGGAGACCCAGGTTCCCTTTCCCATCTCGGAATACGGCGCCAGCAAGCTGGCGTTCGAGCACTACTTGAGCGTGTACGAGAGCCGAGGGGACATCGAGTACGTCGCCCTTCGGTTCCCCAACGTCTACGGCCCGCGCCAGCGGCCGGACGGCGAGGCAGGTGTGGTCGCGATCTTTTCGGGGCGGATGCTGCGGGGAGAGGAGGTCTTCATCTTCGGCGACGGCAGCAAGACCCGGGACTACGTGTACGTGAGCGACGTGGTCGAGGCCAACGTGCGGGCGGCGGGCGGTCCGTCGGGCGTGGTGGCGAACCTCGGCTGGGGCAAGGAAGTGGCGGACATCGACATCTTCCGGGCGGTGGCCGAGGCCACGGGCTATACCCGACGGCCGACGCATTCGCCGGAGCGGCCGGGCGAGGTGGCGCGGATCTGCCTCGACGCGGGGCTCGCGCGGGCGACCTGGGGCTGGTGCCCCACTGTGTCGCTCGAGGCCGGGGTGCGCCGCGTCGTTGAGCACGTGGCGGGGAAGCCGGTGGTCCGGGGGGCGGCGCGGTGACGCTGGCGCTGGTGACGGGAGGGGCGGGGTTCATCGGCTCCCACACGGTGGATGCACTGCTCACGCGCGGCTACGACGTGCGGGTGCTGGACCTGCTGATCCCTCCGGTGCACGACGGGACGGTGCCGGCATACCTGCCTCGCGAAGTCGACTTCCAGCAAGGCGACGTGCGCGACCCGACGGCGATGCGGCGCGCGCTCCGGGACGTGGACGTGGTATATCACTTTGCCGCCTACCAGGACTACCTCCCCGACTTCAGCACCTTCTTCAGCACCAACGCCGCGGGGACGGCACTGCTGTACGAGCTGATCGTCGCGGAGTTCCGGCGGGTCGGGCTCGTGGTGGTCGCGTCCTCGCAGGCGGTCTACGGCGAGGGGCGGTACGATTGCGCCGGATGCGGGGCAGTATATCCTGGCCCCCGTCCCGAGGAGCAGCTGGCGGCGGGACGGTGGGAGCAGACCTGTCCCCAGTGCCGCGGCGCCGTGCAACCGGGCTGGACCGACGAGTCGGTGATGCGGCCGCACAACCCCTACGGCCTGTCCAAGCGGGACCAGGACGACATGGTGACGCTGCTGGCGGCGCGGTACAAGGTGCCGAGCGTCGCGTTCCGCTACTCGATCGTCCAGGGCACGCGCCAGTCGTTTCGAAACGCCTACTCGGGCGCGCTCCGGAGCTTCACGGTGCAGGTCGCCTCGGACGCCCCGGCGCTCGTGTACGAGGACGGCGGCCAGCTCCGCGATTACGTAAGCATCAAGGATGTAGTCCGGGCCAACCTGTTGCCGCTCGACCAGCCGGCGATGGCCTACCGCGCCTTCAACGTGGGCGGGCACCGATCGGTCACCGTGCTCGAGCTGGTGCGCGAGGTCGGCGCCTCGATCGGCCGGGAGCGCGCGCCGCTCATGCCGGGCCTCTACCGGGTGGGCGACACCCGCCATATCCGCTCGGACGTCTCGCGGCTCGAGGCGCTCGGCTGGTCGGTGCGGGAGGCGCTCCCGGACACGGTGCGGGAGTACGTGGCCTGGGCCATGGGCGAGCCGGGCTTCCGCAACGAGGCGACGGCGGCGCAGGAGCGGATGCGGGCCCTCGGCGTGCTCCGCTCCGTCCGGACCTCGTGAGCGCCACGTCCATCCCGAGCGGCGAGCAGCGGCGGCACCTTCCAGGGGAGGCGGGGGCAGCGGTGGGAGGGGCGGCGGACGTGTGGGACGGACCTCCGGTCGTCATCGTGCACGACTGGATCGGTGGCGTGCACGGGGCCGAGCGGGTGCTGAAGGAACTGGCGTCGCTCTTTCCGAGCGCGCCGATTCTCGCGCTCATGGCCGACCGGCGCGTGCTGCCGGCGCTGGGCATCGAGGCGTCCCGCGTTCACGAGAGCTACCTCGGCCGGATCCCCAACGCGATCGCGCTCCGGAAGGTCATGCTTCCGTTCTTCGCGGACGCGGTCCAGACGCTCGACGTGGGCGACGCGAGCCTGATCATCTCCAGCTCGCACGCCGTGGCGAAGACGGTCCCCCACCGCAGCTATCAGCGTCACCTTTCGTACGTATACTCGCCGATGCGGTACGCCCATGATCTGCTCCCGCAATACTTGCGGGAGGTACCATGGGTGCTGCGGCCCTGGTTCCGGAGCGTCCTGAGGCATCTCGCGATCTGGGACGTGGCGACGGCACAGCGAGTGGCGCGGTACGTGGGCATCTCGCGCGCGGTGGCGGAGCGGATCTGGCGGACGTACCGGCGGCACGCCGCCGTCGTCCATCCGCCGGTGGACGTTGACGCCATCCCCCTCGGCTCGGCGACGTCGTCCGACTACTACATCGCGATGTCGCGTCTCGCCCCGTACAAACGGCTGGATCTGGCGGTCGCGGCGGCGGCCCGGTTGGGCCGTCGGCTCGTCGTCGTGGGCGAAGGCCCCGACCGGAGGCGGCTCGAGGCGGTGGCGCAGGCGGAGGGTGGGGGCGGGCGCATCGAATTCGCCGGGCGGGTGTCGGAGGCGGAGAAGTTCGCGCTCCTCGGCGGTGCCCGGGCGCTGCTCTTCCCGGGCGAGGAGGACTTCGGCATCGTCGGGGTCGAGGCGCTGGCGACCGGCGTGCCGATCGTCGCACTCGGCCGGGGCGGGATGCTCGACATTCTCGGCTCCTCGGGCCGGCCGCTGCTGGGCCCCGGCGTCGCCCCCGCGCCCGGCGGCGTGCTCGTCGGCGTGCAGACCGCCGCCGCCATGGTGCAGGGGATCAAGCTGATCGAGGACGGCCTCGGCGCCGAGCGCTCGACCTACCGCGACCTGGCTCTCCGGTTTGCCACGCCTCGGTTCCGGCGACGAATGCTCACGCTCGCCCGGCGGACGCTGGAGCTGGCCTGAGGCGGTGCGGATCGCCCTGTTCTGCAACGACTACTGGCCGACGATCGGCGGCGTGCAGACGGCGGTCCGGGGTCTCGCGGCGGGACTGGTCCGGCGCGGCCACAGCCCCCTCATCCTCACGCGGCAGCCCGGCGGAACGCCTGCCGCCGACGTCGTGGACGAGGTCCCAGTCCGGCGTTTCGAGTGGAATCTCCGGCCGCGGGCTTCGTTCCCGTTACGGGCGTTGCGGGCGGGCCGCCAGGTGCAGGAGACGGTACTCGGCTGGGGCGCCGAGGCCGCGTACGTTCATTTTGTGAGCGCGCATGCGTTATTTGCCCGCAGTTGTGCCCGCGCGGGGCGCTTGCCTCTCGTGCTTTCCTTCCGCGGCAACGACGTCGTGCGGATCGGTCCGCGGAGTCCGGTAACTCGCCGGATCTACGCGCGGCTCACCCGCGACGCTCAGGTCAATCTCTTCTGCTCCCGATGGCTACGC
>CAZFKN010000069.1:0-5923 GCA_964519805.1 uncultured Gemmatimonadaceae bacterium
CCCAAAGGGTGAGGCTGACCTCCTATCCGGCTGGCGGATCCGGGCGTAGCTTTGCCGATCGCATCGAGCCAGGAGGGCGAGGGTGTGGCGACGGCGCCGGCCTCCCGATCGGCCGACCATCTTACTCGCGGAGAGGAACGACTCACTCCGTCAGCTGCTCGGCAAGCTCTTGGCCGAGGAGGGGTACCGCGTGCTCGGCGCGGGGACGCGGCAGGCGGTGGTGGAGCACCTCCGGGTAGCGCCCTGCATTGACCTGGTCATCGCTGACCGGGGGATCCGCGGCCTACCCGTCTGGGACATCGTGCACGAGGCACACGAGCGCCGCCCCGGCGTGCCGTGCATCCGCCTGATCGAGGAACGGACCGACGCGCTGCCGGTCCACGGCATTGAGCCAGGCGCGGAGGCGCTGCTCCAGCGGCCGGTGACGATCATCGCGCTGTTGACAGCCATCGAGCGCTTACTGGCCCGCAAGCAATCAGTGAGCTCGCGTTGAGGTCGTGGAGTCGCCGGGGGCTCCGAGACCAGTCAGGCCAAGCCCTGGTGGAGTACGCCATCCTCCTCGCGCTCGTGGCTGTGGCCCTGATTGGGGCGCTGCTCCTGTTGCGTGATGCTTTGGGGAGAGTGTACGCCCACACCGGTAACCAGATCGAGCAGGCCGCTACCGCCTCTGATCCCGCCTCAGGGAACCAGGACCAGGACCAGGGCGGCAAAGGCAAGGGCAAGGGTTGCGGCGACGGCGTGGGCGGCGGGCAAGGCGCCGGCGGGTGCGCCGTCGGGCAGGGTAAGTGACGCCCGACGCCCGGCGATCAGCACCGGCGGGCGCTGTTTTTTCAGCACTTACGAGCGTGCGTCGCCAGCCAGCGCCAGCCAGAAACGGTGGGGTTTGTCACTATTTGAGGCCGTCAGTCTCGAAGAAGCATACGCACACCGTCTCCCCGGCCCGCTTCACTTCCTCGACAAGAGGGACGTAATCGGCGTCGCCAGGAGCATCTCCCGTAGCTTCGCCGCAACTCGACCGGTATCAAACTGCGGGTACGGACGATGGAACTCGTGAGCGTGGGCGTCCTCCAGGTAGTCAGGGCGGGGAGGTGCGCTCCCGTTCCAGCGAGCCGTTGGACCGTAGAGCGCGAAGATGCCCGCGCACGGACCGGAGAGCGCGAGCATACTGTCGAACGCCGTGCTCACCACGCGATAGGCATCCCAGTATTGCGCCGCCCGCGGGTCGGTCACGAGGCGGGTCACCCGCCCGACGTCCTGCTCGCGGCCGCCATTCTTCCGTGCCCAGACGACGTAGACCCGAAGGTTCGGATTGCCGTTGGACGCCAAAACGCGCTCCTGAGTCTGCTTCGCGCCCCGTAGGCACTCCCCGCAGGTCGGGCTGACATACATCAGCAGCCGCACCTTGCCGACATCGGCGTTGAACGCGCCCTTGAGTGGCTGCGCCTCCCGATCCAGCCCTACATACCCTTCCTTCCTTGCCGGTCCGGCACGCAGGGCCACAAGCAATGCCGCCGAGAGGAGCAGAAGGAGCAATGTTGTCGCTCTCATAACACGCCTCCGCCTCGCAACCAGTATCGGTCAGCCAGGAATTGAATGACCACCGCCCCGATCCACAGCCCGAGCGCGGTCCACAGAACCACTTTGGTCCATCGCCCGGCCCGCATGGGGCACGTGGCGCCGTCGCGCACTCGGCGCCCCCCGTACACGCTCCAGAACGCAAACCCGAGCAACACGACCGACGCGCCCAGGAGGTAGAACCGGTAGGGCTTGAACCCTGCTGCGAGGATCGCCCCGTTCACGCCGAGGAGCGCGATCGCGAGCGGCCCGATGCAACAGATGCTCGCGGCCGTGCTGGTGACCGCAGCCCCCGCCCCGCCCAAGAGCGAGGTCGCCTGGAGCAGCCGCTTCGTCATTGGATGGCAAGGCCCCGCGGGTTTCCAGACCGCTTGACGGCCACGCCCACCTTCATGTGGGCCGGCACGCCGTCACCTCTCCTTCCAACGCAGACCCCCACCGCGCGGCAATCATACGGCGCCCCAACTCGAACGCATCCGATATGGACATCACCGAGGTGTCCGGACGGCTGGCCGTCCACGCCGCAGCAGACTCCGAGTTGGGGAAGAAGAAGATGAAGTGGCAGAAGCTCGCTATCGCCTTGAGCGCGTCTGCCTGAAAGGTCCCGGCGCTCGGCAGGAGAAACGACATGACCGCGCTCCGGGGCTCGACACCCTGGACCTCGTTCGGGGCGACCGTGAGGCGAATGCGAGCGCCGCTCTCGGGGGCGGGGGACTCGACATCGGCTTTCCGGCCGAGGATGCCCGGGATGAACAGACTGTCCCACGCACACCACGTGTACAGGGTCCGGCCATCAACGATGAAGCGATGAGCCATTTCCCGCACCGCGAGGCCGCCAAAGCCGATGATTCGCCCTCCCGGGTCCGCGTAGGTCAGGGGTTTGAGATTGGGGCCGTTCAGTAGCTCCGCGACATCGCCCGTGGCCATCCGCAACGCCTGGGCGAGGCGCGACGGGGCCACCGGCTGCCCCTCGGCGAGCTGGCGATAGATTGCGACCCCCAAGCGCTGCTCGTCACCGGTGACGACCGGAAGCCGAGCCAGAAGATCCGAGGCTAGTTGATCGATGGTGGTTAGGCTCTGCGTCACTGAAACCCTCCAGTCCCAATTCGTGACACGACCCCGTCTCGGGGGTCGTCGTGTGTGTATTCCCCGACAACCTAGCGATCGGAACCAGCGCCGTCTTGTAGAGGAGTAACGCGGATCGTTGAACCGAATTAGCGTCGCGCGAACCGCGACCGGAACGCGCCGGGCGTCATGCCCATGAGATGCCTGAACGTGTTGGTGAAGTGGCTTTGATCGGTGAAGCCTGCGGACAGGGCGATCTCACTCAGCGGCGCCGGCGCCGCGACGAGCTCACGGCAGGCGAATTCCAGGCGTTGTTGCCGGATGTAGCTTCCCACGGTGCAGCCAAAGTGAGCGCGGAACGCCCGGGCCAGGTGCACTCGGTGTACCCCGGCCGTTTGTGCCAGCGTCTCGAGGCTCAGGGATCCGGTGAACTCGTCGTCGATCCGCTCCCGCGCCCGCTCGAGCCACTGAGGCGGCGCGCGGCGGATCTCGAGACCGGGGCGGCCGGCGAGCTCAGCCAGGATCGAGAGTACCTGGCTCTCGACCACAACGGCCGACAGGTCGTCTTGCAGCTCGAATTCCGCCCGCAGTTGAAAGGCGAGCCAGCTCGGTATCCCGCGCCGAGGCCGGGTGAGGCGATCGAGCGCGACGTCAGCATCGGTGAGCGACCGGAAGACCGTCGGGTCGATCTGGATGTTGAGGCAGCGGCTCCCCTGGGCGAAGATCCGATCGGAGTACACGGCGTGCGGCGGATGAAAAACGAGCGCTGCCGGCTCGCAGCGAAGGTGGGTGCGGCCGTAGTCCTCCCGGTACCCGCCTTCGAGCGTCAGGCACAGGTCGGCCCAGTCCCTCGGTTGCGGCGGGATCTCGCGATCGGGGGCATAGACCGTTTCAGAGATTCTGAAACCGTCGACCGCGAGCGCTTTGGCCGTCGTTCCACACCAGGACCCCGGTGGTTCCGCTACCGATGGTTGATCGCGCGTCATCGCGGCGCTGCCTCCGGTCCATTTGGGGGTCTGCGCATGTCACACCATGTACGACAGGTCCGAGCCTGCGGTCGGGTAGGCGTAGATCTGGTGCTTGAGGTCCGTTGCAGTGAGGCCCTGGCGAATCGCGAGCGCAAAGAGATTGATGACCTCCTCCGCGTCCGGGCCCAGGAGGTGCGCGCCGAGAACGCGGCCGCTTCCGTTCTCCACGATGGTCTTGAACATCGCGCAGCTCTCGTTCACCCGCCGGTTCGAGTACCACCGGGATGTGTCCTCCATCTTCACCCGGACATCGAGCCGCTGCCGCCGTGCCTCGGGCTCGGTGAGGCCAACACCCGCGAGCGGTGGGATCGTGAAGACGACGCTCGGGATGCCCCGATAGTCAGGTCGCTTCTGATTGCCATGCAGGAGATTCGATGCGACGACCAACCCCTCGTGGGTGGCCACCGGCGTGAGCGGCAGTGATCCGGCCGGCAGCGTGGCATCGCCCGTCGCGTAGACCCTCGGGTTCGACATGCTTTGCAAGTACTCATTCACCTCCACGGCACCTCGCCCGTCCGTTCTCACTTTCGCCGCACCGAGCTCGAGTTCCCTCGTCTTCGGCACGCGGCCGGCTGCGTGCACCACGAGATCGACCTCAAGGGCCTCCTCGTCGCCTCGTCCGCAAAAGTGGACCCGGTATTTACCGGCGCAGGCTTCGATCGCCGTCGCGGGCGCGTTCAGCCGCACGTCCACACCGAGCGTTCGAGTGTGCGCCACGAGCCGCTTTACCAAGTCCTGGTCGAAGCGGGCGAGCGCCGTCTCTCGGCCGAGCATAACGACCTCGGCGCCCGTCCGCCGCGCAACGTGCGCAAATTCGAACGCGATGTAGCCCGCCCCGACCAGCGCAATCTGTTTCGGGAGCTGTTCGAGCTCGAGGAAGTCGGTGCTCGTCCGCAGGTGTTCCTCACCTGGGATGCCGAGCCGTTTGGGCTCGGCCCCGCTGGCGATCACGAAGTGTCGCGCCTGGAGCTCGCGACTTGCGACCACGACGCGGTCCTCGCCGGTGAACTGGGCCGCACCGTGATAGGTAGGGATGCCGGCCTTCTGAAACGCCGCCTCTTTGCTTGCGGGCACCTCGTCGGTGAAAGTGCGCTTGAAGCGCATGAGTGTCGGCCACTCGATGCGAGCCTCCCCGGCGACGCCGTGCCCCACCATGCGCCGGTGCCAGTCCACCAGATCCGCCGCGCCGACCAGCACCTTCTTGGGGTCACACCCGCGGAGGGCGCAGGTGCCGCCATAAGGCTGGTCGTCCACCACGGCGACCCGCCAGCCCGCGTTGCGGCACCGGCTGGCGGGCGCCGATCCGCCAGCGCCGGTGCCGATCACCACGAGGTCGAACGATTCTCCCATTCGTGTTCCGTTCGTCACCCGGCTACACCGCGCACCAGAAGCTCGCTGTCGCGCTCAGTGCCGTCCGACCACCGTCGCGCCGCCGGCGACACACGCCGTTCTCATGCAATCCGCGCCTCCCCGAACGCACGGCGGATTTCGTCGGCCGAAGGCGCTCCGTCCGCTCGGCACGCCAACCCCTCAGACCCTGCGCTCCCTCCCCGAACGTCACGCCCTCCGATCAGCACGGTCGGTGAGCCGTAGCCTCGGACCCTCGCTGGAGTCGCTGGGTTCTCCTCGTCCCACTCCTGCCAACCTGGAGCCAGCCCCAGCGACCGGAACGCGTCCTCCAGGGCTTGGCGCGCAAGGCCGACATTCGGACAGCTGCCGAAGTACACAAGCTCCACGTTTGGTTCCATCGCTCCTCCCCAGCTAGCCATTGAGGATCGGGGCAGGACCTACCGTGCAGCGCCCCGACGCAGCTCTTACGCTCCCTGACGCTCCCCCTTCGGGCTCTCGGCGATGATGCGCGCCCCGTACCCGGTGAGCCGCGTGAGATGGGCCGCGATCTCCGCGGGGGTGACCTTGCGCGGATCGTAGGTGACGACGCCGAGGCTATCGTCCAAGGTCACCTTGGCACTCAGAACCCCCGGAAGCCGCTTGAGCGCGGTCCGGGCCGTCACCGGGCAGCTTCCGCAGGTCATCCCCGAGATGTGGAGCTTCACGGTGGCGGTGTCCGTGGCCTCGTGCGATGCCAAGACTTGCTGAGCTCCAATCGGCCTGGCACCGACATGACACAACGGGCAGAGTAGGCCGGCGCCAGCGAGCGCCGTAAGGGCAGCTAGTACCATCGTGTTGGACAGCATCGTTTGCTCCTAGAACAGAATGAGCTTCGACCACCAGGGGAACGTGACCAGGGGGACCGC
>CAZFKN010000069.1:6023-17382 GCA_964519805.1 uncultured Gemmatimonadaceae bacterium
TGCCTCCAGAATCGGGCAGTCATCCGTCGGACGCCGAGCCGCGCATGCTGCGGCGAGCTGCTCCAACGTCCGTCTCATGCGCTCCAGGTCCCGGATCCGGCGTTTCACAAGCTCGATCTTCTGCCGGGTCTTCCGCTCGACGGGGTCGCACGCGGCACCGTGCCGCACCCTGAGCGCGAGCAGCTCCTGGATCTCCTCCAGCGAGAAGCCCAACTCCTGCGCGTGCTTGATGAACCGGAGTCGGGGCACCGCATCCTCCGCGTATTGGCGATACCCGGAAGGCGTGCGCCGAGGGGCAGTGAAGAGACCGCGACGCTCGTAGTACCGGATCGTCTGGATATTGACGGCGGCCGCTGCTGCGACCTGTCCGATGGTCAGAGGCATGAGGCCCTGTCCTCTCGTTGGCACCCAGTATACGCCCTGTACCCGGGTATAGGGTCAAGGGCAAGGGACCGCGTCCCAACTTGGCACAGTGGTAGAGTCGACAGAACGCGCCGCGGCGCGGTGGTTTGCGAAAGAGCGGGCTCGCCGAGGCGCCGAGCCGGTCCTCGACAAGCACGGGAAGGCCGTCCGGGTTTTGGCACTGCGGCGTGAGACTTTACAGCAGGCGAGGACGCCAGGATATTGCAGGTGCAAGACCTGCGGGAGTAGCTCAGTTGGTAGAGCGTCAGCTTCCCAAGCTGAATGTCGCGGGTTCGAACCCCGTCTCCCGCTCTCCACTCCAACCGCCGCCGAATCAGGAGGTTCGGCGGCGGTCGTTCATCAGCGCCGACGCAACTGCTCCTCTGGCCCGCCACCCTGAGCGGCTCCCCCCGATCCAGCTCCTGCCCGGCGGAGGTCAGCGATGAACGAGACGCCGCATGACCGAATGTCCAGGCGGGTTTTCGTGGGTGGGGCGATCACCGGTGGGGTGACCCTGCTGGCCGGCGCCGCGCCGCCCGGTCTGGTCGCGAGCGCCGCCGTCGGCCCCCCCTCATCCCGCGCGGCCCCCGAGCCGGATGCAAAGGGGCCTGACAGCCGGGTGCCCGCGGGAGACGAGCGCGGCATCGCGGAGCTGCAGGCGGCCCTGACCGCGGGCGCGGTCACGTCGCGCGCTCTGGTGGAAGCCTCGCTGGCGCGAATCGCGCTGCTCGACCGTACCGGCCCGACGCTCCGGCACGTGCTGGAGACCAATCCCGACGCGCTTGCGCTCGCCGACGCGTCCGATGCGGAGCGGCGAAGCGGCCGAGTGCGCGGCCCCCTCCACGGCATCCCCATCCTCATCAAGGACAACATCGGCACCGCGGATCGCATGGAGACGACAGCGGGCTCGCTCGCGCTGCTGGGGGCCCGTCCGCCCGTGGATGCCGGCCTGGTGACCCGTCTGCGCGCGGCCGGCGCGATCCTTCTGGGGAAGACCAATCTGAGCGAGTGGGCCAACATCCGCTCGACCCACGCCTCGAGCGGCTGGAGCGCGCGGGGCGGGCAGGGGAGGAACCCCTACGCGCTCGACCGGACCCCGTCGGGCTCCAGCTCCGGGTCAGCCGGCGCGGTGGCGGCAGCCTACTGTGCCGGCGCCATTGGCAGCGAGACGGACGGTTCCATCACGTCGCCCTCGTCCTGCTGCTCGCTCGTGGGCCTGAAGCCGACGGTGGGACTCGTGAGCCGCTCGGTGATCATCCCGATCTCCGCGAGCCAGGATACGGCGGGCCCGATCGCGCGCAGCGTGCGAGACGTGGCCATTCTGCTCGGGGCCATCGCCGGTCCCGATGCGCGCGACCCCGCGACGAGCGCGAGCGCCGGCCACGTGCACGATGACTATACCGCATTCCTTCGTCCCGATGCGCTCAAGGGCGCGCGCATCGGTGTACCACGCACCCGGCTCTTTGGTTACAGCCCGGCGGTCGATCGACTGGCGGACGAGGCGATCGGCGTGATGAAGGACTCGGGTGCGGTCATCGTGGACCCGGCGAACCTCGATCACGTCGGCGGGTACGACGACAGCGAGCTTACCGTGCTACTCTACGAGCTGAAGGACGGGCTCAACGCGTATCTGGCCGCCCTAGGCGCCGGATCCGCCCCCGGGACACTCGCGGACGTGATCGCGTTCAACGAGAAGGAGCGCGAGCGGGAGATGCCGTACTTCGCGCAGGAGCTGTTCGTGACCGCGGAGGCCAAGGGTCCGCTCACGGACCAGGCGTACCGTCGGGCGCTTGGCCGCAACCACCGCCTCGCGCGCACACTGGGCATCGACGCCACGATGGCGAAGTATCGGCTCGATGCACTGGTGGCCCCAACGACGGGGGCCCCCAGCCTGATCGATCTGGTGAACGGTGATCCCGGCGGGGGCGGGAGCTGTACCACGCCACCGGCGGTGGCAGGCTACCCCCACATCACGGTTCCGATGGGGTACGTGCGCGGGCTGCCGGTTGGGCTGTCGTTCTTCGGCCGGGCCTGGAGCGAGCCGGCCCTGCTGGGGCTGGCGTACGCCTATGAGCAGGCGACCCATGCGCGGCGGCCGCCGCAGTTCCTGGCGACGGCGACCGTCTAGGTCGCGCGGTCAGAAGTCGACGGCCCCGAATGGAAACGGCGATAGATTGTTGCATGTCCGCCGATGCCGGCGGGCGCGAGTGCCGACGAGCCGCCGGTCCCGCACGCGGGAAGTGATGCCAGTCCGAGAGCCAGTGCAAGAGATCTGCGTCGTGTCGTCGCCGCAGAAGATCGGGAAACCCGTTGTCCGCTGATTTGACTCCCCGGGAGGTCGCGCTGTCACCAGCGACTGAGGCGAAGGCCGGCGGCGCTCGCCTGTCACAGGGTGGCGCAGCCGGTGGTCTGTCACGGATGACCGAGAGCGACGCCGCGCTGGTGGCCCGGACGCTCGCGGGCGACCTGGACGCGTTCACCGGGCTGATGGCGAGGCACCGCAACGCCCTTGGGCGGTACGCGCTCCACATGCTGGGCAATCGCGAAGACGCCGAGGAGGCGCTTCAGGACGGCTTCGTGCGCGCGTACTGGGCCCTCGCCACCTGCCGCGACCCGCAGCGCTTTGGCGCCTGGCTCTTCCGGATCGTGGTGAATCGCTGCCGCACGGTGCGGCGCCGGCGCCGGCCGGACGATCGAGCCGGCGTGTTGCCGGACGATCTCCCGACCCGGGGCAGCGACGTGAGCGAGGCGGTGGGGTGGCGGGAAGAGATCAGCCGGGCGCTCGCACGACTCCGGCCCCACTACCGGGAGGCGTTTCTGCTGCGCTATGTAGAAGGGATGGACTACCGCGAGATTTCGAGGCTCACGGGCGCCAAGGAGCCGGCGATCCGGATGCGGGTGAAGCGGGCGGGCGACCAGCTTCGGGAGCTGCTGCGTGACGTCGTTTCGAGCTGACCCGCCGGATCCGGATGACGAGACGCTGCGCCGCGTCGTGGCGGAGCTGCGCCGCCCCGTGCTCCTCGACCCGGGCATCGACGACGGCGCGCTCTCCACGATCCGCGCCGGTCGCGGTGCACGCGCCTCCTCCCGCCCGCGGTGGTGGCGGCCGGGCGCGGCCGCGGCGATCGTCGCCCTCGCAGCGTCCCTGCTGCTCGTGGTGCACTACGCCAATTCCCCCCGCGGAACCGGCGGCGAACGGGCGGTGGTGCTCCGTCTCGTGGCCCCGGCCTCGAGCGCCGTGGTCGTCGTCGGTGACTTCAACGACTGGAGCCCCGTCGCCACCCCGCTCCAGCCGACCGCGTCGGGCGAGTGGACCGTCCGCCTCGACCTCCGGCCGGGCCGCTATCGGTACACGTTCCTCGTTGACGGGCGCGAGTGGAAGAGCGACCCGGCGCAGCCGCCCGCGCCCGACAACGACTACGGTCCCCCCACGTCGGTCCTCACGGTGACCTGACCTTGCACCTCCGACTCGCGCTGCTCGCCGCGTGTCTCCTGCTCGTCGCTCGTGGCACGCTCGCCGCCCAGGACCGCCGCATCACCGACCGGCTCGACCCCGTCACCGCCGACACGGTGCAACATCTGGTCGATTCAGCCCGGACCGCGGGACTCCCGACCGAGCCGCTGGTGCAGAAGGCGCTCGAGGGCAGCACGCTTGGCGCCGGCGGCGACCGAATCCGCGCGGCCGTCTCGGCGCTGTTCACCCAGCTGAGTCGAGCCCGGGCGGTGCTCGGGACCTCGGCGAGCGAGGCGGAGGTCACCGCGGCGGCGAGCGCGCTTCGTGCGGGCGTGCCTGCCGACACCCTCCAGCATCTCCGCGCGCTCCGCTCGGGACGCTCGCTCGTGGTGCCTATCTCCGTGCTCGCCGATCTCGTGGCCGAAGGCACGCCGCTCGACCGCGCGTACCGGTCGGTGTTCGACCTTGCGCGCGACGGGCGACCCGACGACGATTTCCTCGCCCTCCGGCGCCGGGAAGTCCGGCAGGCGGTCGGCGCGCCCGATCCGGCGGACGCGCAGGCGCCGAAGCCGGCCCCCGATCCCCCCGCCAAGCCATGACGCCACGCGCGCTCGGCGTTCTCGCAGCGTTGGCAGTCGGCACGACGCCGGTCGAAGCGCAGCTCAGCGGGGCGCTCGGCGTGGGGGCGGGCACCGCCCACTCGGACGACGCGTTCTCGGGCACCGTCGCCACGCTGGCACCCTCGATCACGTTCGAGCGGGGATCTCTGCGCGTGGGCGCAACCGGAGCGTATTCAAGCGGCCCCTCGGGACGGTGGAACTTCCAGGGTGGCACCACCGCCGCGCTGATGTCGCCCCGTCTTGGCCCCTTCGCGCTCGAGGCGAACGGTACCCTGGGCTGGACCTGGCACGAACGGGTCGAGGGGGCCACGACCGTCGAGGGGGGCCTCCGCGCCCTGGCCTATCCGTCCGCGACGACGACCGTATGGCTAGGCGCCTCCCTGGGGAACGCGTACTCGCTCGGCCTCTGGCGCCCCCTGCGACGAACCCAGGTCGGGAGCTCGGCACGTTTCGGGCCCTTCCGAGTCGCGCTCTCGCTCACCAGCACGGCCTTCGATATCGCGACGAGTCCCATCGGGCCCGTGGCCGCCGCCGACGCAACCGCTGATACGGTCGCCGTGAGCGGCGCCCGCGGTCTGCGGCGCAGTGTCTTCACCGACGGAATGGTCTCCGGCCGGCTGACGCTGGCTGCGTTCGACGTCGATGTGGCGCTGGGACGGCGATTCAGCCAGAGCACACCCGAGCTGACGCTGTGGAGCGCGATGCTGAGCCGGGACCTCACACCGGGTCTCGCGCTGGTCGCCGGCGCGGGCCGAAGCGCCACGGACCCGGTGACGGCCCTGCCGGGCTCGCGCTACTTCGTGCTGGGCATGCGGGTGCGGTTCGGAGCCCCGGCGACGCGACCACATCCGATGGAGCAGGCCGAGAAGCGCGAGGCGGGGGCGCTTCGCATCGGTCCCGTCGAAGCGGCCGGGCGGATTCTTCGGCTCCGGGCGCCGGGCGCGCAAGTCGTAGAGTTGGCTGGCGACTTTACGGATTGGCTGCCGGTGCGACTGGAGCGTCGCGGGAAGGAGGAGTGGGTCGGCCGGATGGCGATCGCGCCGGGCATTCACCGGGTCGCCATGCGAGTCGACGGCGGCGAGTGGCGCCCGCCGCCCGGCACGCGTCCGGTGGCCAGCGAGTTCGGTCCGGACGTCGGCGAGATCGTGGTCGAGTGATCAGAGCCCGGAGACCACCTTTGCCTTGAGTGCTTCGAACTCGGCGTCGGTGATCAGCCCGTTGGCGAGCATCTCCTTGGCTGCCTTGAGGCGCTCGACCGCATCGGCGCCGCCGGCCGCACCCCCCGCTACACCGCCAATGCCACCCGCACCGCCCAGCTGAAGCCCGCCCGACTTCGCCCGCAGCTCCTCGAGGTCCCGCACGCGCCGCTTCTCGCGCCACTGCTGCTCCTGCGCCTGACAGATGCGATACACGCCCTGGGCCTGCTCCTTCCGGAGCCCGGTCAGAAGGAACGTCCCGGCGGCGCGGTCCTGGCTCGCGAGGTCCGCCTGATCGAGTGTGGTGACGGTGAGATCGGCACCGAAGATGCCCGCATTGAGCTTCACGTCCTTCAAGTCCTGCCAGCGAAGGTCCGACAGGCGGAACCCGCCGAGCAGCCCGCGGTGCAGCACGAGCAGGCGACCGCTGCTGGCCCCGACCAGAAGGCGACGCTTGGTGAGCGCGAACAGCCGTCGCTGGACGGCGTAGGCCTGGAGGGTCTCGCCCGGGACCAGGAGGCCGTTCAGCTGGGACATCGCGGTCTGAATCCTCGGGTCTTCGTCCGCTCCGTGGGTCTCCTTCACCGCCGCCGTCATGCTCCCTCCAGGGTCAGAGTCTTCGCAGCACGTAGTACGCCTGCGCCACGCCGCGCTCGCCTACCGCTATCCGGCCCAGCCAGAGCTGGAATGTGCGCGCTGAAATCGCGTTCGGCGAGGCGGCGAGGCCAACCCGGTCGTAGGGCGGAACAACGAGCGTTGCCCGCGCACCAAGCCAGGGAGTGACAGGTGACTTGAACCGCGAAGGCCGAAGTAATTTCGGTTCTTGCTCTTAGGAGGTCGCAGGGCGAAATTACCGCCCCTATGATCAAGGTCACCGCCGTCGAGCGGGATTCGATCGCCGAGGAGCTTGGGCTCCGCCCGGGGACCGAGCTGGTCTCGGTCAACGGTCGGGAGCTGGAGGATTTCCTCGACTGGGAGTTCCTGACGGCTGAGGAGGAAATCCTGCTCCACGTCCGCCAGCCGGACGGAGAAGAGATCGAGTTCGAGATCGAGCGCCCGCTGGGCGAGCCCATGGGCCTGGCACTCGAGCCGCCCCGCATCCGTCGCTGCGCCAACCGCTGCGATTTCTGCTTCGTGGATGGTCTTCCGGAAGGTCTGCGCGACGTTCTCTACATCCGGGACGACGACTACCGGCTCTCGTTCCGGTACGGCAACTTTGCGACGCTCACGAATCTGAAACCGCGCGACATCGCGCGGATCATCGAGTACCGGCTCTCGCCGCTCTACGTCTCCGTGCACGCCACCGACCCCGTCGTCCGCCGCTATCTCCTGCGTAACCCGGCCGCGCCCGACATCATCCCGCAGCTCCGGGAGTTCGCCGAGCACGGCATCCAGTTCCATACCCAGGTGGTGATGTCCCCCGGCGTGAACGACGGGGCGGTGCTCGCGCAGACCCTCGACGACCTCTGGGCGTTCGGGCCGGCGATTCTCTCCTGCTCGGTGGTTCCCGTCGGCCTTACGGAGTTCAGCAAGCATCATCTCTGCCGCGAGCCGACGCGTGAAGAGTGCCGCGCCGGCGTGCGCGAGCTGGAGTCCCGCTGGCCGGCGGCCCTGGCCGAGCGCAGCGTGCACTGGGTGTGCGGGGCCGACGAGCTGTACCTGCGCGCGGGGCTCGAGCTGCCGAAGCCCGAGGTCTACGACGGTTTCGAGCAGGTGGAGAACGGCGTCGGCGCGGTGCGCTGGCTGCAGCAGCGAATCGCGGCGGAGGCGCCGTCGCTCGGTGGATGGCAGGGGAGGCGCATCGGCGTCGTCACCGGGACGGCGATGGCGGCGCTCATGCCGCTGGTGCTGGAGCCGCTCACGCGCGCCACAGGAGCCCGGTTCGAGCTGCTGCCGGTGGAGAACACGCTGTTCGGACCCTCGGTGACGACCGCCGGCCTGCTGCCCGGGACCGCCATCCGGAACGCACTACTTGCGCGCCCGGGCTTGGAGCTGGTGCTGCTGCCTGGTGAATGCGTGAACGACGACGGCCTCTTCATCGACAACCTGAGCATCGGGGGCCTCGCCGATGGGCTCCCCGTTGTGATCCGGCTGTCGAAGGATTTCGCGGACGCACTCCAGGCTCCTCTCGCCGCGTGACCAAACCAACCGTGGCCATCGTGGGCCGCCCCAACGTGGGCAAGTCCACCCTGTTCAATCGTATCGTGGGCGGCCGGCGCGCGATCGTCTCCGAGGTGCCCGGCACTACCCGTGACCGCCACTTCGGTGAGGCGGAGTGGGGCGGGCGCTCGTTCTGGCTCGTCGACACCGGTGGGTTGGTGCCCGATTCCACCGACTCGATGGATCGGGCGATCGGGCGGCAGGTGGAGTTCGCGCTGGCGGAGTCGGACCTGATTCTCTTCCTGGTCGACGGGAAGGAAGGCGTGACGCCGCTCGATCGCGCGATCGCCGGGCGGCTTCGGACCGCGGGACGGCCGGTGCTGCTGGTGGTGAACAAGCTGGATGACCTGGAGCGCAGTACGGCGCACTACGAGTTCTTCGAGCTGGGCTTCGGTGAGCCGCACGGCGTCTCCGCGTCGGTGGGGAAGGGCAGCGGCGACGTGCTCGACGCCTTGGTCGAGCGGTTTCCCGCGCGGGATCCGCACGAGGGCGACGAGAGCGTCAGCGTCGCGGTCGTCGGCCGCCCCAACGTGGGGAAATCGTCGCTGGTCAACCGGCTCCTGGGCGCGGAGCGTCACGTCGTCGCCCCCGAGGCGGGCACCACCCGCGACGCGATCGACTCCCTCTTGCGGTTTCGAGGTGCGGCCCTCAACTTCATTGATACCGCAGGGTTACGTAAACGAGCTAAAGTGGAGGATGACCTTGAGTTCTACTCCACGCTCCGCACCCGGCGGGCAATCGAACGCGCCCAGGTCTGCGTGCTCGTCGTCGACGCCACGCTGGGCCTCCACACCCAGGACCTCCGCATCGCCACCGAGGCCTGGGAAGCGGGAGCCGGGCTCATCATCGTCGTCAACAAGTGGGACCTGGTCGAAGAGAAGGACGCGAACACCGCGCGCCGCGGCCAGGAGGAGTTGATCGAGAAGGCGCCGTTTCTCCGCTACGTGCCGTTTCTCTACGTCTCGGCGCTCACCGGACAGCGAGTGAGGAACCTGCTCGACCTGATCCTCGAGGTGGCCCACGCACGCGATGTCCGTGTGCCGACGGCGGAGGTGAACCGGGTGCTCGAGGAGCTGGTGCACCGGGCATCACCGCCGCAGAAGCCGGGTGACGAAGTGAAGCTGCTGTACGCATCCCAGATCGGCACCGCGCCCCCGACGATCGCCATCGTCACCAACCGGCCGGACGACGTGCCGGAGTCATATCAGCGCTATCTGGTGCACGGCTTCCGGTCGGCGTGGCCGTTCACCGGCTCCCCGCTCCGACTCAAGTTCACGCGGCGAGGCTCGACGAAGCGATGATCATCGGCGCGATCGCCTGGCTCGTCCTGTCGTACCTCCTGGGCGCCATCCCGACGAGCTATCTCGCCGGCCGGCTGTTCAAGGGCATCGACCTTCGGGAGCACGGGAGCCGGAACCTCGGGGCCACCAACGTCTACCGGGTCCTCGGCTGGAAGTACGCCATTCCCGTCGGGCTGGTCGACGTCGCGAAGGGAGCCGGGCCGGTGTGGCTGGCCGGCGTCTGGGGGCCGGACATCCCGCTCTTTCCGCTCTACTGCGGAGTGGCCGCCGTGGTGGGCCACGTCTTCTCGGTGTTCGTGGGGATGAGCGGAGGGAAGGGTGTCGCGACAGCGTCCGGCGTCGTGCTCGCGCTCGCGCCCAAGGCTCTGCTCGTCGCCCTGGTCCTCTGGGCGCTGCTCGTGTGGCTTACCGGCTACGTGTCTCTCGGGAGTGTGGTCTCCGCGGCGCTGTTCCCCTTCGCGGCCTATTTCCTGGAGGGAGCCCGCGGCGGCGTGCTGATCGTCGAGGCGGCGCTGGCGGCGTTCCTGGTCTGGAAGCACCGCGCGAACCTCCAGCGCCTGATGCGCGGGACCGAAAACCGCTTCGGGCGCCGAGGCAGGCGGGCAGCCGCCGCAGCGGGGAGCGTCCCGCCAGCCACCGAGGGAAGCGAACCGGCGGGCCGCGCACCGTGACCCGGGTCGCGGTCCTGGGCGCCGGAAGTTGGGGCACCACCCTCGCCGACCTGCTGGCGCGCAAGGGCGACGAGGTCCGCCTCTGGGCTTTCGAGCCCGAAGTGGTCGAGGCGGTCAATCGCGCGCACGAGAACCCGCTCTTTCTTCCGGGCCGTTCGCTCGAGCCGCGCCTCACGGCGTTCGGCGACGCGCGGGAGGCGGTGCGGAACGCCGACGTGGTCGTGTCGGTGGCCCCGAGCCACGCGGTGCGGGCCGTGCTCGGCCGAGTCGCTGGCGAGGTGCCGAGCGGTACGCTGGTGGTCAGCGCCACCAAGGGCCTCGAGGTCGAGTCG
Organism: uncultured Gemmatimonadaceae bacterium; assembly: GCA_964519805.1. GTDB lineage: Bacteria > Gemmatimonadota > Gemmatimonadetes > Gemmatimonadales > GWC2-71-9 > DASQPE01. The sequence goes on from CAZFKN010000069.1 coordinate 16,160, forward strand.
CTGGAGCCGATGTCGGCCGTGATCGGCGAGACCCTGCCGGAGACGCGCGTAGCGGTGCTGTCCGGGCCGAGCTTTGCGCAGGAGGTGCACGCGGGTCAGCCGACGGCGGTGGTCGCCGCCGCCGCGGACGAGCACATCGCGCAGGCCGCGCAGCGCCTCTTCGCGACGCCGACCTTCCGGGTCTATTCGCACGGCGACGTGATCGGAGTCGAGCTGGCCGGAGCGCTCAAGAATGTGATCGCGATCGCCGCGGGCATCCTTGAAGGCCTGGGTCTGGGAGACAATCCGCGCGCGGCGCTGCTGACGCGCGGACTCGCCGAGATCGCCCGGCTGGGGCTCGCCCGGGGGGCCCAGGCGCTGACGTTCGCCGGACTGGCGGGGATGGGCGACCTCATCCTCACGGCCTGCGGCCAGCTGAGCCGGAATCGCGCGCTGGGCGTGGCGGTGGCGCGAGGGATCACGTTCGAGGAATACCGGGCGGCGCACCGGAGCGTCGCCGAAGGGGCCAACGCCTCGCGGGCCGGCGCCGCGCTTGGGGCCAAGGCCGGCGTGGAGCTGCCGATCACGACCCAGGTCTGCGACGTGCTCTTCCGGGGCAAGCCGGCGCGCGAGGGCGTGGCCGAGCTGATGGGACGCGAGCTCAAATCGGAGCAGTGGCGATGACGACGGCGCGAACCGTACAGGAGTTCTACTCGATCGGTGAAGTCTGCGCGCTCACCGATCTCAAGCCGCACGTGCTGCGGTATTGGGAGAGCCAGTTCCGCTTCCTGAATCCCGCCAAGAACCGCTCGGGCAACCGGGTCTACAAGGCCCGCGAGGTCGAGCTCATCATGCTCGTCAAGCACCTGCTCTACAACGAGAAATACACGATCGAAGGGGCGCGACAGCGGATCGACCAGTACCGCCGGTCGGGAGAGCTCAAACCCTCGGCGCGGCGCGCGTTCGAGGCCCAGATGCTCCAGGAGGTGCGGGGAGAGCTGGAGTCGGTGCTGGCGGTGCTGGAGGGGAGAGCGGTGCCGAAAGCCCGTGAGCGGTGAGCGGCGAGAGACCGTTTACTGTTCACCGTTCACCGTTTACCGGTCTCCACGATGCACATCCTCCTCACCAACGACGACGGCATCCTGGCCCCCGGCCTGGCGCTTCTGGCCGACGTGTGCCGTGCCGTCGCGACGGTGACGGTGGTGGCGCCGGACCGGGAGCAGAGCGGGACCTCCCACTCCCTC
>CAZFKN010000070.1:0-16776 GCA_964519805.1 uncultured Gemmatimonadaceae bacterium
GCTGCTGCCCGTTGTCTGGGCCGAGGACGGCGTCCGGACGTGGTGACCGCCGAGCTGCTCGCGGCGCGACGCGCGACCGTCGCCGGGTCGCCGGATCTCTCCCGGCTCGCAGCGAGGCTGGCCGAGCGCGCCGCGCCGGTACTGGCTCGGCGGCCGCCGATCCCCGTCGCGAAGGCGTTCCTTACCGTCGACGGCGGCGTCTGCCCCGACGACCACGCTCCCCTGCGATTCGATCCCTGGAGTCCCTCGTCCCACACCTGCCCCCGCTGCGGGAAGTCCTACGGTGGCGAGCGCCACGATCGCGCGTGGGCGCGGTTTCAGCATCTCTGGCTGGGGGAGCGGGCCGCTCATCTCGCGGCCCTGGCCGCGATCGGCGGCCATGCCGCGGCGGCCGCACGGTCCCGCGAGCTGCTCCAGCATTACGGCGAGCACTACTTCGAGTATCCCAACCGCGACAACGTGCTCGGCCCGAGCCGGCTGTTCTTTTCGACCTACCTCGAATCGATCTGGCTGACGCACTACCTGGCCGCAGCCATGCTGCTCCGCGAGAGCGGGTGCCTCGACCGCCCGACCGCCGATGGGGTCTCGCGCGTCGCCGACGAGGCCGCCAACCTGATCGGGGAATTCGACGAGGGCTTCTCCAACCGGCAGACCTGGCACAGCGCCGCGCTGGCGGCGATCGCGGTCTGGTTCGAGGATGAAGAGCTGCTGGGCCGGGCGGTGGAGGGACCCTCCGGACTCATCTCGCACCTGCTCCAGGGCTTCGGGCCGGACGGGATGTGGTTCGAGGGAGAGAACTACCACCTCTTCGCGCTGCGCGGACTGCTCATCGGACTCGACTGGGTCCGCTCGGCCGGCGTAGATCCGCTGGAGGAGCAGGAGCTGGCCGCGCGCGCACGGGCGGCACTCGAGGCGCCGGCGCTCACCGCGCTGCCCGACCTGACGTTTCCAGCGCGGAAGGACTCGCGGTTCGGAACCTCGCTGGCGCAGCCGATGTACCTGGAGCTGTGGGAGGCCGGTCGCCGGACCCGGCGCGCGGATGCCGCGGGCCCCGACGAGCTGGACGACTGGCTCGCCGGACTCTACGCGGCGCCGGCGCCCGCGGCGGAGCTGTTCGATTCCTATCTGCACGAGGCGGGCGAGCCGGCGCCGGCGCGTCGGGAACGAGCGGATCTCTCCTGGTGGATGCTCGTGGCCATGCAGCCCACGCTCGAAGGCGAGCCGGCCCGGTGGCGCCCGGGCAGCGCGCTGCTCGAGGCCCAGGGACTCGCGATCCTGCGCACCGGGGACCGCTACGCCAGCCTGGAGGCCGGCGCCTACGGGGGTGGCCACGGACATCCGGACCGGCTGCACCTGACGCTGCACGAGCACGGCGTCCACTGGCTCCCCGATTTCGGTGCCGGGAGCTACGTCTCGCGCGACCTCTTCTGGTATCGCTCGACCCTCGCGCACAACGCGCCTCGACTGGACGGCGTGTCCCAGCAGCCCGGCGACGCCGTCTGCGAGTTCTTTGCGGTCAAGAGCGGCTGGAGCTGGGTACAGGGTCGGTTCGGTCCGGTCCATCGGACGCTGGTGTCCGGGCCCGGCTATCTCCTCGACATCGTCGAGCTGGACAGCGAGGTCGACCATCGGCTCGAGCTGCCGTGGCACCTGGCTGGACGCCTGGACGTGAGGGATGGAGCGGCGTGGCAGCCCGCGCCGCCGCTCGGCGAGCTGGTCTCCGGCGCCGAGCGGCGGACCGTCGGTCCGGACGAAGCCGTGACGGTGATTGCCACCCGCGACGACCTGGGCCGCTCGCTCGCTCTCGTCTCGCACGGCGGGTCGGAGCTGCTCCGAGCCACCGCGCCCGGCGCGCCGGGCACCGGTCCGGCGCCGTTCGTCGTGCTCGCCGGGGAAGGGCGGGGCGTCCGCCTGGTCTCGGTGCTGTCGGCGACTCCAGCAGGGCTCGTGGTCGAGGGGGACGCGATCGCCGTGACCGGCGCGCACGGCACCGATCGGCATCGCTCGGTCCCAGAGGGGTGGGAGGTGGCCGCGGCAACCGGTGATATGGTCCGGCTCGGCGGACGACGGCCGGAGCCGCGGGTGTTCGAGCCGCTCGTGCGCCGTGACGTGCCGCTCGTCCAGAGCGGCTCCGCGGTCCACGTCGCAGCACGGCCCGCGCTCGACGGCACGCTCGACGGGTTCGATTCCGCGCAGCCGCTCGCGCTCGATCACGAAGATCAGTACCGGCGGAGCGAGGAGCCATATCCGGGCCCGGACGATTTCTCCGCCGTGGCATTCGCGAACTGGGACGAAGCCGCGCTCTACCTCGCCGTCGAAGTCACGAAGCCCCAAGTCGTGCTTCGGGCCGCCGACGCGCCACCGCTTCTCCTGGACAACGAGCCCGAAGACATCCACTCGGACGGCCTCGAGATCTTTCTCCGGCTCGACTCGGACTCGGCGCCGTACGGCTTTCTGATGGCCCTCGACCCGGACGGCGATGCGCTCCGCGTTCACGCCGTGGCCGGCTTCGCCGGCGAACCCGGGATGCTGACCGGCGCGTGGTCGGCCACGGACACGGGCTATCTCGTCACGCTTGCGCTCCGTGTTCCCGACTGGGGTACACGCCAGGGCGGCGATCGCGTGGGGTTCGATCTGCTGATCAACGAGATGCTGCCCGATCGCGAGCGGCGGGCGGGGCAGCTGGTCTGGAGCGGCGGCGGCGGCTGGGTGTGGCTGCGCGGCGATCGGCAAGACCCGGCTCGCTTTGGCGAGCTGGAGCTCGTGTGAGCGACGATCCGCTCGCCGGGTACACGTCAACCGGCAGCAAGCGCCCGGAGGCCCTCTTCGGCGCGCTCGACGACCGTTGGGTGCCGCCCGCGCGCATGGTTCGCGCCCAGGGTTGCCGCGTCTGGGATGCGGCGGGGCGCGAGTACGTCGACTACCTCATGGGCCTGGGCGCCGTGGCGCTTGGCTACGGCCACGCTGACGTCGCGCGGGCGGCGATCGAGGCCGTCAACGCAGGGGTCGTCGGCCCGCTCGCGCCGGTGCTCGAGGAAGAGCTCGCGGCCGATCTCCGGCGGCTGATGCCGTGGATCGAGCAGGTACGGTTCCTCAAGTCCGGCGCCGAGGCCTGCGCCGCCGCGGTGCGACTGGCGCGCGTCGCGACCGCACGCGAGCTGGTACTCGGCTGCGGGTACCACGGGTGGCTCGACTGGTGCGAGGGCAGCGCGGGCGTTCCCGCGTCCACCCGGGCGCTGTTCGGCGAGCTGCCATTCAATGACGTCGACGGGACCCGCCGGCTCCTGGCCCAGGCCGCGGACCGCCTCGCCTGCGTCATTCTCGAGCCCATCGTCGTGCGCGAGCCGTCCGCGGAGTGGCTCGCGCTCGTGCGCTCGGAAACCGAGCGCCACGGCGCGCTCCTGATCGTCGACGAGATCAAGACCGCGTGCCGGCTCGCAGTCGGCGGCGGTACCCAGCGCTACGGCCTGCGACCGGATCTGGTGGTCCTGGGCAAGGCGATCGCCAACGGCTTTCCGCTGGCTGCGGTCGGCGGGCGTCGAGAGGTGATGGCCGGCGTCGGCCGCACGTGGATTTCTTCCACGCTCGCCACCGAGCTGGTGTCACTCGCTGCGGCTCGGGCGACGTTGGGCGTGGTGCAGCGGGACGACGTGCCCGCCCGGCTGCGCGCGCTCGGCAGCCGCCTGCTCCACGGCCTCGAGCTCCTGGCCCAGGGCCACCCGGACCGGATCGCGGGCGTCGCCGGGGTGCCGGAGATGTGCTTTCTCCAGTTTCCGGACGAGACCGCCTCACGCGCGCTCGCCCGCGGGGCCGCGGACCGCGGCGTCCTCTTCAAGCGCTCCGCCTACAACTTCGTGTCCGCCGCCCACGACGCCGCGGTGGTGGACCGCACTCTGAGCGTGCTGGGCGAGGTCCTCGCCGACCGGACCGGCTGACGTATCTTCCGGCGATGCTGATCGACGTCCACGCGCATTTCTATACCGAGCGCTCGCCCCGGGCCGACTGGCGCGAGCGCAACGCCAGCCGGCTCGCGGCGGGCGAATGCGTAGGTATCACCTATCACATCGCCTCGATTCTCGGCACGTGGGGACGGACGTCGCCCACGTACTTCCCCTCGCCGTCCGATCTCACCCACGCGAACGAATCGTTGGCGGCGCTCGGCCGGGAGCACCCGGGCCGTGTGCGTGGGTACGTGGCCGTGAACCCCAACTTTCCCGCGCACGCCGAGGCGGAGATTCGCCGTTGGCTTGCCGCCGGGTTCATCGGGATCAAGCTGGCCGCGAGCCGGCGCGCGGACGATCCGCTGCTCGATCCGGTCGCCGCTCTCGCGCGAGCGCACGGCGTGCCGATCCTGCATCATATCTGGCAGGGGCGTCGCGGCGAGGTCGCGGGGCAGGAGGCATCCGACGCCGTAGAGCTGGGTCGCCTGGCGGCCCGACACGGGACGGTGAGCTTCATCCTCGCGCACATCGGCGGGGGCGGCGACTGGATCCACTCGTTGCACGCCGTGCGCGACCTGCCGAACATCTTCGTCGACCTCTCGGGAAGCGGCGTGGACGGCGGGATGCTGGAAGCCTGTCTCGACGCCGTGGGCATCGGCCGGTTGCTCTGGGGCTGTGATCTCACCATCGACACCGGCTGGGCCAAGCTCCGTTATCTCGATCATCTCCTCGCGCCGGCGGATCTCGAGCGGGTGCAGTGGCGGAACGCGGCCGCGATCTTCCCCGCGGGCGCTTTCCCGTCCGCCTGATGCGCATCGACGTCAATCTGTTTCTCGGCGCATACCCGTTCCGGCGGGTGCCGGGCACCTCGCCTGATGCGGTCGTGCGCGCGATGGACCGGGTGGGCGTGGACGTCGGGTGGGCCACGCATCTGCCGGGACTGTTCTGGCGCGACCCCGCCGAGGGCAACGCGTGGCTCTACGAGACCGCGCGGCGGGAGCGGAGACTCCGCCCCGTCCCCGCAGTGCATCCGGGTCTCGTCGGCTGGGAGCGCTCCCTCGTGGAGGCCGTGGCCGCCGGCACGCCCGCGGTGCGTTGCGATCCCACATTCTACGCCGTCGATCCGACGGGCCCCGCGATGCGCCGGCTGGCGGGCGCGTGCGGCGAGGCCCGGAAGCTGCTCATGCTCGCCGTCCGTCTCGAAGACGCGCGCCAGCGTCACCCGCACGACCGCGCCCCGGAGCTGTCCGCGGCCGCCGTGCGCGCGCTCCTGCGATCGCACCCCGCCGTGCGCCTGCTCGTCACCCACGCCGACCGGTCGTTCGTGGAGGAAGTGCACTTCGGCTCCACCCGGCTGGAATCCGCCCGTATCTGGTGGGACATCTCCTGGATCTGGGGGCCGCCCGAGGACCACCTCGCCATGTTGCTGGCGACGGTGGGCCTGGACCGGTTCGTGTTCGGCACCGGCCAGCCGCTCCGCCTGCCCGAGACCAGCGTGGCCAAGCTCGACCTGCTCAATCTCGCCGCCGATCAGCGCGCGCTCATCGAGCAGCACAACGCGCAGAGCGCGGAGGGACGGTGACCTTCCCCTCGGAGCGCGAGCACTACCGCATTCAGTATCCCACGGGCGCCCGCCCGCGGATCGTCATCGACGGGCACGCCTACGAGGTCATCGACATCTCGGAGCGCGGCGTGCGCTTTCGCGCGGGCGACGACACGACGATGGACGTGGGCGACGAGATCCTCGGTCAAGTGCGCTTCAAGCGGACCGATCCCGTGATCGTCACCGGGAGCGTGTTGCGAATCGTGGGGAAGGAGGTCGCGGCCAGGCTCAACAGGGGCGTGCCGCTCAAGACCATGATCGAGGAGCAGCGCTTCCTCCGGGAGCAGCACCGCGGGATGGCCTGGTGAGCCGCCTGGCGGACCGGCTCCGTCACGGGCTCGTCCCCGCGGTGCCTGTCCCCTGCCGCAATGGCAAGCCGGACCTCGGCGCCCTTGCCGACTACGCAGCCTGGATGGCGAAGTGGCCGGTAGCCGGCGTCGCCGTCGGTGTACACACGGGACGGGGACGACATCTCTCGCCGGCGGACCGGCGACGCGTGCTTGCGGTGTGGCGCAGCGCCATGGCCGATCGCGTGATCGTGGCCGGTGCCTGGGACGAGGCGAGCGCGGTCGAGGCGCGCGACGGCGGCGCCGACGCCATCCTCGTCTTTCCGCCGCGGGAGAAGCCGGTCGCTTACCATGAGCGACTCGCACGAGAGCTTCCCGTGCTGCTCTTCTACCTGTACGAGGCCGCCGGTGGCGTCGCCTGGCCCATGAGCATCCTGCGGGATCTCCTGGCGCTTCCCGGGGTGGTCGGCGTCAAGGTCGCCACGCTCGACTCGATCATGACGTTCCAGGAGATCGCCGCCGTCGTTCGCGAGGTCCCGGGCAAGCTTCTCGTCACCGGCGAGGACCGGTTTCTCGGCTACTCCCTGCTCCTGGGCGCGGACGCGGCTCTCGTCGGCATAGGCGCGGCACTCACCGACCTGCAGATCGACTTGTTGTGCGCCCGGCGCGAGGGCGACTGGCCCCGCGTCGTGCGGCTCGCCGCGACGTGCGACGATTTCGCGCGCGCGACGTTCCGACCCCCGATGGAAGGCTATGTGCGGCGCATGCTCTGGGCCGCCGCCGCGGACGGGGCGTTCTCACCAGAGGCCTGCGATGACCCCTGGGGGCCCGCGCTCCCCGACACGGAGCGGGACGCGGTAACGGCGGCGGTGCGGCGTGCACGCGCGGCTCGCGGCTGACTTCGAGCGGTTCCGGCGCGGCCTCCCCCGCGATTTCCCGGCGCACGTCCGCGAGGTCTACGGCATCGACCTGACGGCGCGATATCTCGGCTATTCGCTCCCACATCCGATCGGCAAGGGCTCCGGCCAGCTCTCGCTCAACGCCGACCAGCTCGAGGTGGACCGTGATGCCGGCGTCGCGTTCGTCGTCCTCAAGACCCTGATCGCCGAGACGGCGGGCGGCGAGCGCTCGATGGCGGCGTGGGCCGTGCACGAGACGCGGATGACGGTCGAGCGCCGCACGACCGGCGCTCGCGAGGGCTGGACCGTCACCTGGAAGGGCAGGGGCTGGGACGGGAGCTTCGAGGACTACCTTGCCCTCGTGGGCACCGCGCGCGACCTCACCCGCGCAGGGGCCGCAGGCATGCTCGCGGTGCCTTCGGTGAAATACCATCTCCCCCGCCTGAGCGAGGCGTTCTCGGACGCGGAGTACGGCCACACCACCGCGGAACTTGCGCGCGTTTGGGGGCCGGACGAGCTGCCGGTGGAAAAGGACTTCTCTCCGACCCTGGCGGGTGATCCGCTCGCCGATGAGCGCGCCCGGGTCCTCCGGTGGATCACCGAGGCGCCGGGGCGGATTCGTCGCGCGGCACGACACGGGGCCCGGATACAGCTGAAGCTGATGAACGCCCGCTTCGACGATGATTTCCAGGTGGAGATGCTCGCGGCCGCGCGCGACGCCGACGGCGTCACCGCGTTCAACCGCCTCCTCGACGCCGGTCGCGGCGTGGCGTACGGCGGGTGGGAGCTGAGCGACCGGAATCTCCGGGTGCTCGATCTGGCCCTGTCGCGCGGCGTCCGGCGCCGGCGCCTCTCGGGCACCGGGAACATCTGCTCTGGCCGAGTACTCCTCGACTACGCTCGGCGCGGATGCGAGAGCGTCCAGGTGCACACCTTCTTTCAATTGCCGCTGGGCGAGTATCCGGCGGCGGTGGGCTCCCGCAGTCAACGCGCGCTGCACACCCTGGTGTTTCATCCAACCGACGGCGTGGTCGCGGTAATGCTGGAGCTGGAGGCTGAGGGCGCGCTGCACCGCCGGAATGGCGAGCTTCACTTCCTCGATATCCCATGCGCATCGACCGGATCGAGCTCTACGAGCTGACGCTTCCGCTCCGGGAGCCATTCGGGATCTCGGGCGGCGTCATCCGCGAGCGACGCTCGCTGATCGTCGTTCTGCACGACGGCGACGGCCACACCGGCTACGGCGAGTCCCCGCCCTTCGAGCTGCCGTTCTACGGTGAAGAGACGCTCACGAGCGCGCGCGACCTGCTCGAGCGGGTGCTGATTCCCCGCGTCGTCGGCCGCGATTTCGATCGCCCCGAGGATGTCGACGCCGCGCTCCGCCCCGGTGTCCGGGGCAATCGCTTCGCGCGTGCGGGACTGGAGACCGCGGCATGGGACCTCGCGGCGGCACGGCAGGGGACCGGCCTGCCCGCGCTCGTGGCGGAACGGCTGGGCGTCACACCCGCCGGGACGATCGCCTGTGGTGTGTCTTTGGGGATTCCGGAGGACCGGCACCCGGCCACGCTCGCGCGCTGGGTGACCGACGCGCTCCGCGAGGGGTACCGACGCGTGAAGATCAAAGTCGCGCCCGGATGGGATGACGCGCCGGTTCGTGCCGCGCGCGGGGTCCTCGCCGGCACCGGCGTCCCGCTCACCGTGGATGCGAACGGAGCGTATGCGTGGCCCGAGCACGAGGCGAGCCTCCGCGGGCTGGATGCAGCTGAGCTGCTTTACATCGAGCAGCCGCTCGCGCCCGACGAGCTGGTCGGGCACGCGCGGCTGAGCCTGGCGCTCGAGACCCCGGTCTGCCTGGACGAGACCCTCCATGACGCGCTCTGGGCGCACCAGGTCGCCGAGCTCAACGGCCCGAAGATCTGGAATCTCAAGGTGCATCGGGTGGGCGGACTCACGGAGGCGATCGCGGTGTATCGGGAGGCGATGCGCTACGGCGCTTCGCTCTGGGCGGGTACGGTACCCGAGTCCGGCATCGGCAGCCAGGCGGATATCGCGGTGGCGGCGCTCCCGGGCTTCGTCTATCCCTCGGACCTGGAGCCGAGCACTCGCTGGTACGGGCGGAACGTCGACGTGATCAAGCTCGTGATGGCCCGGAACGGGTCGATGCAGGTGCCCGGGCTCTCGGTGTCCCGAATGCTCGATCCGGGGCGCTTCCGGGCCGCCGCGCGCCAGCTGCTCTAGGCCGCCGGGTCGCGCCGCCCCTTGCGGGCGTAGTGGCGCCGCGCCTTCGCCGAGTTGCCGCACGACTTCATGTCGCACCAGCGCCGGGAACGATTGCGGCTGCGATCCACGAACAACCACCCGCAGCGTTCGGACGCGCACCGCCGGACCAGCAGCGCGTCGTCGGACGTGAGCAGACTCGCGGTCGACCACGCGACCGGCCACAGCACCCGATCGAGCTCGTCCCCCTCGTCCACGAAGACCCAGGAGCAGGCGTCGCCCTCGACCCCGAGGCGGAGTCGACCGAGCGCGCGCCCGAGAAAACGATTCAATGCGTCCGCGGCGCCGCGCTCGGGCTCGCGACCCTCCGCTCGGGCGCCGATGACCTCGTGAATCGCGCGCCGGAGCGCATGCCCGTCACCGAGCGCCGCCGCGGCTCCAGCCGGGTCGCTGCGCGCGGCGCGGCGGAGGCGTCGGGCGGCTGTCTCGCTGAGGATGTCGGCCCGCTCCCCCCAATCCACCAGATCCGCATAGGCACCAAGCCGCTCGTTGAGCAACTCGGTGCCCGCCCAGGTCACCGTGTTGGTGAAGTCGAGGCAGATGCGGCCGCCCAGCCACTCGAACGGGGGGTGCTCGGTTGTGTCATCGGTTGCCATATCCCTGTCTTGCAGCGCCGGAGGGAATATAACCGGTAAAACGGCCTTGACAGGTTACCAGGTGCGCCGCAAGATTGTAACCTCCAAAGGCGCTTTGACAGGTTATTGCTGCGGGAGGCCCCCAATGGAGATCGGTCGGGAGACGCCGGACTCGGCGGTGTGCGCTCGCCTCCTCGAGGAGGGGTGGCGGGTGGTGACGGCGGGCTTGGGCCGACTCGGAGGGGCCCTGAGCCTCCGGGTGAGCCTGACCCCCCGGAGCACGGTTCGGACCTGCGACGATTGACCGCGGGCTCCGGCGTGCGTAGCGTGGACTCAAGGGGTGCTCCCCCGGAGGGTCCATGGTCGAATACGCGCTGCTCATCAGCCAGAGCGCCCGGACGACCTTCAGTAACCTGGCGTATCAGGTGAATTCCCTGACCGGCCAGGTCAACTGGGTCTTGGTCGGGGCCATCGTCCTCGGGCTGCTCTTCGCCCGATCCGCCCTCAGGCCGCCCCGCACCTGAGACTCCGCCCGGCATGCCTTTCTCGCGCGACGACATCCGTGGGTCAGTCGAGCGCGCAGGTGATGCCCACTGGCGAGCCCTCGTCGACCATCACGAAGACGCCTATCCCGCGAGCCGCCCGACCCCGGGCGACGTCTGTCGCGCCGAGGCCGACCGTCTGAACGCGCTCGGCCTCGGATCGGCCGCCGAATTCGAGTTGCTCGAGAGCCGAGTCGAGCGGATCGGCGATGCCGAAGTCCGTCTCACTCACGTGTTGCGCTACAAGCCGCTGAACCTGCCGCTCCTCCTCGAGCCGTTCACCAACTACAGCTGAGCCTGTCGAGCCCCGGGTGGATCGCCTCGTCTTCCACCTGATCCCGCACACACACTGGGATCGGGAGTGGTATCTGACGCGCGCCGCGTTTGGCGCCCGGCTGGTTTCCATGCTCGACGACCTGATCGAGCGGCTGGAGGCCGACCCGGGCTTCCGAAGCTTTCTGCTCGATGGTCAGAGCGCTCTTCTGACCGACTATCTCGCGGCCCGACCCGATCGAACGTCGCGCGTCGAGGCGCTCGTGCGGGACGGCCGTCTCCAGATCGGCCCGTGGTACGTCCTGCCCGACGAGCAGATTCCCTCCGCTGAGGCGCTGATCAGGAACCTGCTGCTCGGCCGCGCCGAGGCGGAGCGCGCCGGCGGCCGGAGCGACGTGCTCTACTCGCCCGACGCCTTCGGCCATCCAGCGGTGCTCCCCGACCTCGCCCGGGCGTTCGGGCTCGGCGGGGTGGTCCTCTGGCGCGGCCTCGGCGCCGAGGCGGCACAGGGCAGGGACCTGGTGCGCTGGCGGGGCATGACGGCCGGCGCGGGCGGCGACCTGCTGGTCTATCATCTTCCGCCGCAAGGCTACGAGGCCGGCTCCGCGCTCTTCGTTGCGGACTCCGAGCTTCCCGAGGCTTGGGGCGCGCTCCGCGACTCGCTCGCCGCACGAGCCGCCGGCGCGCACGTCGCCGTGTTCCTGGGGGCGGACCATCACTGGGCCCATCCCCGAGTAGGCGCCCTTCGCGACCGCATCGCCGAGCTCGAGCCCGCACACGAAGTCCGCGTTTCGCGCCTCGACGAATTTCTCCGCGCCGCGGGTGAGCTGACCCGGCGACTGCCCCTTGTCACGGGGGAGCTTCGTTCCTCGGGCGGATACACCTGGAGCCTCCAGGGCGTGCACGGAACTCGCGCTCCGCTCAAGCGCCGGAATTCCGTGCTGGAGCTGCTGCTCGAGCGGATCGCCGAGCCGCTGGCCGCGCTGGCGGCGCCGAACGCCGACCTCCAGGCGCTGCTGGTGGTCGCGTGGCGCACCCTCGTGGCGAACCACTTCCACGACGCGATTTGCGGCTGCTGCGCCGACGCGGTGGCGCAGGAGATGGAGACCCGCTTTGCCGACGCCGAGGCGGTTGCGCGCGAAGTCACCCGCCGCGCGCTGCATCGGCTCATCGGCCACGTGCCGGATCGCGCGCGCGAGTCCCCCACGCGAGTCCGACCGCGGCTCGTGCTCTGGAACCCCGTTCCCCGTCCGCGGAATGGTGTCGTGGTCGCCGATACAACCTGGTTCCGGCGCGACGTGCTGGTCGGCCCCCCCGGGCGCCGATCGCCTCGGCGCGGCGCCGGTGACCGCCCGTTCGCGCTGACTCTCCCCGACGGGCACGTCGCACCGGTGCAGGTGCTGGGTCGCCGCATCGCGCACCGCCGGCTGGATGCCGACCGCCACGATCCCGACCAGGACGAGGTCGATGTCGTCCGCGTCGCCTTCGCGCTGGAGCGCGTGGGGCCGCTCGGCTGGACGGAGCTCGCGACGATCGACCGGCGCTCGCGCCCCGCGGGCGACGTGCGCGCGCGCGGCGCAACGCTCGCCAATGCCTTGGTCGACGTAGCCGTGGGTCGGGGAGGCGCGCTCTCCCTGCTCGATCGCACCTCGGGGGAGCGCTACGAGGGGCTGCTGCGTCTGGAGGACGAGGCAGACGCCGGCGACACGTACACGTTCTCTCCCGCGCAACCCCGCCGGCTCGTCCGGAGCGCGGCTCCGGTGCGCGTCCGCATCCTCGCCTCGGGGCCGCTGGTGGGCGTGCTGGAGGCGACATGGGCCTTGTCTGGCGGGCGGGTTGGAGCTCGCCTCGTCGTTCGGCTACACGCGGGAAGCCCGGTCGTCCACTGCCGGCTCGAGATCGACAATCGCGCCGCCGATCATCGCCTCCGCGCTCGCATCCCCACGCGGCTCGTCGGGGCGGACCTGCTCACCGGGAGCCAGATGGGTTCGTTGCGTCGGTCGCCAGTCGATGTTGGCCCCGGTCCGTTTCCGGTCGAAGCCCCCGTGGCGACGGTCCCGGTGCATCGCTTCGCGGCCGCGGCGCGGAGCGCGCGGGGCCTGGCGCTTCTGGTGCCCGGATTCGCGGAGGTCGAATGGACGCGAGGCGGCGACTTGCTGCTCACGCTGCTCCGCGCGATCGGCTCTCTCTCCCGCGGCGATCTGCCCGTCCGTCCGGGCCACGCGGCCTGGCCCGCGCCCACGCCGCTCGCCCAATGCCCGGGACGGCAGGTCGTCGAGCTCGCGATGTTGCCGGGGACCGAGCGCGAGCTGGGTCGAGCGGACCGCGTCCTCGAGCGCTGGGAGGAGGCGTTCCTCCCCGTGCAGGCGTTCTGGCTTCCCGACGCGACCGACCTGACGCTCCCGGCCGACCCGATCGCGCTCGAAGGCGAAGGGCTCATCCTCTCCGCCGTGAAGACCGCCGAGGAATCCGGGGCGTTGGTCCTCCGGTGCTACAACCCGCGAGCCGAGCCGGTCGCTGGTGCCTGGATCTTCGGGGCATCGAGGACAGCGGCCCGACTGGTCCGGGCGGACGAGCGAGGGGGCAGCGAGGTCCCCTTCACCGAAGGCGGCCGGCGGTTACCGTTCTCGGCCGCGCCGGGGTCGTGGGTGACGCATCTGGTGGACTGATCTTCCGGCCCGGCGCTTCCTCCTCAAGCGACGCGGCAACGCTGCCGCGGCGCGCCGGGCCTCGCTAGACTTGGCGTATGCTTTCGATATCCGGCCTGCTCGCGGCGCTCTCGCTTGCGGGCAGCGCCCTCCCGCCCCATGCGCCGCGCCCGCGCCTCGTCGTGCTCGTCGTCGTCGACCAGCTTCGGGGCGACTACATCCCGCGCTTCCAGTCACAGCTTCAGGGCGGCTTCGCGCGCTTCCTGCGCAGCGGGGCGTTCTTCGAGCAGGGGCGCCAGGACCACGCGATCACGGAAACGGCGCCGGGCCACTCGACCATGCTGTCCGGCCGGTGGCCCGCACATACCGGCATCGTGACGAACCTCCTCGGGGTGGATGACCAGAGCGCGAAGCTGCTCGAGGTCAAGGACACCGGTCAGGGCGCGTCGCCGCGTCGCTTTCGCGGAACCACGCTGTTCGATTGGCTTCGCTCGACCGACTCCGGGTCGCGGGTGCTGTCCGTATCGCGCAAGGATCGCGGGGCCATCCTGCCCGTCGGCCGCAGCCGCGGCGACGTGTACTGGTTCGACAGCGGCATCTTCACCACCAGCACCTGGTATCGCACGGCGGACACGCTGCCCGGCTGGGTCCGCGAGTTCAATTCCACCGAGCCGGTCCGGGCGCTCGCGGGCTGGACCTGGTCCCTTCTGCTGCCGGACTCGGCCTACCCCGAACCGGATACGGTCCGGTTCGAGGCCGGCGGCGGCAACGTCACGTTCCCTCACAAGCTTTCGATCAATCCGGAAGCGGCAGTCCTCCAGATCGCCGCGTTCCCCGTCATGGACTCGCTCACGCTCGCGTTCGCGTTGCGCGGCGTGGACCGCATGCGACTGGGTCGCGGCCCGTCCACCGACCTGCTGGTGATCTCGCTCTCCACGACGGACGCCGTCGGTCACGCCTACGGACCGGATTCCCGTGAGCTGCACGACCAGGTTCTGCGGGTGGACCGCTGGCTCGGGCGCTTCATGGATTCGCTGGGGGTCATGGTGCCGAGCGACGTTACCGTGTGGGCCCTCACCGGCGACCATGGCGTGACGTCGATCCCCGAGCTGGCGGTCGATCGAGGAGAGCGCGCCGGACGCGTGTGGTTCGGCGACCTGGCGAGTGAGGCGGAGCGGCTGCCCGGGGGCGCTTCCGCCTTTGCGTTTGAAACCGGGCTTCTGTTCGGCAACGTGCCGCGCGTCCGGTCGGCGGGCGTCAACGTAGACAGCGTGGCCGCGGCCCTTGCCGTCAAGGCCGCGGCCATGCCCGGGGTGGCACGCGTCTTCACTCCCAAAACGCTCCGGGCCGCCGGCGCCGACGACACGGCGGCGGTGCTGTGGCGGCGAACGATCCCCGACGATTTCCCCTGGCTCCTGTGCGCCACGCTCGAGCCCGGCTTCGTCTGGTCACCGGGCCGGTTGATCGCGGAGCACGGGACCACGAGCGTGAACGATCAATGGGTGCCCGTGGCCTTCCTCGGCGCCGGCGTCGCCGCCGGGCGCTTCACCGAGCCCGTCAGCACCACGGACATCGCTCCCACGCTCGCGCGTCTGATCGGCGTTCGGCCGACCGAGCGGGTCGACGGCCGAACGCTGACGCAGGCGCTCGGCCCCGGAGCCCGCTGACCGTGGCGGAGCATCCAGCGCTGCCATGCTTCCCCTGCCCGCACGCGTCGGCGTGCTGCGCCTACGGCGTTACCCTGAGCGACGACGAGGCGGACGCGATCGCCCGGGCGCACGGCGCTGACGTCGTCTACCGCACCCGTTGGGGTGAGTGGCGAACGCGCGTTCGTGCCGGCCGCTGCGTCTTCCTGGTCGAGAATCGCTGTACCATCCACGCCCAGGACTACTATCCCGCGGTGTGTCGTGGGTTCCCGTGGACCGACGCGGAGACCGGCGGGCCCTACGAGTACGACCGGACGATCTGCCCGGAGTTCGTACAACGGCCGGAGCTGGTGGAGATGCAAGTGAGAAGTGAGAGGTGAGAAGTGAGCCGCCTCCCGACTCGCCCCTTGCCCGCGTCCGGCGCCTCCTCCGGTCCGTTCCGCTCATCGACGGTCACAACGACCTTGCCTGGCGCATCCGCACGCACGGCACGCCGCCGATGGACCTGGCGGCGTACGATCTGCGAAAGACCACCTCCGGCCATACCGATCTCGCGCGCCTCGAGCGGGGGCAGGTCGGCGCGCAGGTCTGGTCAGTCTTTCTGCCGGGCGACATCAAGGAGAGCGGCTTTGCCCGCGTGCAGCTGGAGCAGATCGACATCGTCCGTCGGATCATCGCCCGTTATCCGGACCGCCTGGCCCTCGCGCTGTCGGCCGACGACATCGAGCGCGAGTTCAGCCGGGGCCGGATCGCCTCGCTGATCGGGATGGAGGGCGGCCACGCGATCGAGAACTCGCTCGGTGTCCTGCGCATCTGCCATGCCCTCGGCGCGCGCTACCTGACGCTCACCCACAACGTCACCACCGATTGGGCCGATGCGGCGCTCGATGCCGCCCGCCATGGAGGGCTGAGCCCCTTCGGACGCGAGGTCGTCCGCGAGATGAACCGGCTCGGTATGCTGGTCGACCTCTCTCACGTCGCGCCTGCGACGATGACCGCGGCGCTCGACCTCACCGAGGCTCCGCTGATCTTTTCCCACTCGAACGCGCGGGCCCTTGTCGATCATCCCCGGAACGTGCCCGACGCCATTCTCGACCGGGTCCGCGCCAACGGCGGAATGGTCATGGCGACGTTCGTCCCGGCCTTCGTGTCGGCGGAGGTAGCGGCGTTCGAGCAGCGACGCGAGGCCGAGGATAAGCGGCTGACGAAATCGCTCGGCGACGGCGGCGAACGCGGTCGGGCGCTGGAAGCCTGGGAGGCGGCCAACCCTCGACCGACAGCCACGCTCTCGCAGGTGGCCGACCATATCGAGCACCTGCGCGTCGCCGCGGGGGTGGACCATGTCGGGATCGGCAGCGACTTCGACGGGATCGAGACCGTTCCCATCGGCCTCGAGGATGTCTCCAAGTTTCCCGACCTGCTCGCGGAGCTGGCCCGGCGCGGCTGGAGCGATAACGACCTCGCGAAGCTCGCGGGCCGCAACTTTCTGCGCGTGTTTCGGGAGGTAGAAGCGGTGGCCGCGCGGCTCCAGCGGGAGCGCGAGCCGTGTGTCGGCTGACAGCTAACGGCTCTTCTTCCAAAAAATCCCCGCAAACACAACCGCCATCGTCGCGAACGCGAACCACTGGATCGCATAGCTCTGGTGCGGCCCTTCGTCGTCGAGCGCAGGGGGGTCGCGACGCAGGGGCATGCGCGGGAGCGCGCTGTCCGGCGTCTGCAGGATGTAGACGTCGAGAATGGGATACGGAAGCCGCGCGCGGAGCGCCGCAAGATCGAGCCGGCGCCAGGTCGTCTGGCCGTCGTGCGTGATCGGCGCGCCGGCGTCGTCTCCGCCGGTGATGGGAAGCGCGATCCCGTGCACCGTGTGCATGCCGGGTTCGTCGAGCGCACCGCTGTCGGGGCGCAGCGTCAGCGCGTCGGGAGCCGGCAGGAACCCACGCTCGACCAGGACCGCCGTGTCGCCCATGTCGCTAAGCCGGAGAGGTGTGACCAGCAACACGCCCGGGTCCCCGCGGAGCACGCGGCCGCGTAACACCAGCTCGTGCGCGCGGTCATACGCACCGGTCGCCCGGACTCGATGTTGAG
>CAZFKN010000071.1:0-16769 GCA_964519805.1 uncultured Gemmatimonadaceae bacterium
GCAACCGGTCGACCCACGGTCCCGTGGCATTCACCACCGCCGCCGCGTGGATGGTTGCGCGGGCGCCGCCCAACCGGTCGATGACCCGCACCCCGATTACCTGGTCGGCGGCCCATTCGAGGGCCTCGACCGCCGTATAAGTGGCGATGGTTGCGCCGTGTCCGGCGGCGGACCGCGCGGTCGCGAGGACCAGCCGGGCGTCGTCGCATTGGGCGTCGAAGTAGCGGGCGCCGCCGAGCAACCCGCGCTCGCGGATCGTGGGCTCGCGCTCGAGGAGGGCGCGCTTGCCCAGCATGCGGTGCGCGGCCACATTGCGGAACAGCGCCAGCAGGTCGTAGGCCCACATGCCGGCCGCGAGGCGCCCGAGCGAGAGCCGGTCACCACGATGCAGGGGGAAGACGAACGGAAGCGGTCGGACGAGGTGCGGTGCTATACCGAGGAGGACGCGCCGCTCCCGGTTCGCTTCCCACACCAGCCTGAGCTGGCCTTGCTCGAGATACCGGAGGCCGCCATGGACCAACCGGCTCGACCGAGAGCTCGTCCCGGAGGCGAGATCACCCTGCTCGACGAGCACGGTGGCAAGGCCCCGCATCGCGGCATCCCGGGCGATCCCCGCCCCGGTGATGCCGCCACCGATGACGAGCAGATCGACCGGCCGGGCGCCCAGAGCGTCGAGTGCGGGCCGGCGTGAGGAGGGCCTTTGCCGCTGAGTCCGGTCGCCCGCGTTCCCCGCCCCAGCACCTGGTTCTTGTGGCAGGCTCATTTCATCCGTCCGGGGGCGCGAGCACTTGACTTGGCGTGCGGTGAGGGGCGCCACGCGCTCGCGGCCGCGGCGCTGGGGGCGACGGTGCTAGGCGTGGACCGGGACTCCGAGAAGCTGGCGACGGCGCGCGAGCTGGCGGCATCTCCCGGCCTCTCCGTCGAGCTGCGGGCGGTCGATCTCGAGACCACCTGGCCCCACTTCGGCGAGTTCGACGTCGTCCTCCTTTTCGATTATCTCGACCGGGCCAGAATGCCGGACATCGTGGCGTGCCTGGCGCCGGGCGGCGTCCTGATGATGGAGACATTTCTCCGCGGCCAGCGCGAGTTGGGATGGGGCCCCCAGAGCAGCGACCATCTCCTCGAAGCCGGCGAGCTGCCCCAGCTGGTTCGGCCGCTCGAAGTGGTGCACGGCCGGGAGGTGCTGGAGCCCGTGGATGCCGAGCGCTGGCGCGCGGTGGCCAGCATCGTGGCCCGCCGGGTACAATGATAACGGGCCGCCGTGTCGCCATCGTGGCAGGGGTGCGAACCCCGTTCGCCAAGAGCGGAACGATCCTGAAGGATGTCCCTGCCGTCCAACTCGCCCGCCACGCCGCCAAGGAACTGCTCTACCGCACCGAGATCGACGGCAAGGAGATCGACCAGGTCATCCTCGGCCAGGTCGTGCCGTCCGTGCTCGTCCCCAACGTCGCCCGGGAGGTGAGCCTCCTCCCCCAACTGCCTCCGGGCGTCCCCGCGTACTCGCTCAACCGGGCCTGCGCCTCGGCCGCGCAGGCCGTCACCAACGCCGCCGATCAGATCCTGCTGGGGAACGCCGACACGATCCTGGCGGGCGGGGTCGAGTCGCTCTCGGACATTCCGATCCTGCACTCACGTCGCTTCAGCCAGATCCTGGTGGAGGCGAGCAAGGCCAAGACGGTCGGGGGGCGCCTGGCCGCCTTCAGCCGGCTTCGCCCGCGCGACCTCATTCCCGTCACCCCGGCCATCGCCGAACCATCCACCGGCGAATCCATGGGACAGTCGGCGGAGAAGATGGCGAAGGAGAACGGCATCGCGCGGGAAGATCAGGACCGGATCGCGGCAATGAGCCACCAGCGCGCGGCGGCCGGAACCGCGGACGGACGTCTCCTCGCGGAGATCGTTCCCTGGTTCGGCGGCCCCGCCATGGATACCGTGGCGACGAGTGACAACGGCATCCGGCCCGACACGACGGTCGAGGTGCTCGCCCAGCTCAAGCCGGTGTTCGACCGGCGTTACGGAACGGTGACTGCGGGCAACTCGTCACCGCTGACGGACGGCGCCGCCGTCGTGCTGCTCATGGCGGAGGAGAAGGCGAAGGCGCTGGGCTACGAGCCGCTCGCCTTCGTCCGCAGCTACGCGGCGACGGCGGTCGATCCCGGATGGCAGCTCCTGATGGGGCCCGCGCTCGCGGTGCCCACGGCGCTCGAGCGGGCCGGCATCAGCTGGACCGATCTCGGTCTGGTCGAGATCCACGAGGCGTTCGCCGCGCAGGTGCTGTCCAACGTGCAGGCCTGGGCGTCCAGCGCGTGGGCCGCTCGCCTGGGGCTGCGGGGGCCCGTGGGTGAGGTGGACTGGGAGAAAACGAACGTCATGGGCGGATCGATCGCCATCGGGCACCCGTTCGGGGCGACCGGCGCCCGGCTGGTGACGACGCTGGCGAACGAGATGCGCCGTCGGGAGGTGCAGTTCGGGCTGATCTCGATCTGTGCGCAAGGAGGGATGGGGTATGCGATGGTGCTCGAGCGGCGGTGAACAGTGAACAGTGAACGGGGAACGATGAACGGGCCCGCCTTCACGACAACCGTCGACTCGGGTATTGCGATCGTCACGCTCGATCTGCCGGGTGAGCTGGTCAACAAGCTCACCAGCGGGCTGACGGACGAGTGGGAGGCGCTCGTCGAGCGGCTGCGCGGCGATGATGCAGTACGCGCGGTCGTGCTTCTCTCGGGCAAGCCGGACAATTTCATCGCCGGCGCCGACATCGAGGAGGTCACCCGGCTCACGTCGGCCGCCGAGGCGGAGGCGCTCAGCCGGCGGGGCCAGGACCTCACCGATAGGGTGGAGCAGTTCCCCAAGCCCATCGTCGCGGCGATTCACGGCGCGTGCGTTGGCGCGGGGTGCGAGCTTGCGCTCGCCTGTCACTGGCGCGTCGCCACCGATTCCCTGAAGACCCTGATCGGACTCCCTGAGGTTCAGCTCGGCCTCCTTCCCGGTGCCGGCGGTTGCGTCCGGCTTCCGCGGCTCATCGGTGCGCGGGCGGCGCTCGACATCATCCTGGCGGGCAAGTCGGAGCGGCCGCAGAAAGCCCTCAAGCTCGGGCTGGTGGACGAGATGGTGCCGAAGAGCATTCTCCGGGCGGTGGCTCTCGCCGCCGCGGACCGGCTGGCCCGGGAGGGAATTCCCCGGCGCACCGGGCCGGGCGGGCCGGCCGGCGCGCTGCTGGATGGGACACCCATGGGGCGCCAGATCGTCTACCGCATGGCGCGCAAGCAGGTCTTGAAGAAGACCGGCGGACACTATCCCGCGCCGCTGGCCGCACTCGAGGCGGTGCGGATTGGTCTGGAGCAGGGAGCGCTCGAGGGCTTCCGGGCGGAGCGGGAACGGTTCGGCGCGCTGGCCGTGACGCCGGTTTCCCGAAATCTCGTCCGGATCTTCTTCGCCACCACCGCGCTCAAGAAGGACGACGGCGTGCCGCCCGGCCTCGAGGTCACGCCGATTCCCATCCACAGGCTCGGGGTCGTCGGCTCGGGGTTCATGGGCGCCGCCATCGCCGGGACCGCCGTGCTCAATGCCCAGGTGGAATCGCGCCTCAAGGACTCCGAGCTGCCGAGGGTCGGGCGGGGCCTCAAAGCCGCCCTCGGCATCCTGGACGAGCGGCTCCGGCGACGCCGGCTCTCGCGCCCGCAACATCAGCGGCTCGCGGGCCTGCTCTCGGGGAGCGCCGACTACAGCGGGTTCACCCGCGCCGATCTCGTCATCGAGGCGGTGTTCGAGGATCTCGTGGTGAAGCGGCGCGTGCTCGCGGAGGTGGAGGCCGAGATCCGGCCGGAGGCCATCTTCGCCACCAACACCTCCACTATTCCGATCCGCGACATCGCCGCGGGCGCGTCCAGGCCGGAGCGAGTCATCGGCATGCACTTCTTCTCGCCGGTCGAGCGGATGCCACTGCTCGAGGTGATCCCGACCGACCGGACCGATGCCCGTACCACGGTCTCGGTGGTCCGCTTTGGGCGCGCGATGGGCAAGACGGTGATCGTCGTCCGCGACCACCCCGGCTTCTGGGTGAACCGGATTCTCTCACCGTACCTCAACGAGGCCGGGGTGCTGGTCGAGGAGGGCGTGCCGGTGGAGCTGATCGACCGGACCATGACCCGCTGGGGCTTTCCCGTCGGACCGGTGGCGCTCATGGACGAGGTTGGACTGGACGTGGCGCAGAAGGCGTCGAAGGTCATGCATGCGGCGTTCGGCGAGCGCATGGCGCCGCCGGCCCTGATCGGGCGCATGCTGGAAGACGAACGTCTGGGCCGCAAGAACGGACGCGGTTTCTACGTCTATCACGAAGGCCACAAGACCGGCGTGGACGAGCGGGTCTACCGCATTCTCGGCGTGAAGCCTCTGGAGGGCTTTGCCCACGAAGACATTCAGCGTCGACTCGTGTATCTCATGCTCAACGAGGCGGCGATGGCTTACGGCGAGGGCGTGGTGCAGAGTGCCCGCGACGGGGACATCGGCGCGATCTTCGGAATTGGGTTTCCCGCCTTTCGCGGAGGTCCGCTCCGCCTCATCGACGATCTCAGCGCCGGCAACGTGGTCGAGACCCTGACTCGCCTGGCGACCGCGCACGGCGCCCGCTTCGCCCCGGCTCCCGTGTTGGAGAGCATGGCCGCCCACGGCGAACGCTTCCACCCTCTCTGACGCTCAGTCCGCGGCGCATCCTGACGACCGGGCTTACCGTCGTCCTCCTTGCCTACGGAGTTCTCGTGGGCGCGCTCATGCTGCTCGAGCGGCGGCTGGTGTTCCCGGTGGCGCCCTGGACCCGCCGCCTCGCCCGCCCTGATCCGCAGCTCGGGCTCGACCCGGCCCGCGTCACGACGGTGACGCGCGACGGCGTGCGGCTGGCAGGCTGGGTGATGGCGAGCGACGACACCTCGCACCCGTGGCTGCTCATCTTTCACGGGAACGCCGGGAACATTGCGAGCGACGGGCGGCCCGAGCACTATCACCGGCTCCGCGCGCTCGGCCTCAACCTGGTCACGTTCGACTACCGGGGCTACGGCGAGAGCGAAGGGACGCCCACGGAGGCGGGCGTGTATCTCGATGCCGACGCGGCATACGCCTTCGTGCGCGACTCGCTGCGGGTGCCGGCCGAGCGGATCGTGATCTTCGGACACTCCCTTGGCAGCGCGGTCGCGGTGGATCTCGCGAGCCGGGTCCCGGCCCGCGGGCTCATTCTGGAAGGCGCGTTCAGCTCAGGCCCCGACGTGGCCGCACGCATCTACTGGTTCCTGCCCGTCCGCCTGGTGATGCGCAGCCGCTTCGACTCGGAGGCCAAGATCACCCGCGTGCAGGGGCCCAAGCTCTTCCTCCACGCCCGGCAAGACGAAGCGATCCCGTTCGATCTGGGCCGGCGACTATATGAGCGAACCCCGGAGCCGAAGACCTTCGTGGCGCTCGGGGGCGGGCACAACGACGCGTACGTTGTGGACTCCGCCGGTTACTTCGGCGCGATCGCGGCGTTCTTCCGTTGACGCCCGGTGTCCGGCACCGCCATCGCGTGGCACCCGGCGAAGCGGTTCCGCGTAGGGGAAGCATCCCCCTTCACAGGAGTAAGCCGTGTCCAAGCGAAACATCCGTGTGCCCGGTCTCTGGCTCGCTGCCCTGATGGGCGCGGCCGCCGCACCTGTCCCTGTTCATGCGGAACAGCGGCCGGAGCCGAAGCCCCCTTGTGCTACGGCCGAGCATCGGCAGTTCGATTTCTGGCTTGGCGATTGGGAAGTCCACACCCCGGACGGCAAGCGGGCCGGCGCCAACACGATCCGGCGAACGCTCGGCGGCTGCGTGCTTCAGGAGAATTGGCGCGGCGCGGGCGGCCACCACGGGACCAGCTACAACATCTATGATGCCTCGCGGCATCGCTGGCACCAGACCTGGGTAGACGACGACGGGCTTCTGCTCCAGCTGGACGGTGCACTCGTCGACGGGCGGATGGTCTTGAGCGGTGAGACGGTCGACTCGACCGGGCACACGATCAAGCAACGGATCAGCTGGGAGCGCATGGACGGCGGCAAGGTGCGCCAGCGTTGGGATTCGTCGGCCGACGGAGTGACGTGGCAGGTCCTGTTCGAAGGCATCTACAGCCCGGTCCATCCTTAAGGAGCTCTCAGGTGGTGCTCTCCGTCCGCGTCCCCCGGTGCGTCTTCGCGCTTCTTGTGCTGCTTCTCGCGGCGGTCATCGCCGGAGGGGCGCAGCAGCTGCCTTCCACAGACGCCCGGCTCACGCTCGGTGGCCCGGCGCCCGTCGTCCGCACCGAGGCGCAGCTCCGGGCGTTCCTCGACGAGCTGGAGATCCAAGAGTTCGCCATCTCGAACGCGCTGAACGTCGAGCAGTACTATCAGTGGAAGGGAGAGACTCGGCATTTCGCCGGACCGTTCGCCCGGCTCCAGGCGGACCTGGTGAGCCGGCGGGACTATGCGGCGGTCATCGAGCGCTGGCGCGGCAAGGTCCGCGACAGCACGTTGGCGCGTCGGCTGTTTCTTCACCACCGGGACTTCCTGATCGCGCGGGCGGACCACCGGCTGCCGCTCCGCCTCGTGGACCTCCAGGCCGCCGTGCAGGACACGCTGGGCCAGTTCCGGTTCCAGGTTCGCGGGCAGCGCCTCACGGCGACCGCGGCCTCCGAGCTCATCGACACCAGCGCGGACAGATCGCTCCGCGAAGAGGCGTTCCGCTCGCGGACCCAGATTTCCCCCCACCTCCGCCAGCCGATCTTTCACACGATGGGTGTCGTGGACCGAATCGGGCGACAGGAGGGCTTCGCAAACGGCGCGGCTGCGGGGCTCGAGCTCTCGAGTCTGGAGCCGGCCACGGTGTTGCGCGATATCGAGGCGTTCGAGCAGGCCACCAGGCCGGCTTATCTCGCGATTCTGGAGCACGTCAAGGCGGACCTGGGCGTGGACCGGGTCGAGCCCTGGGACATCGACTACTGGCTGCGCCGGCAGGAGATGAGCACCGGGACGGACGCGTGGCCCAAGGAGCCCGGCCTGACCCGGCTCCGCGAGCTCATGCGGGGCCTCGGGTTCGCGGTGGACAGCCTGCCGATCGACGTGAAGGTCTGGGATGTGCCCACCGGCGGAATCACGTTCCTCACGCGGCCGCCCTACGATGCGCGCCTCCTGACGAATCCGTTCACGGGAGCCGACTTCTACGAGACGCTGTTCCACGAGTACGGCCACGCCCTCAACGCCACGCTGATGCGGCCCGATCTCTCGCCGATCTTCTTCCGCGGCGACGAGACCCCGCTCGGCGAGGGGCTCGCAGAGACCCTCGGGCACTTCGCCTACGACCACCACTGGCTGGTGCAGGCGGCGGGTGTCGCACCGCAGCAGGCCGAGCGGCTGGAGCAGGTGGGGAAGATGGAGCTCCTGCTCTGGCTCCGGCGGTCCATCACGCTTCAGGCGTACACCGAGATCTCGCTCTATCTCCACCGCCGGGCGAACCCGGACTCCCTCTACACGGCCGCGTACCGCCGGTTCACCGGAGTGGAGCTCCCCCCCGGCGACTACATGGGCGGCAAGGATCTCTTCGCTACCGGTCCGCTGTACGCGCAGTCCTATCTGTACGCCAACATGATCGCGACCCAGCTGCGCGAGGCGATGCGCGAGCAGTTCGGCGTGGACGACCTGACCCGGGAGCCGCGGGTTGGGGCCTGGCTCACCGAGCGCTTCTTCGCCCCGGGCGCGAGCGTGCCCTGGCGGGAGAAGGTCGAGCGCGCCACCGGCAAGCCGCTCTCCACCGACGCCCTGGCGCGGTATCTCGCCGGCGCCAGCCCTCCCGAGGGTGCAAGACGTTCACCTTCGTGACGCCGCCGTAACGCCACCCAGCCGCGACTCGTTCCCGCCGGCCTGCGGTTCGTTCCGCCAGGCCGGCGTTCCGTTCCAATCCCGTTCTGCCGCAGCAGCCCGTTCTCTATCCTCGCGTATGCTCTGGGGGCCGCGTTGCGGTGTGTCGGCTCCGCCACGGAGGCGTTACGCGAATCCTGATCATCGACGATGACCGGCAGTCGCCCCGCGACCCGGGGACGACGAGAGCGGGCGCCAGCGCCGCGGACAGCCGGGCGCTGGTCGGCGGCTACGGCGCCGGCAGCCCCTCCCCGGGTGACCGCGGTGAATCGGTGGTCCGCGAGTTCAGTGTGCCCACCCCGATCCCCGGCATGATCCCGCCGCTCGACCTCATGCAGGAAGGCGGATC
The DNA here is from genome assembly GCA_964519805.1 of uncultured Gemmatimonadaceae bacterium. Classification (GTDB taxonomy): domain Bacteria; phylum Gemmatimonadota; class Gemmatimonadetes; order Gemmatimonadales; family GWC2-71-9; genus DASQPE01. The sequence goes on from CAZFKN010000071.1 coordinate 8,248, forward strand.
ATCGGTTCCGGCCGACCCCGTGACCGTGCGCGATCTGGTGGCCCGGGTGCAGGAGCTGCTCGCCGATACTCGGCGTCGGACCAGAGAGGTCGAGGCGCCGTTTCCGGGCGCCACGATGACGGTGGGCGATTTCGTACTCGACCTGCCGGCGCAGGCGGTGCGACGCGCGGGCCGGGCGGTTCGGGTGACGCAGACCGAATTTCGGTTGCTCTTCGCGCTGGTGCGTCGGCGGGGTGCCGTCGCGTCCCGCGACGAGCTCCTGCGCGAGGTGTGGGACCACGATGCGTCGATCACGGCGCGGGTGGTGGACACGCACGTCGCGCGCCTTCGCCGCAAGCTGGAGGACGACCCCAGACAACCTCGTCACATCCTCACGGCTCTCGCCGCCGGGTACCGCTTCCGGGCCTGACCGCGCCACCGGCGCGGGCGATCCGTGACGGGCCGCCGGGGAGCCCTCAATCCCCGGCACACGCATCACGCAGCCGTACCACTACGTCGTTTCAGCTTCCCCCTATCGGAGGTGCCTATGAGCATCGAAGGGTTCGGCAGGATGCCTCGGACTCTGCGACTGTGGGCCCGGTCCAGGCTTTGGATGGCGCTGCTCGCGCTCGTCCCGGCCGGCCTGGCGGCACAGCAGCCGGTCACACTGAGCGGCAGAGTCACCAACGCCGCCGGCGCCCCGCTCTCCGGAGCGCAGGTGACGATCGATCAGCTCGGCGCCGGCGCGACCACGCGCGGCGACGGCGGCTACACCATCCTCGTACCGGCGGCGCGGGTGCCGTCGGGCACGGTCGCCGTGACCGCCCGGCTGATCGGCTACAAGGCGAATACCGCGCAGGTCAGCTTCGGTGCCGGCCCGATCCAGCAGGACTTCACGCTGGCCGACAACCCGCTGCAGCTGGGCGAGGTGGTCGTGACCGGCGCCGGCACGTCGTCTGAAGTCGAGAAGCTCGGCACCGTGCGGAACTTCGTCGACTCGACGGCGATCGTGAACTCGAACGAGTCGAACATCGTGAACGCCCTGGCGGCCAAGGCGCCGAACGTGAGCATCACGTCCAGCGCGGGCGACCCGGGGGCTTCGGCGTACATCCAGATTCGCGGCATCACCAGCGTCGAATCGTCGGATGGCCAGCCGCTGTTCGTCGTGGACGGCGTGCCAGTGGACAATGTCACCCAGTACAATCTCGCGACGCAGCAACCCCTGAACGGCGGCACCATCTTCCCCCCCAACCCCCTGATCTCCCTCAACCCCGACGACATCGAAAACATCGAGATCCTGAAGGGCGCCAGCTCCGGCGCCATCTACGGGTCGCGGGCGGGGCAGGGCGTCATCCTGATCACGACGAAGAAGGGCCGGCCGGGTCAGACCAAGTACTCGCTGCGCAGCACGCTGTCGCTGAACGAGCACACCCAGCTGCCCGCGCTGCAGACCGAGTACGGCCAGGGTTCGGCCGGTGTCGCCGAGACGTGCGTTCCCAGCACGGATCCGGCGTTGATCGGTTGCCGTCCGCAGGTTTCGACCGCCAGCTACGGGCCGAAGCTCGCAACCGGCACCCCGGTGTACGATCACGGGAGCGAGGTCTTCCAGCAGGGCTACACCACCGACAACACGCTCAATATCTCCGGTGGCAGCGATCGCACCCAATTCTTCCTGTCGGGCGGGTACAACTACGATCGTGGCATCATCACCGGCACCAACAGCCACTACCGCCGGATCTCGGTTCGCTTCAACGGGGAGCAGCGGATCACCGACCAGCTGAAGGTCGGCGCGAACGTGAACTACAGCAACGGGTACGGCGGCTTCGTCCAGAGCCGCAACGACACCGGCGGCATCATGATCGGTGCGCTGCGGACGCCGCCCGAGTTCAACAACCTGCCGTTCGTCGACCCGATCTTCAACCAGCAGCGGAGCTACCGGTTCCCGAATCCCGGACCGGGCACCGACTTCATCAATCGGGGTTACGACAACCCGTTGTGGGTGGCCAATGAAGAGCCCGCGACGTCGAATGTGTCTCGCACGTTCGGGGGCATCAACGCGGAATGGGCGCCCGCATCGTGGCTCAAGTTCAACGAATCCCTCGGGCTCGACTACTCGAACGACGAACGGTTCGAGGGCTGGGCGGTTGGCAATAGCGAAACCAACGTCGTGGGCGTGACCCACGTCGGCGGCGTGACCGCCGGCTACATCCGGAACCAACAGCTCGACAACAACCTGACGGCGACGTTGTCCTACAGCGCGTCCGAGAGCTGGAAGGGCACCTTCACCGTCGGCCAAAACCTCAACTCGCAGAGCCTGCAGTCCCGGCAGCCCTTGGGAACGCAGCTCATCGCGCCGCAGCCGTTCAACCTGGGGAACGTCTCCGGGATCCAGCAGCCCTTGCTGGACTTCCTGCAGAAGACGCACCTCGAGTCGTATTTCGCGCAGGCCACCGCCGACATCGGGCAGCAGTTCTATCTGACCGCGGCGGTCCGGAATGACGGTGTCTCGTCATTCGACGCGACCAACCAACGCGCCTGGTTCCCCAAGGCCAGCGCCGCCTGGGTCTTCTACCGTCAGCAGGGCCAGGGCGGCTTCCTCACCTATGGCAAGCTGCGGACGGCGTACGGGCAGAGCGGCACCCAGCCGACGCCCTACCTCCTGTCCAGCATCTTCGCTCCGTCCGCGGTCACCGACGGCGGGTGGGGCCCCGCGTCGTCGACGGCCATCAACGGCGTCGGCGGTCTGATCAGCGGGTTCAACGCGCCGGCGACGATTCTGAAGCCGGAGCGGGTGAAGGAGTTCGAGGCGGGCGTCGACCTGGGCCTGGTAGGCGACAAGGCTGACCTCAGCGTCACGCACTATCGCCAGAACTCCGCCGACGTGATCCTCAACGTTCCCGTGCCCACCAGCACCGGCTACGTGCAGCAGCCGCAGAACGCCGCGCAGCTCCAGAACCGCGGCTGGGAAGTGTCGCTCAATCTGCGTCCGGTGACCACGACAGGCTTCGCGTGGGACGTCGGGCTCCAGTGGGCGCGTAACCGCGGGACCGTTCCCGTCGGCGGCCTCCCCGCCGGTCTGCAGTTCGCCGCGTTCCCCTTCAGCGGCGGCGGCAACGGCGCGGGTCTCCACACCGGCGGGTCCATCATGGTCGGCCAGCCCATCGGCGTGTACCTCGGCACCGACTACGTGCGCTGTGGTCGGGGCTTGATCGTCGGCGGCGTTGATATCGACCACACGGCTGTTGCCGGCGGGGGCTGCGGCGCGTCGTTCACGCCGGGCGCCCTGTTCATCGACAACACCGGCTATCCGCAACTCGACAACGCGTCGAGCTCGTACGTACTCGGCGATCCGAACCCGGATTGGACCGGTTCCGTTCGGACCAACTTCCGCTTCGGGAGGATCACCGTCGGCGGGCTGCTCGACATCCGTCACGGTGGCATCGCGTACAACGGAACCAAGGGCGCGTTGAATCAGTTCGGCACGGGGCTCAACACCGCCCAGGGCCGCGACGGCGGGCCCGTGATTTTCGGCACGAACTATCAGGTGAACACCATCGCCAACGACGCCGTGGCAGGTCCCGGCGCCGGGATGTCCGTCCCGCTCAATCAGTCCTGGTTCCAGGGTGGCGCCAGCGTCTTCAACGGGCCGGACGTCGCGTTCCTGGAGGATGGTGGCTGGGTGAAGATCCGCGAGATCTCGATCGGCTACACCCTCAACCAACCGTGGATCACCCGCGCGCTCGGCTTCAGCAGCATCGAGATGCGGCTCGCGGGACGCAATCTGGTCAGCTGGAACAACTACGACGGCGTGGACCCGGAGACGTCGCTCCTCGGAGCCGGCTCCCCCGTCCGGGGCCTGAACTACTTCAACACGCCTCAGGCACGGTCGTGGGTCTTCTCGCTCACGTTCAACCGCTGATGCCGGCGCTCACCAGGAGACAAAGGACTATGCGACCCCTCTTCAGGGTGATGCTGGGCCTGGGCCTCGCGCTGGGCGCGGCCGGCTGCAGCGACTACCTCTCGGGGCCGGGCGTGAGCCAGGACCCCAACAACATCGTCACCCTCACCAAGGCCGGCCCGCTGTACATCGGAATTCAGGCGGCGCAGCCAGTGCAGTTCGAAGGGCAGATCGCCCGCGACATCGCGTTGTACCTGCAGCAGGTCGCAGGGATCGCCCGGCAGCAACAAGGCTTCGATTTGTATCTGAGCGGGCCTTCCGACGTGGATACGTACTTTGGCGCGGTCTATGGCGCGAGCAACCTGATCACCGGTGGCGGCGCGCTGCTCGACATCCACAAGATGCAGCAGATCGCCCGGAAGGTGAACGATTCGCTCTACATCGGTGTCGGCAAAGTCTACGAGGCCTTGGTCATGTCGTTCGCCGCCGACGTGTGGGGCGACATCCCGTACCGCCAGGCCGCCGACTCCACGATCCTGCAACCCAAGTTCGATCCGCAGCTCCAGGTGTACGCGGACCTGCAGGCCCAGCTCGACTCGGCGATCAACGTTTTCCTCGCCGCGACGGGTCCGACGAACGCCGGTGGCTCGGACGGCAGCGAGGTCATCTACGCCGGACTGAGCGCAGACCAGCTGCGAGCGGTGTACACCCAGGTGGCGCACTCGCTCAAGGCGCGGTTGTACATGCACGTCGCCGCGACGGATGCGTCGGCCTACGCGAAAGCGCTGGCCGAGGCGCAGCTGGGTATCAGCACGCCGGCGAATGACTTTCTCTGGTTCCACGATGCCACGCCATCGGGCAACAACATCTGGTGGCAGTTCAACGTGACCCGGTCCAGCGACATCGGCCCCGGCGCTGCCGTGATCGAGATCCTGAAACGTCGCATCAATGCGGGAGTCGAGGACAGCTCTCGACTCAAGTTCTACTTCACGAAAACGAGCGATGGCGGGTACTTCGGCTATCGTCCGGGAGGAGCGACGAACGTCCAAACCACCGGGGGGATTTACAACGGCAACGGCTCCGCCACGGCCAAGTACTCGGCGTTCAACGCGTTCATCGACGGCGCTACGCCGCCGGGCGATTTCCGGCAGCCGGTGATCACCTACTCCGAGACGCAACTGATCGCGGCCGAGGCGGCGTTTCGAACCGGTGGCACGGCGGCAGCCCAGCCGTTCCTCGATGCGGCCCGGACCAATCGTGCCTACGGAGCGACCGGCGGTTCGGCGGTCACGTTCCCCGCGTTGCCCAATGTGAACGCGCCGAACGCCCTCCCGGCCACCCTCCAGAACATCATGGAGGAGAAGTACGTCTCGTTGTATCTCAACCCGGAGGTGTGGAGCGACTGGAAGCGCACCTGCTTGCCGTCGCTCGCGACAGCACCGCCTCCGGGAGGCACGCTACCGCAGAACTTCTCGATCGCGGCCCGCCTGCCGTATGGGCAGACCGAGGCCAACGCGAATCCGAACACACCGACGACGAGCTCGGCTGGGGTCGCCATTACGTCGACCAGCATCAATCCCAACCAGCCGACGGCATGTCCGCCGCTGAACTACACCACCTCGTCGCCGTTGGGCAACTGAGTTCGCAGGTGAACGCATGACCGTGGGCGCCGATCCCGCGAGGGGCCGGCGCTCACGCACTTTCGGAGAGACTCCATGAGGTCACCATTGACGGTCGGCGCGGCCTGCTGGCTCCTGGCCGGCTGTTACACTTACCGGCCCATGCCCGCGGTCGACGCCGTGATGCCCGGACCCGGCACCCAGGTCGAAGCTCGACTCACGACGGCCGGCGCAACCGACCTGGCGCAGTGGGTTGGAGCAGACGTTCTTCTGATCGAGGGGCAAATCGTGTCTGCCGACTCGAGTGGTGTCACGCTCGCCGTCAACCGCGTCGAGACCGCCCGCCACATCGGCAGCGACTGGAAGGGTGAGCAGGTGGCGCTTCCGCGGGCGGACATCGCGAGTCTGCGCGAACGGAAACTCTCCGTCGGCGCGACCGCGTTGCTCGGCGGGCTTGCGGGCGGAGGCCTGGCGGCCGCTTTTGCGCTGATCGGCGGAACGGGGAGCGCCTCGGGTATTACCTCACCGGGGTCATCGGGCCACCAATAGGCGGCTACTTGCCCAATAGCCGGTGCAGGTTCTCCCGGTACCCGCGGGTTGAGGTGAGGCGTGTGCGATCCGCCAGGATCACCACGTGGTCCCCCTGGAACCAGGGCTGGATCTCCTGAATGCGGTCGATGTTGATGATGGCGGAGCGGCTGATCCGGACGAAGCGAGCCGGGTCCAGCTGCTGCTCCAGGTTCGCCATGCTGCCCCGCAGCAGGTGCGTCGACTTGCCTACGTGGAGATGAACGTACTTGCCCGCGGCCTCGATCCAGTCGATCGATTCGGTCCGGAGGAAAAAGGCCCGCTCCTGGTTCCGCACCACCAGCCGCTCGAGGCCCAGCTCACCGCGTTGGCGCTGGTTGAGCTCGTGAAGCAGGGCGAGCATGCGCTGAGCTGAATCGCCGGCCTGCCCCGCCCCCAACTGAGTTCGGGCGCGGTCGAGCGCGGTCTGCAGACGCCCCTGATCGAACGGCTTGAGCAGGTAGTCCAGGGCGTGAACCTCGAACGCGCGGACCGCATAGTGGTCGTGCGCGGTGACGAAGACGAACGCCGGCAGGCGCTCGCCGTCGAGCGAACGCACCACGCCGAACCCATCCAGTCCCGGCATCTGAATATCGAGGAAGGCGAGGTCCGGCCCGTGCTCCCGGATCGCGTCGAGCGCCTCTTCCCCGCTGCCACACGACGCCACGACCTCCACCTCCGGCTCATCCTGGAGCATCCGGGTGAGCCGCTGCCTCCCCATTGGCTCGTCGTCTGCCACCAGCACCCTGAGGGCCGTCACGCGGACTCTCCCAGCTCGATTTGCCGGAGCGGCAGCGGCGTGTGTGCCGCCGAGCACGGGGTGTAGGGCAGCAACAGCGTCGCCATCACACCGCCCCCCGTCGCGTTGGTGAGATCGAACCGCGCGTGCTTGCCATAGAGGCGCTCGACCCGCTCGCGCGTGTTCCGGAGCCCTAGGTGCTCCTGGAGTCCTTCTGTGGGCAGGCCCGGACCCCAGTCCCGGATGAACAACAGCACCTGCGAACCCTGCCGCCGCGATCCCAGGTGGATCCGCGCACGGCCCGACCTGGGGTCGCGTCCGTGACGGATCGCGTTCTCGAGCACCGGCTGCCAAGCGAGGGTGGGTACGGCCGCGTCGAGGGTGTCTGCGGCGCAATCCCATTCGACCGTGAGCCGGCTGCCCCAGCGAACCTGCTCGATGTCGACGTACGCGCGGATGAAGTCGATCTCCTGGCGGAAGGGGACCAGCAGGTGTCCCGCATGGTCGAGTGAGAGCCGGAGGAAGTCGCCCAGCCGCGTGATCATGAGGTCGGCCGCGTCCGGGTCGGCGTGCACCAGCTCGGCCGTCGTGTTGAGGGTATTGAAGAGGAAGTGCGGCTGGAGCTGCATCTTGAGCACCTGGAGCTTGGTCTTCGCGAGCCGAGTCTCGAGTCCGGCCGTCTGTAGCTCGCGCTCCCGATACAGCGCGACGTAGCGCGTCACCTGCGTCAGCGTCGCGATGCCCAGATACCCGAGCATCCTGGCATCGAACCGGGGGAGGATAGCGTGGACCGTCGGGAGCTGCTCCGGCGCCACCAGCTGGGCGACGAGCCAACCCTCGACCACGGCGGCTGCCAGGACGAAAACCAGCCCGGCCGCGACCTGGACCATCACGCTGAGCCAGCGACGTCCCGAGTCCGGCATGAGCTGTCGGGCCGCCCAGAGGGCCCCGGGCGTCGCCCCGATCCAGATCGTGAGGCTCGCGAGCTCGACGGCCGCGAGGGTGCCCCAGGAGATGCCGAAAGGGAAGGGGTCCGCGCCGGTGAGGTGGGCCGTGGCCAGCGCCAGCACGGCGACGGCCGCCCAGGCACTCGCGACGATCGGGAGCGTCCCCCAGGTCACCTCATTCGGTCGGATCACGGGAACCTCGTGGAGCCGTTGGGCCGGTGGGAAACAGGCAGGTTACGATGCGACATGGAGCCATCCCCGCCGAACGGTGCCGGCACGAGACGCTGGTTCCGCGGCACCAACGGCATACCTCAGGGAACGACCACGGCCCCCTTCTCGACACGGCGCCAACCCCGTCGCCCCGGTTTCCCAGCCCTCCTGAGTCGATTTCGTAACCATCCTTACCCCTCCGTCGCCCGGTGCTTCGCCTCGTCCGGCCTCCGAACCTGTTGCGGATTGTGACTAAACGATCGCCCGCCCGAAGTTGATTCCCGGAAAGGTGCCGTTGGTGCCAGGAAACCGGCCGTTCGTACCGACGCGCGACCGCTTGTGCCAGAATCGTTCGCTTCCAAACCGGGTTGGCGTATGGTTTCTCGCGGCGCGGACCGGCAAGAGATATGTCGAAACCGCCACCTGCCGCGCTGCCCAGACAACAAGCGATCGACGAGACGCATCAACCGCCGCGCCCGCACCACGGCGCGGTGGGCAGCAAGGAGTCCGTACGCGAATCCTCATCATCGATGACGATCGGCGCTCGCCCATTCGACTCCACC
>CAZFKN010000072.1:0-16652 GCA_964519805.1 uncultured Gemmatimonadaceae bacterium
CGGCGGCGAGGTCGATCACCCGGCCAAGATCCGGCTCGCAGCCGCGGCCGCCCCGAAGCCGTTGTCGATGTTCACCACGGTCACGCCGGCAGCACACGAATTGAGCATGGCGAGCAGCGCGGCGAGGCCGCCGAACGAGGCCCCGTAGCCCACGCTGGTCGGCACCGCGATGACCGGCGCTCGCACAAGGCCACCCACCACGCTGGGCAGAGCCCCCTCCATCCCGGCGACGACGATCACGACGTCGGCCTCCTGGAGCCGGTCGTTCGCCGAGAGCAAGCGATGCAGCCCCGCGACGCCCACGTCGGGAAGCCGCACCACGTCGTGACCGAACGCCTCGGCCGTGACGGCCGCCTCCTCGGCCACGCAGAGATCGCTCGTGCCGGCGGTGACCACGAGGATCGTGCCCGTTGTTCTGGCGGCCGGCCCGGGCGCCCGCAGAAAGACGGTGCGGCCGAGCGGGTTCCACTCGAGCCGGTCGAAGCGGGCCTTGAGCGCGGAGGCCACTCGCTCGTCGGCCCGCGTGCCCAGGAACCCGCCGTTCGCCGCCACGAGGCGATCGGCGATGTCGACCACTTGCTCGACCGTCTTCCCCTCGCAGAACACGACTTCCGGATGGCCCTGGCGGAGTGCCCGGTGATGGTCGATCCGCGCGAAGGGTAGCTCTTCGAAGGGGAAGTGCCGGAGACGATCGACCGCTTTCTCCGGGGCAAGGCGGCCTTCGGCGACGTCGTGCAGCAGCGCCTCCAGCTGGGCGGGCGTCACGCGACCCGGGCGAGGGGCCCGAGGTATTCCAGGAAGATCGACTCGGCTTCGGCGATCGACTCGATCTGGAAGAGCCGCTGGCGCAGGTCGCTGGCCCCGCGCAGCCCCTTCGTGTACCAGCCCAGGTGCTTCCGGAATTCCATGACCGTCTTGCGGGTGTCGCCCTGGAGCCGGAGCGCAAGCCGCGCGTGCTCGAGCGCCACGCGGAAGCGCTCCGAGGCATCGGGAGCCTCGGGCCGCGTCCGCCCGGCCAGCAGCGCCTGGGCGTCGCGGAACAACCACGGGTTCCCGAACGCGCCGCGACCGATCATGACACCGGCGCAGCCGGTGTGCGCTCGCATCCGAACGACGTCGTCGGCGGTCTGGATGTCGCCATTGCCGATGACCGGGATCTCGAGCGCCTCGACGACGCACGCAATCTCGTCCCAATCCGCGTGTCCAGAAAACATTTGGGTGCGGGTACGCGGATGCAGCGTGAAGGCCTTCGCCCCCGCGTCCTGCATCCTGAGAGCGATCCGGACCGGATCCCGCCCATCGTCGTTCCACCCGCTGCGGGTCTTCACCGTGACCGGCAGATGGGTGGCCGCAATGACCGCGCGGATGATGCGCTCGACCAGGTCGAGGTCCCGGAGGCAGCCGGACCCGCCGTTCCGCTGTACCACCTTCTTCACCGGGCAGCCGAAGTTGATATCGATGAACTCCGGCTGATAGTGCTCGGTGATGAGTCCCGCGGCCTCGGCCATCGCGTTGGCGTCGGCCCCGTAGATCTGAATCCCGATCGGCCGCTCACACTCCTCGAACTCCGCGCCCTCCAGCGTCGTCCGGATGCGCCGGCGGATCGCTTCCGACGACAGGAACTCGGACACGACGACGTCGGCGCCCATCCGGCGGCAGATCTGGCGGAACGGCGCCTCGGAGACCCCGGCCATGGGGGCCAGGATCAGGGCGAACGGGTCGGCCGAAGGATAGGGCAACTGCATGGGGTCAAAATACTTGTTGACACCCCCCGCGGCGAGGGGGTAGCTTCGTGCGCCATGCGTCTCAAAGAACTGTTCGGTCCGGGCGCCGTGTGCCTCGCGCTGGCGGGTGCCAACCGCGATGACGTGCTCCGCGAGCTGGTGGGGCTCCTGGCCGTCGACGACGCCTCCGCCGATACTCTTCTGCGTGCGCTCCAGCGCCGGGAAAGTCTCGGATCCACCGGCGTCGGACGCGGCATCGCCATTCCCCACTGTCGCTCGGCCGTCGTGGCCAAAGTGCGGCTGGCCTACGGGCACCGCGCGGAGGGCGTCTCCTACCAGGCGATCGATGGTCTCCCGGTGCACGATTTCTTCCTGATCGTCGCCCCCCCGGACGAAGTGGTGAACATGTACCTGCCGGTCCTGGGGAAGGTCGCGCAGTTCGCCAAGGACCCGGACATCCCGGCTCGGCTCGCCGCCCTGAGCGAGCCGGATCAGTTTCTCGCACTCCTCGACGAGAAGGGCGTGTAAGGGAACCGGCGGGCTCTCACAGACGTTTGTGGGGAGCTTGGACCCTTACCCGGAGAGTAGAATGTCAGCCCCTCGTATTGAGACCGCCGTTTTCGCCGGCGGGTGCTTCTGGTGCATCGAGGCCGTGTTTGAGCGCCTCAAGGGAGTAGAGCGCGTGGTGTCGGGGTATACCGGGGGCACCGTTGCCCACCCGACCTATGAGGCTGTGTGCACGGGGACCACGGGGCACGCCGAGGCACTCCAGGTGACGTTCGACCCGGGGGTGATCTCGTACCGCGAGTTGACGGAGATCTTCTTCGCCTTCCACGATCCGACCACGCTCAACCGGCAGGGGCCGGACACCGGGACGCAGTACCGGTCGGCCATCTTCTATCGCGACCAGGAGCAGGCGCGGACGGCGCGGGACGTGATTGCGGAGTTGGAGCGGGAGCGGGTCTTCGGGGCCCGAATCGTCACCGAGGTGGTGCCGCTCGAAACCTTCTATCCGGCTGAGGACTACCACCAGGGCTACTTCACGCGCCACCCGGAGCGGATGTACTGCCAGGCGATGATTGCGCCGAAGGTGGCGAAGCTGCGGAAGGGCTGGTCGTCGCGCTTCAGGGAGACGGCGGCGACTGCACCCGCGCGGCCCTGAGCGCGACCTCGCGGGCCCAGGCAGATCCCAGCTCGCCGATCAACCACTCCACGTCCTTCGTAAACGCCACGATTTCCTCACGCTGATCCGGCTCGTCGCGGAGTGCCCGCGCACGAGCCCGGATCTCCTGCACCCGCGGGCCGACCGCGCGCGTCACCTTGGCCCAGACCAGATCGTCGATATCGCGAGGCAGGGCGGGCATGGCGCGGGGGGTCACATCGCCGCCGCTCAGGACGTTCTCGACCTTGCGGACGGTGATGTCCGCCGTGTCCCCGACCCACGTGGCCCCGGTCTCGATGAACGATCCGAGCCGCTCGGCCGCATCCGCGATCTCCTCGGCCGTGGCTTTCGGCAGGATGGCCCGCAGCAGCTTGGTCAGCGGATCGGGCATGGGGGTCACTCCCACTCGATGGTCGCGGGGGGCTTCGAGCTGACGTCGTACACCACCCGGTTGACGCCGCTCACTTCGTTGGCGATCCGATTCGCCGCGCGGGCGAGCACATCGGGGGGGAAGGGATACCAGTCCGCTGTCATCCCGTCACGGCTGGTGACGGCGCGGAGCGCGACGACCTGGTCGTAGGTTCGGAAGTCCCCCTGCACTCCCACCGAGCGAATCGGCAGCAGCACCGCGAACGCCTGCCAGATCGAGTCATACAGCCCGGCGGCGCGGATCTCTTCGATGTAGATGTGATCGGCCCGGCGCAGGACATCGAGCGACTGGGCCGTGATCTCGCCCACGATCCGGATGGCGAGGCCGGGCCCCGGGAACGGATGCCGTCCCACCATCTCGTCCGGCAGGCCCAGCTCCCGTCCCACCTGGCGGACTTCGTCCTTGAACAGCTCGCGGAGCGGCTCCAGCAGCTTGAACGGCAGCCGCTCGGGCAGGCCGCCGACGTTGTGGTGCGTCTTGATCGTCACCGATGGCCCGCCGCGCGGCGAGAGCGACTCGATCACGTCGGGGTACAGTGTCCCCTGCACCAGCCAACCCACGCCGGGCCCGACCTGGCGGGCTTCGGTCTCGAAGACCTCGATGAACGTGTGGCCGATCCGCCGGCGCTTTTCTTCGGGGTCGGTCACGCCGGCGAGTCGCTGCAGGAACTGCCCGGACGCGTCCACCACGCGCAGATCGATGCCGAGATGGCGACGGAACGTCGTCTCCACCTGCTCCCGCTCGTGCAGGCGCAGCAGCCCGTGGTCCACGAAGATGCAGGTGAGCCGGTCGCCGACGGCGCGGTGGACGAGGACGGCGGCTACCGCTGAGTCCACGCCGCCGGAGAGGCCGCAGATTACCCGCTCGCCGGGCGCCACCATGCTTCGAATCCGCTCGATCTCCGACTCGATGAAATGGCCCGGCGTCCAGTCGGGGGTGCAACCGCAGATGTCGAAGAGGAATGTGTTGAGGATCTCGCCGCCGCGCGGCGTGTGCGCCACCTCGGGGTGAAACTGGACGCCGAACAGCGGGCGCTCCCGGTGCTCGAACGCCGCGATCGGCGAGTTGTCGCTGCGGGCGGTCACGCAGAACCCGGGTGGCGGCGCGTCGACGTGATCGCCGTGGCTCATCCAGACCGGCGTCTCCTCGCCCCGGCCAAAGCCTTCGAACAGTCTGCCGCCGTCCACCCGAACGTCAGCTCGACCGTACTCCCGCCGATTCGCGCGGACGACCTTGCCGCCGGCCAGGTGGGCCAGCAGCTGCATCCCGTAGCACAGCCCCAGCACCGGGATGTTCGTCTCTAGCAGCGCGCGGTCCGCGGTGGGCACGTCCTCGTCATAGACCGAATTGGGGCCGCCGGAGAGGATGATCCCCTTGGGCTTCCACTCGCGGATCCACTGGACCGTGCGCGAGGGCGGATGGATCTCGCAGTAGACGTGCGCCTCGCGCACGCGCCGCGCGATCAGCTGGGTATACTGCGACCCGAAGTCGATGATCAGAATGCCGTCGTGGTGCGGGGTCACGGGGCCTCGGTGGATGCGGAATCGGCGCGCTCGCCGCGGTAGAGATCTTCGATGGACTCCCGGGCGCGGGCAACCCACCAGCGCCCCTCGTCCACGATGACCTCTGCGGCGCGCGGCCGGGAGTTGTAGTTCGAGCTCATCACGAAGCCGTACGCGCCGGCGCCGAGGACGGCCAGGCGGTCGCCCCGCTCGAGCGGCGGGAGCGAGCGGTCGAGCGCGAGGAAGTCACCGGTCTCGCACACCGGCCCCACGACGTCCACCGGCACCGGGGCGCCGCCGCGCGCTTCCAGCTCGACGATCTCGTGGTAGGCTTTGTAGTGGCTCGGCCGAACCAGATCATTCATGCCCGCGTCGACGATGACGAGATCCTTGCCGCCGGAGTGCTTGCGCGACAGCACCTGGGTGAGGAGAATCCCCGCGCTCCCCACCAGATACCGGCCGGGCTCGAGAACGAGCGCGAGCCCGCTCTCACGGATCCGCGGCAAGACCGCGTCCATCAGCGTCACCGGGGAGAGCGGCACCTCGTCCCGGTAGCGAATGCCAAGCCCGCCGCCGATGTCGAGCGACTGGAGGGTGGTCACGCCCGCGGCTCTGAGCGCCCCGGCAAGCTCGAGCAGGCGCTCGACCCCTTCGACGTAGGGCCGGGCGTCGAGCAGCTGGCTCCCGATGTGCATGGCCAGGGTATCCAGCGTGAGAAGCCGGTGGTGGCCGACCTCGAGCGCAAGCGGAAGCACCTGGTCGAGCGGCACGCCGAACTTGATGCCCCCGCGCCCGGTCGCGATGTACGGATGGGTGTCCGCGGTCACGTCGGGGTTCACCCGGATCCCGACGGTGAGCGGGCGACCCCGGCGCTGCACGATGGCCGCGAGCGCCGTCAGCTCGGCTGCCGACTCGAGGTGAACGTGCCCCACGCCGGCCTCGACCGCGGCGGTCAGCTCCGCATCGGATTTGCCGACGCCGCTGAAGACCACGCGCTCGGCCGGGAACCCCGCGGCGAGCGCCCGGGACAGCTCACCGCCCGAGACGATGTCGGCGCCGGCGCCCAGGTCGCGGAATGCACGGAGCACGCCGAGGTTGCCGTTGGCCTTGATGGCGAAGCAGATCCGGTGCGGAATGCCGGCCAGCGCATCATCCAGGGCCTGGTAGCGCCGGCGGATCACGCCCAGGTTGTAGACGTACGCCGGAGTCCCGACGCGCTCGGCGATCTCCGACAGGCGGGCTCCCTCCACCGCGAGCGCCGGCCCGTCCCACGTGAGGCCGGCGTCGGCGAGCAGGGCGCTCGCGCTCCCCATCGTCAGTAGGCCTTCGCCCACACCGCCTCGACCACGCTCGGCCGGCCACACCACATGCAGGTCACCGGTGGCGTCGGCGAGCGGAACTCCGCGTCCGGCAGCACCCGGATCGTCGCCTTGGTCTCCTCCTTGATCTCGGCTTCGCACGCGCCGTTGCCGCAGAAGCCGCCGTAGGCGAGCCCTCCGTCCCGCGCCATGAACTCCAGGAACTGCTGCTTGCCGACGCCACGGATGGTGTTCGCGTCGCGCCGCGCCCTGGCCGCGGCCAGTAGCTCCTCCTGCATCCGGTCCATCTCCGCGAGCAGCAGCTCGCCGATCCCGCCCATCGGGAGGGATTCCTTCTTGCCGCCCGTGCGCCGGGCGAGCACGACGGTCTGCGCCGCCACGTCCCGCGGCCCGACCTCGAGTCGGAGCGGCGTGCCGCGGCCCTCCCACTCGTAGTACTTGGCGCCGGGCTTGAGCCCTTCCCGCGCGTCGAGGTGGACGCGCATCCCCTTGGCGGCGAGCGCCCGGCGCAGGTGGTCGCCGGCCTCGAGCACTTTCGCGCGCTCGTCGTCCGTCTTGTAGATCGGGACGATCACGACCTGATACTGGGCCAGGCGCGGGGGACAGACGAGACCGTTGTCGTCGCCGTGGGTCATGATCAGCGCGCCGACAAGCCGCGTCGACACGCCCCAGGACGTATTCCACACATGATCCAGCTCGCCGGCCGCTGTCTGGAACGTGACCTCGAAGGCGCGGGCGAAGTTCTGGCCGAGGTTGTGGCTGGTGCCGGCCTGGAGGGCCTTGTTGTCCTGCATCAGCGCTTCGCAGCTGTAGGTCCGGAGCGCGCCGGCGAACCGCTCACTGTCGGTCTTGCGACCAGTGATCACCGGCATCCCCATCCACTGCTCCATGAACGTGCGATAGAGGCCCATTATGCGCAGTGCCTCTTCCTCCGCCTCCGCCTCGGTCGCGTGGGCGGTGTGCCCCTCCTGCCAGAGAAACTCGATTGTGCGCAGGAAGAGACGGGTGCGCAGCTCCCAGCGTACCACGTTGGCCCACTGGTTGATCAGGAGCGGGAGATCGCGGTAGCTCTGGATCCACTTGGCGTACATCGCGTAGATGATCGTTTCCGACGTGGGCCGAACCACGAGCGGCTCTTCCAGCTCCTTGCCGCCGCCGTGGGTCACCACGGCGGTCTCGGGGGAGAACCCCTCGACGTGTTCGGCCTCGCGCGAGAGGAAGCTCTGCGGAATGAAGAGCGGGAAGTACGCGTTCTGGTGGCCCGTCTCCTTGAACATCGTGTCGAGCGCCAGCTGCATCTGCTCCCAGATCGCATAGCCGTTCGGCCGGATGACCATGCAGCCGCGGACCGGACTGTAGTCGGCCAGCTCGGCCTTCATGATCAGCTCGTTGTACCAGGCGCTGAAGTCCGTGGCGCGGGTTGTGAGGGCCTTGTTGTCAGCCATGACGATCCGGTGAACAGTGAACGGTGAACAGTGAAGGGCGGGTCACGCTGAACCCTGACCCGCGAGACCGACGATCTCCGCGGCGACGGCGTCGCGCGCAACGGTGCGCTGGGCCTTCGCCTTGTCCTTCTCGTCGAGGTCGCGGAGCACCACTTCGCCTCGCGCCCACTCGTCCTGCCCAACCATGACCGCGTAGCGGGCGCGGCGTGCCGCGGCCAGCTCCAGCTGCTTGCCGAGCTTGGCGGGGCCGAGGGGGTATTCCGCGTGCAATCCGGCGTCGCGCAGCTCGTGCGCCAGGGAGAGCACTCGCGGCAAATCGTCCGCCGTGACCGCGGCGACAAACACATCGAGGCCGGCCGTCGCGGCGGCCCCGAGGCCGCGCTCCTTGAGCAGCTCGGCGAGCACGACGTCACCCATGCCGAAGCCGAGCGCCGGCAGGTCGACGCCGCCCAGCGCAGACAGCAGGGTGTCGTACCGTCCGCCCCCGCAGATGGCGCGCAAGGTGCGACCGGCGTCGAACAGCTCGAAGACGGTGCCCGTGTAGTAGGCGAGGCCGCGGACAATGGTGAGGTCGACGTCGACGAACTCCGCCAAGCCCATCGCCTCTAGCGCCGCGTACGTCGCGCGGAGTGGGGCGGCGGCGGCCTTCGCGGCTGGGGCGCGCTGGAGCTCGGCGTCGAGCTTGGCCCAGCCCTTGATCATCGAGATATCCACGAGATCCTGCAGCGTCCCCGGGGCGACGGCCGAAGCCTCGGCCGTGAATCGCTCGATCTCGTCGCTCCGCAACCGCTCGATCTTGTCGATGAATTGGTACGCCGCCTCGAGCGCCGCGCCCGGAACGCCGCGCGCCTCCAGCAGCGCCGTGAGCACGCGCCGGTCCGACACCCGCACCCGCACGTCCCGCGCCGTGAGCCCGAACGCGCGCATCACGTCGATCGCCAGCGCGATGATTTCCGCATCGCCCAGCGGCCCCGGCTCCCCGATCAGATCGCAGTTGAGCTGGAAGTGCTCCCGCAGGCGACCACGCTGCTGCCGCTCGTAGCGGAAGAGCTGGGGGATCGAGAACCAGCGGATCGGCTTCCGGAGCCCGTTCGCCCGCGCCGCTACCATGCGGGCCAGCGTGGGCGTCATCTCCGGCCGAAGCGCCACCTCGCGGTCGCCCTTGTCCCGAAAATTGTAGAGCTGCCCCACGATTTCCGTCCCGCTCTTCGCCGTGTAAAGGTCGAGCGGCTCGAGCGGCGGCCCGTCGTACTCCTCGAAGCCGTAGCGTGCCGCCACCGCGCGCCAGGTGGCGAAGATATGACTGCGGAGTGCGAGATCGTCGGGGTAGAAATCACGAAAGCCCGGAAGGGCCGTGGTTTTCATTGGGGGAAGATAGACGGGGTATGGGACAGCGTAAACAGTGAACGGCTCCGCGTTCACCGTTCACTGTTTACTGTTTACCGTCACAGCGGCGCCAGGCCGAGCACCGCCATCACATCGCCCACCGTGTGGAACGAGCCGGTCACCAGCACGGTCGCCGCACCGGTCTCCGCCGTGGCAATGGCCTCCCGGAAGTCCGGAACCAGCGTCCAGGCAGCGCGGGCGGGCGGCCGATTGGGATCCCGCAGCCAGTCGCGGAGCCACTCGATGTCCCATCCGCGATTCGCCGCGGTCGGCGCGAGCGTGAGCACGCCGCGGTCGATCACCTGATCGAGCAGCACCAGCATCTCGGGCCACGCCTTGTCGCCAAGGATCGAAACCAGGGCGTGCAACGGGCGCGGAGGGTCGAGTGCCCGGATCGCCCGGGTGAGCGCCCCGATGCCATCGGGGTTGTGGGCAACGTCGAAGAGCCACTGGCCGTGCCGATCGAGGCGGCCGGGGACTCGTGCCGCCCCGAACCCCGCCGCGACCTGATCCTGCCCGGGTCGGTACGGCGCCGGCAACGCCATGAGGATGCCGTGGGCTACGGCGGCGTTCCGTCGCTGGTGCGGGCCCAGCAGGCTCAGGGGCCCCTCCCACCGGTACTCCGCGGGAACCACCCGGATGTCGGGTCGGGCGGACCGATCCAGCCGAGCCATGAAGCACTTCGCCTCCCGCCGCAGGGTCTCCACCAGCTCGGGTCGGGTCTCTCCGATTACGAACGGCGCCCCCGGCTTGGCGATGCCGGCCTTCTCGGTGGCGATGCTGTCCAGCGTGTCGCCGAGATACTTCATGTGGTCCAGCTCGATCTTGGTCACGGCGCTGACGAGCGGTCGAATCACGTTCGTACTGTCCAGCCGGCCTCCCAGACCCACCTCGATCACCCCGATCTCGGCCCCACGCGCGGCGAAGTCCGCCAGCGCGATGGCGGTGGTCGCCTCGAAGAACGTGGCCCCCCGCCGCCGAATGAGCGGCTTGAGGCGCTCGGTCCACATGGCGACTGCGGCCTCACTGATCGGCTCGCCGTCAACCCGGATGCGCTCGCGGAACGAGACCAGATGCGGGGACGTATAAAGCCCGACCCGCCATCCCGTCTCCCGGAGCACCGAGGCGAGGAGGGTGCAGACGCTGCCCTTGCCGTTGGTCCCCCCGACGTGCACGAGCGGCATCACCTCCTGCGGATTGCCCAGCTCCCCCAGGAGCGCGCGCGTGGTTCCCAGCCCGAATTTGATCGTCGTGGTTCGGGGGAACAGGAAGTCGATGGCCTGGGTGTACGTCAGCGGCATGAAAGTCGTGAGAGGTGAGAGGGGAAAACGACTCCGCTCACTTCGTACCTCTTACTTCCCACTCCTTGCTTCACACAATAAAGACTACGCCCCACCGGGCACTGGACCTGGTGGGGCGTCGGCGCTTCGGCGACCAGAGGACTCAGGCCAACTCCAACTCCTCGACGCGCTGCCGTTGCCCCTGCATATGCCGAAGAAGTCGGGCCGTCGTCTCGCGCAACGAGCCGCGGGGGACGACGTCGTCGATCTGGCCATGGTCGAGCAGGAACTCGGCGGTCTGGAAGCCGTCCGGGAGCTCCTGACCGATGGTCTGCTTGATAACCCGCTGCCCCGCGAACCCGACCACGGCGCCCGGCTCCGCCAGGATCACATCGCCCTGCATCGCGAAGGAGGCGGACACACCACCGGTCGTGGGGTCGGTGAGGATGGAGACGTAGGGGATGTGGGCGCGGGAGAGTTGGGCGAGAGCGGCGGAGGTCTTGGCCATCTGCATCAGGCTCACGACGCCTTCCTGCATGCGGGCGCCGCCGGACGTCGAGACGAGCACGAGGGGAGCCTTCTTCTCCAGTGAGCGACGGGCCAGCCGATAGATCTTTTCGCCCACCACCGATCCCATGGACCCGCCCATGAAGGCAAAATTCATCACGCCCAAATTGTAGGGGATGCCCTCGAGCTTGGCGGTGCCGGCATACATCGCGTCCGCGTGGCCGGCCTTTTTTCGGGCGGAGGTCAGGCGCTCGGAGTAGTGCTCGAACTTGAGTGGATCGACGGAGCGGAGGTTGCCGTACAACTCGCGCCATGTCCCGGCGTCGGTCAGCAGCTCGATATACTCCTCGGCCGTAAACCGGCGGTGTCGGCCACACTCCGGACACACGTTGAGCGCCTTCTCGAACTTTTCCTTGATATCGACGTGGCCGCAGCCATCGCACTTCTCCCACGCATCGGCTGGAATTTCCAGCCGATTTCGTTGGGACGCGCGCGGCTTACGCTCCTTCTTGAACCATGCCATCACAGCCATAGGGTCGGCGATGTCGAGGTGAAAGGGGGCCACTACGGGAAAAGCGACAGGACGTAAATCTGCGTTCCTGGTCGTCCCGGCGCCAGACCCCTCTTGCTAAGTCATTGCTATACATCAGCATAACCGGCGAGCCTGGAATCCCAGGCAACCCGCGAAACCAGCCCCAGGCACACGCAGCAAATGATAAAGAACGAGCCGCCGTATGAAAAGAACGGCAGCGGGATGCCCGTAATCGGCATAATGTTGACCGTCATCCCGACATTTTCGAAGACATGCGAGAAAAACATCCCGAGGATTCCGAACACCACGAGGCTGCTGAACGAGTCCGTCGCCCGGCGGGCGATCCGGACCAGGATCATGAAAAGGGCGCCGAAGAGGGCAAGGGCGATCGCCACACCGACAAAGCCGAGCTCCTCCCCCACCACGGAAAAGACGAAATCAGTGTGTTGCTCCGGGAGAAACGCCAGGCGTTTCTGCGGGCCCTGGGTGTAGCCCGTACCGAACCACCCCCCCGACCCGATGGCGACCCGTGACTGAATCGCGTGATAGCCGGCGGCGCGCGGGTCCACCTCGGGGTTGAGGAACGTGAGCAGCCGGTTCTGCTGGTAGGGGGCAAGCCGATGCCAGAGCGGCATCGCGATAAACCCGCTGATCACGTTGAGCAGCCAGAAAGCCAACCCGTCCCACAGGTACGGACGCCAGGCCAGCACGACCAGCGTGAAGGCGACGATCCAGAACCCCCAGGTGGCGTTGCTGAACGCGAGCAGCAGGCTCACGCCGGGCGACGCCAGCAGCAGGATGAGCCGGGGCCGGACCCCCGCCCAGAACAGCATGGCGAAGAAGATCCCGATGAAAACGATGGCGCTGCCCAGATCGGGCTCCTTCATGACGAGCAGGAACGGCACGCCCACGATCAGCAACGGGATGAGGAGGTCTCGCAGCGAGCGCGGCGGTTCCCGCCGGCTCGACAGATACCGGGCCAGCATCAGCACCGTGGCCACCTTTCC
Organism: uncultured Gemmatimonadaceae bacterium; assembly: GCA_964519805.1. Classification (GTDB taxonomy): domain Bacteria; phylum Gemmatimonadota; class Gemmatimonadetes; order Gemmatimonadales; family GWC2-71-9; genus DASQPE01. The sequence goes on from CAZFKN010000072.1 coordinate 12,295, forward strand.
GATCTCCGACGGCTGGCCGATCTGGTGCCCTCCGATCGCAAGCCAGGTGTGGCTGCTCGCCGCGGTGCCCGCGCCCGTACCCACCGCAAGGACGATGACGAGGAGGAGAATGCTGAAGATGTAGATCGCCGGCGTGAGCCACTCGAGCAGGCGGGGAGAAATCTGGAAGGTGCCCCAGGCGGCGATAAGGCCGACGCCGACCCAGAGGAACTGCCGGTGCCACGCACCGGCACCGGCCGTGGGGACGTCGGTTTGCCCGGCCGAGTAGAGGACGATCAGACCGTACAGCACGAGGGCCAGGGCCGTGACGGCAAGCTGCCGGTCGATCGCGGCGAGTCTCATGGCGGCGGGAGCGCTGCCGCGCGAATCGACTCCGCGGCGGCCTGCACGGCTGCGGAGTCGGGGTCCAGCTCCAGCGTGCGTGGAGCGCTGTCCTCGGGAGCGATGACCCGGACCTTGATCGGCGTGGGGGACGCCGAGTCCGGACCCAGGACGTACCGGCGGAGGGCCTGCACCACGTACGGCGCGACCACCGTCCCGTGCTCGGCGAACTCCATGATCCCCCCGACCACGAGCCGCGGCTTGTCCGCCGGGGCGAATCCGATGAACCAGCCGTGATCCTTCCCGTGCGGGTTCTGCGCCGTCCCCGTCTTGCCAGCCACCTGGAGATCCATGCGGCGTGAGGCCTGGGCCGTTCCCCGCTCTACCACGGCGATCAGGGCGTGCCGCAGTCCCTCCATCTGGTCCGGCGAGAGCCCGAGGGGGCGGGGCTTGGTGCCCTCCCGCGGCCGCACGAGGAACGGCGCCAGCTCCTCGCCGCTGCCGGCCAGACCGGCGTAGAAGCGGACCATGTTGATCAGGGTCTGCGTGTTCTCACCTTGGCCGATCGCGAAATTGAGCGTCGTGGCCGCCGGACTCCACCGCCGGGCGCCATAGAGCCGGTCGAAGTAGCCCGTGGACGCGGGATAGATCGGGTTGATCTCGTTGCCCAAGTCGACCCCGGTCCGGTCCTTGAAGCCCATCAGCACGCCGTCCTCGATGATCGCATCGAGACCGAGCTTGAGCCCCAGCTGATAAAAGTAGACGTCGCAGCTTGCGGCGACCGCGCCGATGAGATCCAGGGATCCGTGGCCTTCCTTCTTCCAGCAGCGGAACACCCGGTTGCCCATCCGGAGCCCGCCGCGGCAGGGCACGGGCATGTGGGTGTCGAGCCCGATGAGACCGCGCCGGAGCGCCATCGCCGAGATCGCCAGCTTGAAGGGCGATGCCGGCGGATAGCGCGCCTGGATCGCGCGGTCCAGCAGCGGGCGGGCCTCGTCGGAGTTGAGCGCGCGCCACAGCCGGGGCGAGATCCCGCCGATGAAGGCGTTGGGATCGTAGCTGGGCGCTGAGTAGAGCGCCCGGATCTCCCCCGCAGGCGTGACCGCCACCATTGCGCCGCGGATGCCGGGCGGCCAAATGCTGTCGATGAACCGCTGAAGCTCGAGGTCGACGGTCGTCGCGATCGGGTGCCCCGGGGTGGGCGGCAGCGACGCACTGCTGCCCTCCTCCCGCACCAGCCGGCCACGCGCGTTGACCTCGATGTATCGCACCCCCTCCGTGCCCCTCAGCGTATCGTCGTAGGCCTGCTCGAGCCCGGCCTTTCCCACGATGGCCCCCGGATTCAGCGCCTCGTAGCGTTCGTTCTCCAGATCCGCGTCGGTGACCTCGCCGACGTACCCGACGAGGTGTGCGACCGCCCGGGCGGCCGGGTACAGCCGCTTGGGCTCCGCCTGAATCACGAGGCCGGGCAGGGCCACCCGGTGCTCCTCCAGCTTCGACACCGTCTCGAAGGTGGCATCGCCGAAGACGACCACGGGCTGGTACCGCGCGGTCTGGAACCGCCGGAGCACCTCGGAAATGTCGGCGCTGTCGAGCGGGACCACGCGACTCACTCGCGCCAGCACGGCCCGGAGCGAGTCGGCGGACGGCGCAAGCAGCTTGACCGAGTAGCCCGGGACGTTCTCCGCGATGATTCGGCCGCGATAGTCGTAGATCGTACCGCGCGGCGGCGTGAGCGGGATCGGCCTGAGCCGGTTGGTCTCCGCCTTGAGCTGGAATTTCTCGTGCTGGATGATCTGGGTTCTGAAGAACGCGCCGAGCAGCAGCAGGAACGCACAGGAGATGATCCAGCGGGCCACCTGCGCCCGCTCGCCCACGCGATAGGAGTCGAACCCCGTCATGTGTCGAGCCGCACCGCAAACCACTGGCGGAACGCGTACAGGACCAAGGCGCCCGCCGCCGCCGTGCTCAACGCCTGGAGCGGGCTGTAGACACCCAGCTCGAGGAGCAGCTGCCCCTGTGCCGTGCCGCTCGCGAGCAGCAGGATCAGATCGCGGAGCCAGAGACCGACGGCCACGAAGCCCGCGTTCACGAGCAGATTGTCGGCGAAGAAGACCGCGCGCCCCCACGCCGCGGCGTAACCGACGATCGTGTCGGCCAGAGTCGCGGCCCCGAAGTGGGCCGGTGAGAGGGCGTCGCTCGCGAGGCCGACCAGAAACCCGGCCACGGCTCCCGCCCCCGGTCCGCTTCGCATGGCGAAGATCACCAGCCCGAAGAGCAGGAAGTCAGGCGCGAGGGGGGCGTCGAAGAGCCGGGGGCGCACGTAGAAATGCAGCAGGACGAGCGTCACCAGCACCGCGCCCAGCTGGAACCGGCTGGTTCGGGTGGACGTCACGGCGTGGTGTCCGAGCGAGTTGGAGCCGGCGGCTCCGCCGGCGGCGGAACCGCCAACCGGGCAGAATCGGCCTGGGCGCGTCGTCGGGCAGAATCGGCCTGGGCGCGTCGTCGGGCAGAATCGGCCGCCGCCGCGCGGCGGCGGGCTCTGGCGATCGAATCCACCCTCGCCCGGCCTGCCGAATCGAGCTTCGGGCGCGCGAGCGTGTCGGGCCTAGGTCGAACCGGGGCGGCCGGCGCCGCAGCCCTGGCGGGCCCCTCTCGGGGCCCGGGCTCCGTTCGCGGCGCACGCCCCTCCGGCTTGAGCGAGTCGGACCGCGGCGTGGGCTCCAGCGTATCCGACGGGAACGCCTCAGCGACCGTGGCCACGCGCCGTCCGGTGAGCACAAGGACATGCCCGGTCGACGCGGGATTGGCGGCCGGCCGCACCCGGTACACCCGCGCCCAGCCCGCCTCCTCGCGGATCACGCCCATCACCGTGCCGATCGGAATGCCCTTCGGATACACGCCGCCGAGGCCCGAGGACAGCACCACGGTGCCCGGCATGACCGAGTCCCTGTAGGGAACCCCGCGAAACTCGAGATAGGCCTCGCTGCCGGTGGCGTTGGGCGAAGCCGCGACGATCCCGTAGGCGCTCCCGTTCGCGGTGAACGCGCTCACCCGGAACTCCGGATGCGCCCACGTCATCGCCACGCTGGTCGTGCGGCCCGCAGTCCAGATGACACCCACCAGCCCCTCCGGTGCGACGATCGGATCGAACGACGCGACGCCCTCGACCTGCCCGACACTCAACAGCAGCATGCGGGCGTCGGTGACCTGGGCCTGATGCAGCACCTCGGCGGCGACGTAGGGCGTCTTGATTCGGTGACTCAGGCCCAGCAGGCTGCGGAGCCGCTCGTTCTCCACGCTCAGCGCGGGCAGCCCCTGGGCCGCGTACGCCGCGGAGTCGCGCTCGACGAGGAGAGACTTGAGCCGGGCGCGGCTTCCCCGCCCCGCCTCGGCCTGCTCCTGCAGCCAGACGAGCGGGGCGAGCACGGTCTCGCGAAGCCCGTTCGCGATGCCAAGCGTGATGCGTTCGGGCGTGAAGAGCGCCGTCACCGCGAGCACCATGCAGCCGGCGAATAGAACGGTGTCACGACGGCTGAAGCCTCGGTCCGACGCGGGGAACATCCCTAGAAGGAAAGCACGCTGCGGTACTTCTCGAAGTCGTCAAGGATCCTGCCGGTGCCCCGCACCACGCAGGTAAGAGGATCTTCGTCGACGTGCACCGGCAACCCGGTTTCCTGCGCGAGGAGAATGTCGAGCCCGCGAATGAGCGCCCCGCCACCGGTCATCACGATGCCCCGGTCGACGATGTCGCTGGCCAGCTCGGGCGGGGTGATCTCGAGGGCGCGGCGCACCGCATCCACGATCTGCTGGATCGGCTCCTGGACCGCCTCCCGGATCTCCGACGAGTGCACCCGGACCGTCTTGGGGATGCCGGAGACGAGGTCGCGACCCTTGACCTCCATCTCCCGCTCTTCGCCTACGGGCGCGGCCGAGCCGATCTTGATCTTGATGGCCTCGGCAGTGGGCTCACCGACGAGCAGATTGTAGTTCTTGCGCATGAACTGCACGATCGCCTGATCCAGCTCGTCGCCGCC
>CAZFKN010000073.1:0-16582 GCA_964519805.1 uncultured Gemmatimonadaceae bacterium
GGCCGCGTCGCCCTCCCCGTTCACTGTTTACCGTTCACTGTTCACGGTTCAGGGGTTGATCATCGGCAAATCGACGCCGCGCTCCCGGGCGGTCTCGATGGCGATCCCGTACCCCGCGTCCGCATGCCGCATGACGCCGCTGCCGGGGTCGGCCGTGAGCACCCGCTCGAGTCGGCGGTCGCCCGACTCGGTCCCGTCGGCAACGATGACCATCCCCGCGTGGATCGAGTAGCCGATGCCGACGCCGCCGCCGTGGTGGAGCGACACCCAGCTTGCCCCGCACGCGGTATTGAGCATCGCGTTGAGGAGCGGCCAGTCGGCGATCGCGTCGGACCCGTCCATCATCGCCTCGGTCTCGCGGTTGGGAGATGCCACCGAGCCCGTGTCGAGATGATCCCGGCCGATCACGATGGGGGCGCGTACCTTTCCCTTCTTGACCAGCCAGTTGAACCGACGCCCCATCTCGGCGCGCTCCCCGTACTCGAGCCAGCAGATCCGCGCGGGCAACCCCTGGAAGTGCACCTTCTCCCGGGCCTGTCGAATCCACCGTCCAAGCGCCTCATGGCGGGGAAAGGTCTCGAGCACCGCCTCGTCGGTCACCGCGATGTCGCCGCGGTCGCCCGAGAGCGCCGCCCAGCGGAACGGGCCGGCGCCACGACAGAACAGCGGCCGGATGTACGCGGGGACGAAGCCGGGGATGTCGAAGGCCTGTCGCATCCCCCGATGATCCGCCACCTGTCCCCGCAGATTGTTGCCGTAGTCGAACACGACGGCCCCGCGCCCCCGGAGGGCGAGCATCGCCTCCACGTGGACGGCCATTGAGTCGAGCACGCGCGCTTCGTACCCGGCCGGGTCCCGCTCTCGGAGCGCCGCCGCCTGCGCCAGCGACACGCCGAGCGGGATGTAACCAACCCGCAGGTCGTGGGCGGAGGTCTGATCGGTGACGACGTCGGGCACCACGCCCCGTCGCACGAGCTGGGGTAGCACGTCCGCGATGTTGCCCACCAGCCCGACCGACAGCGCGACCCCACGGCGCTGGGCGTCGAGCACCAAGTGCAGCGCGTCGTCCAGGTCCGTCGCCAGCCGGTCACAGTAGCCGCCGTCCACCCGCCGACGAATCCGGGTCTCGTCCACGTCGACGCCGAGAAAGGCGGCGCCGTTCATCGTCGCGGCGAGCGGCTGCGCGCCGCCCATTCCGCCGAGTCCGCCAGTCACCACCAGCCGCCCCGCGAGGGATCCGCCGAAGTGCTGTCGGGCGCACTCGGCGAAGGTCTCGTAGGTGCCCTGGAGGATGCCCTGGGTGCCGATGTAGATCCACGACCCCGCGGTCATCTGCCCGTACATCGTGAGCCCCAGCGATTCGAGCCGGCGGAACTCGTCCCACGTCGCCCACCGCGGGACCAGGTGCGCGTTCGCGATCAGCACGCGCGGGGCCTCGTCGTGGGTCCGGAACACGCCGACCGGCTTGCCGCTCTGTACCAGGAGCGTCTCGTCGTTCTCGAGCCGCCGGAGAGTCGCGACGATCTGCTCGTAGCAGGCCCAGTTCCGCGCGGCCTTGCCGCTCCCGCCGTAGACGATCAGCTCCTCCGGCCGCTCCGCCACGGCGGGATCGAGGTTGTTCATCAGCATCCGGAGGGCGGCCTCCTGATGCCAGCCCTTGCAGGAGATCGTGGTGCCGGTCGGCGCGGAGATGACGGGGGCGGACGTGGCCATGGGCGAGAACCTTATCCGCCCGACACGGTCCCGCCAAGAGGCGACGGAGTCGGTGGCCGGGGCAATCCGGGGCGGGCGGACCGGCGTACATGAGGTGACCCGACGCCCGGAGCGAGGCCGAAATGAAACCGCCGGTCACCCTGTTGGCATTCGCGGTCGTCGCCGCGCTCGCGCGGCCCGCCGCGCCGCAGGTCACGATCAAGACCTTCGCGTTCGGACCCAAGTCGCTTGTGGTGCCGGCCGGCACAACCGTCATGTGGACCAACGCGGACGACATCGAGCACACGGTGACGTCGGGCCTGCCGGACCAACCGGACGGCGCGTTCGATCATGCCCTCGCCGCCAAGGGCGCCACCGCGAGCGTGCGCTTCGACTCGGCCGGCACCTGGTCGTACTTCTGCAAGCGACACTCGTTCATGCGCGGTGAGATCCGCGTAACCCCGAAAGGAGAGCGGTAGACCCATGGGCCTTCGTTCCACGCTCGTTGCCTCGGCCGTGCTTGCCCTCGCGGCGCCTGCCGGCGGCGTCCTCCACGCTCAGATGATGAAGAGCTCGGACCTGCGGGCCGGCTTGAACACCATCCTTCAAGAGCACGTCTACCTCGCCGCCGCTGCGACAGGCGCCGCCCTGGGCGGCCGCCAGCCGGAGTTCGAAGGCGCCGCCGCCGCGCTGGACCAGAATTCGGTCGCGCTCTCGAAGGCGATCGGATCGGTGTACGGCGCCGATGCCGAATCCGCCTTCCTGGCTCTTTGGCGGAAGCACATCGGGTTCGTCGTGGACTACACCACCGGCCTCGCGACCAAGGACAAGGCCAAGCAGGATAAGGCGGTCACCGATCTGCTCGGCTACGCGGGCGACTTCGGCGCGTTCATCAATTCGGCCAACCCCAACCTGCCGAAGGACGTCGTGGCGGCGCTGGTCAAGACCCACATTCTCACGCTCAAGGACGTGATCGACGGGCAGGCCATGGGCGATCCGAAAGCCACGTTCGCCAAGGAGCGCGAGGCCGCGGCTCATATGAAGATGATCGCGGATCCGCTGGCCGACGGGATCGCCAGGCAGTTTCCCAAGCGGTACGCGATGAACTAGCAGCCCCCGCTGCACGCGGTCGGCTATCAGCTGGCGGCTTCACGGCAAGTGGCATCTCGCTGCGAGCTACACCAGTCACCGGCTGATAGTCGATCGCACCCCACGTAGCGCACGCCCGCCGCTGCTGCAACCTTTCGGAGCCCCTGCCGATCAAACGCGGTACATGGCGACCCCAGCACCCGGAGCCGCGCCGCTGCAGCGAGATCAGGCCATCGACCGGAACGACGCCGACGCCGTGGAGGCCACCCTGGCCGCCAGCGGAGACGCCCGTGCATTCGAGCGCCTGTACCGCGCGCACGTCGCCCGGGTGCACTCGCTCGTGCGCCGCATGCTCGACGACCAGGACGCGGACGAGGTCACCCAGGACGTCTTCGTCCGCGCGTGGCAGAAGCTGGGGACCTACCGCGGCGAGGCGGCGTTCGGGACCTGGCTGCACCGGCTCGCGGTCAACGTGATCCTGGGACGGCGGCAGCAGCTAGGCCAGCGGCGGGAGCGATTCCTCCCCGACGATACGGCGCTTGAAGTCGTGCCGGGGGGGACTGGGCCGCCCGAGCTTTCGCTGGACTTCGAGGCGGCGATCGCCCGGCTCCCGGACGGCGCCCGGCAGGTGTTCGTGATGCACGACGTCGAGGGCTACCGGCACGAGGAGATCGCCGGCCTGCTGGGCCTCGCCGTCGGCACGTCGAAGTCCCAGTTGCACCGGGCCCGCATGGCGCTCAGGCGCCTTCTCAACGGCTAGCAGGAGCGGCACCGATGATCAGCGACCCCTGGACCGCCAAACTGTCCGACTACGTAGATGGTGACCTGAGCGAGGCCGAGCGCGCGGCCCTCGAGCGACATCTCGTCGCCTGCCCGGCCTGCACCTCCGCGCTGGCGGGGCTCATACGGGTGGCCGAGCTGGCACGTGCACTCCCGGATCGCCTGCCCGGCACCGACCTCTGGGCCGGCATCGCGGGGAGGATCGCCGAAATCCCCCCCCGGTCCATCGATGCGCGGAGGCTTGGCCGGCGCTGGACGTTCACGCTGCCGGAGCTGGCGGCCGCCGCCGTGGCTATCGCTCTTGCGTCTGGCGGCGCCGCGTGGCTGGCGGCCCGCTCCGCGGATGGGGAACGGCCGGTCGTGACGCAGCCCACGCCCGCTGCGAGCCCCGCGGTCACGCCGGTGACCCAGGTTTCGCTCGGCGAGGCCAGGTACGACGCCGCCGTCGCGGACCTCCAACAGGTACTCGAGAACGGCCGGGGCACGCTCGACACGGCGACGGTGCGGGTCATCGAGAAGAACCTGGCGGTCATCGACCGCGCGATCACCGATGCCCGGCGCGCGCTCGCGGCCGACCCCGGCAACGCCTACCTCAACGCCCATCTTGCGCAGACCATGCGCCGCAAGATCGACCTCCTCCGGCAAGCGGCGACGATCGTCGCCAGCCGGAGCTGAAAGGAGGACCCGTGCTCGTTCTCGCCCTCGTGGCACTCCTCGCGCCCCCGGACCTGGACACGACGCTCACGGCCCAGCGCGGCCAGCGGCTGGAGATCTCGGCGCAGACCGGTGAGATCACCGTTCGAACGTGGGCCAAGAGCGCAGTCCGCATCCAGGCCACGGGTGAGCATCTTGCCCGTCTCGGGATCGATCAGTCACCCAGCATGATCAGCGTGCGGGGCGTGTCCGCCCGCGGGTTCCCGCCCAAGGTGGTGTACGAGATCACGGTCCCGACCTGGATGGGCGTGCACCTCTCGGGCGTCAACACCACCATGCATGTGGCGGGTACCGACGCCGCCGTGACGATCGAGACGGTCAACGGCGACGTGGACGTGAGCGGTGGCAACGGGGTCGTCTCCTTGCGCTCGGTGGAGGGCGCGATCAAGCTCGTGGGGGCCAAGGGCAAGGTGGACGTGGGCTCGGTCAACTCCGACGTCACGGCGACGGACATCGCCGGCGACCTCCAGGCGGAGACCGTAAACGGCGACTTGCTGCTCGAGAAGGTGCAGTCGGACAACGTCGACGCGAATACGGTGAACGGCGACGTGATCTACGACGGCACCATCCGGGCAAACGGACGGTACCGCCTGGTCACGCACAACGGCGACATCGCCGTCACCATCGCAGAGGCTACCAGCGCCCTCGTGTCGGTCTCGACCTTCCAGGGCGACTTCGAATCGACGTTTCCCGTGACGCTCACCGGCCGCAAGGGTAAGCAGTTCGACTTCACACTGGGCGGCGGGAGCGCGCGGCTCCAGCTGGAGTCGTTCGCGGGGACCATCCGCCTGGAGCGACCGGGCGAGCGCGTCGAGCGGCGACACCGCGGCGGCGACCGGGATCGGGATCGCGACCGCCACGGGGACAAGGACGAACAGGAGTAACCCCCGCTGGCGCGGCTCCGCGCCCCGTCGTAACGTTCCGCGCCGTGCACCCCGATATCTTCACCGCCCCCTGGGCCGCAGCCTGGCGCCGGGAGCTCAATGCCAGCTCGACGTACCGGCGGAAAGCCGCTGACTGGGAAGGCGCGGTCGCACTCCGGATGAGCGCGGACCCCGCTCTGGGTATCGCCGCGCCGCGCGCGGTGTGGCTCGACCTCCATCACGGAGCCTGCCGCGACGCGCGGCCGGCCACCGCCGCGGACCTCGACAAGGCTGCGTATCTGTTCGATGGCGAACCGGCCGCTTGGAGGGAGGTGCTTGGCGGACGTCTCTCACCCGTCGCCGCGCTGCTTGGCGGCCGCCTCCGACTGCTCAAGGGAAGCGTGATGAGTCTGCTGCCTTACGTCGCCGCCGCGCAGGAGCTGATGGTCACCGCATCGCTCGTCCACCGGCAGTTTCCGGATCCCGGCTGACCCACCGACGTCACTCCGAGGCAAAACGAACGGCGGCCGGTCTCTTCGACCGGCCGCCTGATCGGGACGGCGGGATTTGAACCCGCGACCCCTGCAACCCCATTGCAGTGCGCTACCGGACTGCGCTACGTCCCGTGCGGTTCGGAGGCGGAAGTGTAGCCGACGACCCAGCCGGGCGGAAGGGGTATATTCGGGCATGCATCGACGCCGGTTTCTCGCCGGGGCCGCGCGTGGCGCGGTCGCCGTCGCGGTCTTGCGTGACCTCGCCGCGTGCAACAACAGCGGACCACCCAGCGCCGCTCCTCCTGCCGACACCGCGTTCGCCACGCTGCGCGACCGGTATTTCGTCCGGACGCTCCAGCTCTATCCCGTCACCTCCACCTATCTGGGCGGCGACGGCTACAGCCCGACACTGAGCGGTGTCAACGGCACGCTGCGGAATTGGCGACCCGACGCCCTGCGGTCGGAGGGCGCGTTCGTCCGGGAAATCGAGCGCGCGCGGCAGGCGATCGACCCGGCCGGCCTGAGCCCGACGGACCGGATCGATCACAGCGTGCTGGGCGCGCAGATCGGGTTCTGCCTGCACCAGATCGAGGATCGCCGGCTCCACGAACGCGCCATCGATGCTTACGTGGCCGAACCGTTTCACGGCGTGGACTGGCAACAGCAGCAGATGCAGCCAGGACCGAACGGACAGCTCGGCAGCCAGGCCGAGTGGGACCTGGTCGTGAAGCGGCTCGAGGCCGTGCCGTCGTACCTCGCCGCGGCGCGCGACAACCTGCTCGCTGGCAAGCAATCGGGCAACCTGCCGGACCGCCGCCTGGCCCAATACGACGGCGTGGACGGCAGTGCCGCGAATGAGCGGTACTTCCGTGCCGCGCTCCCCGCGGCGGCCGCCGACTATCTCGGCCGTCGCCCATTCGCCGCCGCGATGCTCGCGCGCGTCACGCGCGCCGGCGCGGAGGCGGCGGATGCCTTCCGCGACTTCACTGCGTTCATCAAGAGCACGTACGACCTGACCGAGACCACCGACCGGTACGCCTCTGGCGAAGCCGAGTACGACTGGCGCCTCGAGCACTGCCTGCACACCGACCGACGTGCCGCGGACCTGTGGGACTACGGGGCCGAGCAGGTGGCTCAATACGAGAACGCCATCTTCGAGGTGGCGAAGGAAGTGGCGAAGGACGCTAAGCTGCGCCTGAACTTCGGGAATCCGGCGGCGCAGCGCGGCGCCGTTCGCGCGGTCATGGCCTACCTCTCGAAGGACTCGCCTGCCAACGACGACGAGCTGTTCCGCTGGTATCGCGAGGCCGGCCAGCGAGCCGTGGCGTATGGCCGGGAGCAACAGCTCTTCGACGTGCCCGCGGACTACCGCCTGGACATCGTCCCCACGCCGCCCGTGCTCCGCAGCTCCGTCGATGCCACGTACTATCCGGCGCCGCCGTTCAAGAGGAGCGGCGTCGGGCGCTTGTACCTGACGCCTACCGGGAACGATCCCGGCCAGCTCAAGGTGAACAACCGGGCGTCCGTGGCCGACACCGCGGTGCACGAGGGATTCCCCGGGCACGATTGGCACTACAAGTACATGAGCCAGCACGCGAGCGAGATCTCCAACATCCGCTGGCTCACGCCCGGCTCGGTGGAGGACTCGGCGGCAATGTGGGAAGACTCGATGGCGACAGAGGGCTGGGGGCTTTACTCGGAGGAGCTGATGGCCGACCCCAAACCGGGGCGGCCGCACGGCTTCTACACCGCGGCCGAACACCTGTACGAGCTCCAGGGCCAGCTCCTGCGCGCGGTCCGTGTGCGAGTGGATGTGGGGCTCCACACCGGCCGCATGACCTTTGACCAGGCGGTCGACTACTTCACCGAGCACGTCCAGTTCGCTCCGGGCGCCTGTGCCAAGGCGTCGGGTGATCCCGTTGCGAAGGCGCTCTGCGAGACCGCCTCGCGGGCCACCTACCGCTACTCGAAGTGGCCGACCCAGGCGGTGACTTACAACCTCGGCAAGAACGCGATCGTCGCCCTGCGGGAGGACGTGAAAAGCCGCCAGGGCAGCAGCTTTTCCCAGCGCAGCTTCCACGAACGGCTCATGCGCATGGGCACGATCCCCGCAGGCTACTACCGGGAAGAATTCCTCCGCGCCACCCCGCAGGGCTAAGACTCTCGCCTCGCCGCACCAAGACTCGAAGGAGCCGGTCGGATGGCCCGACAGGTGCCGGCGCTCCGGCTGGCCGCTCCAGCCACGAACTCGGCCCGCGGCACGAGGCGTGCGTTTGAAGCGACCGGCAGAAGCAGCCAACGGAGGTGGGACCAATGTTCGACGAGGAGCGCAAGCCGTGGGAGACCGAGGGGGACCTCCCGTGGGCCTCGGAAGAGGCGGAATGGGAAGCCCCTGACCCCGAGGCGTGGCGCGGCGAGGTCCACCAGGGCGAATGGCCAGAGGAACTGGCGGGTCCCGAGTATTGGCTGTACAAGAAGCTTGGGGAGGAAGAGGAGTAAGCCCGAGGAAACGGTGAACAGTGAACGGGGGTCCAAGGTATGGGCCCCCGTTTTTTTTCCTGTTCACCGTTCACGGTTACCGTTTACTATTGACCATCTACGGCATATCTTCGGGTGCCGCAATTCGCGTCCGTCTCGCGGACCCGGTGATCCGGGACACATATTCCAGAACTTCTGCCCGGGTCGCCGCCCACATCCGTGACCACACGAACCCCCCGCACGATCACGTCGCCGGCCGCGTCGGAGAGCCGACGCACATCTGAGGACGAGCTGCGCCTCAGCGAGGAACGCCTTCGGCTGGCGCTCCTCGCCACCGAGACAGGCCTGTGGGAATGGCATGCGGCGAGTGGCGCCCGCTACCTGGGTGACGCGTGGGCGGCGCTGCTCGGCCACGACCCGCGCGATCTCGACGGCGAGCTGCACCTGCCCGAGCCGCTCATACACGCCGAGGACCTTCCGGCCGCCCGTGCGCGCCTCCAGGCCCACCTCGCGGGCGCCACCCCGGTCTACGAAGCCGAATACCGGCTGCGCTCCCGAGCGGGCGAATGGCACTGGGTGCACGACCGCGGCCGCGTGGTCGAGCGGGACCGCGAGGACCGCCCGCTACGGATGATCGGCATGCAGACCGACGTCACCGCACGCAAAGAGGCGGACGCAGCGCTGTTCCGCGAGCGGGAGCGCGCGCTCGTGACGCTCGCGTCGATCGCCGACGCCGTGATCGCCACCGATGCCCGGGGCATGGTGGAGTACCTGAACCCGGTGGCGGAGCACCTCACCGGCTGGCTTCTGGCGGAAGCGAAGGGCGAGCCGCTCACCCGGGTCTTCACCGTGCTCCACGAAACATCCCGCGAGCCGGTCGAGACGTCGGCCGAGCGGTGTCTGGACGAAGACCGTCCCATGGGTCTCACCAGCCACCTGACGCTCGTCCGGCGGGACGGGGTCGAGTTCGCGATCGACGAGTCGGCGGCGCCGTTGCACGATCACGAGGGCCGCCTCACCGGCGTCGTGATGGTCTTCCGCGACGCGACGCCCCAGCGTCAGCTGACCCGTCAGCTCTCGCACCAGGCGACGCACGACCCGCTCACCGGTCTCATCAATCGTCGCGAATTTGAGCGCCGCCTCGCCCGGGTGGTCTCGAGCGCGCGCGACTCGAGCACGACGCACGGCCTCTGCTATCTCGACCTCGACCGCTTCAAGACGGTGAACGACACCTGCGGGCATGTGGCGGGCGACGCGCTCCTGCGCCAATTGGCCGGGATCCTGCGCGGCGAGCTTCGCAGCCGCGACACCCTCGCCCGCCTCGGGGGCGACGAGTTCGCCGTCCTGCTCGAGCACTGCGAAATGGAACAGGCCCGCCGCATCGCCGAAGGGCTCCGGCAAGCAGTAGAGAACTTCCGATTCACGTGGGATGACCACACGTTCGCGCTCGGCGTCAGCATCGGCCTGGTCGAACTGGCCGCCGGCAGCACCACCGAGTCGGAAGCGCTGCGCGCGGCGGACGCCGCCTGCTACCGGGCCAAGCACGCGGGGCGCAATCGCATCCATGCGGCCTGGCTGGATGACGCCGCGCTGCCCGACGGTGCCCGAACCGACTGGACCGCGCGCATCACGCGGGCGCTCGAGGAGTCCCAGTTCCGCCTGTACGCCCAGCCGATCGTGCCCCTTGCCCGCACCGCCGTGGCCGAGGCGGGGTTCTGGGAGGTGTTCCTCCGACTGGAAGACGCCGACGCGGGCCTCCTCCCCGCGGGTGCGTTCCTCCCGGCGGCCGAGCGCTACAGCCTGATGTCGGTCATCGACCACTGGGTCGTTCGGCACACGATCTCCCTGCTCGCGGGGTGGCGGCCCCGGGCCGACCAGCAGAGCCTCCCTCCCTGCTGCATCAACCTGGGCGCCGAGTCCCTCCGCGACGAACGCTTGATCGGATTGATCCGCGAGCGTCTGCAGGTGGATCGCCTCGCACCCGGCTCGCTCTGCTTCGAGGTGAGCGAGCAAGCCGTGCTGGCAGACCTGGCCCAGGCCGTCTCCTTTACGCGGGAGTTGCGGGAGCTGGGGTGCCGCGTGGCCCTGGACGACTTTGCCGGAGGACTTTCGTCGCTGCACTACCTCAAGGCGTTGCCGCTCGACCTGCTCAAGTTGAGCCCGGCCGTAATCCGCGATCTGGAGGCTGATCCGCTCCAGGCCGTGGTCGCGCGGGCGGCCACCCAGGCCGGCCGCGTGCTCGGTATTCCGATCGTCGCCAAGGCCGCCGATACCGGCGCCGCCCTCGACGCGCTGCGCGCTCTCGGAGTAGACTTCGCTCAGGGCTTCGCGCTCGCCGCGCCCCGCCCCATCGAGGACCTGATCGCCGAGGCAGGCGCGTCCTGCCCGGTACGCTGACGCCGAGTCACACGATCCACATGCGCGTCCATACTGCCCCGCTCGTCGCGGCCCTGACGGTGTGTGCCTGCACGGCCGAGCCCCTGGGTCCGCCGAATCTCGTGCCGGTCGCCACCGTGGCGGTGGCGCCGGCGAACCCCGTCGTCTCCGTGGGCGCCACGGCGCCCCTCACGCCCATCCCGCTCGACGCCAAGGGCGACACCCTCACCAATCGCACGTTCACCTGGGCCACCAGCGACGCAGCCATCGCGACGGTGGATGGGCAGGGCGTGGTGACGGGCGTGGCCGCGGGCACGGCGCAGATCACGGCGACCGCCGAGGGCAAGAGCGGCTCGGTCACGATGACGGTGAGCACGACGGCGGTCGGATCGGTCACGGTGACGCCGACCACGGGCACGGCGAACGTCGGCGGAACGGCCAATCTCACTGGGGCCGCGTTTGCCACGGGCGGCGTGCCGCTTCCGGGCCGGGTCTTCTCGTGGGCCAGCTCGAACACCGGCGTGGCCGCCGTCACGTCCCTCGGGGTGGTGCACGGCATCTCCCCGGGAACCGCCACCATCACCGGCACGTCCGAGGGCAAGAGCGCGACCGCGGCGGTGACGGTCGTGCTCGCCCCCGTGGCCAGCGTAACGATCACGCCGGCCACCGGCACCGTGGGCCTGGGCGAGACCCTCCAGCTCACGGCGACGGTCAAGGACGCCGGGGGTAACACGCTCACGGGACGCACGGTGACCTGGCAGAGCTCGAACGCGTTCATCGTGAGCGTGAGCAACGTCGGTGTGGCTCGTGGGCTCGCCCTGGGCGACGTGACGATCACCGCGACGGCCGGGGGCATCAACGGCACGGCCTCGATCGGTGGACGGCTCCGGTTTACCAGCGTGAGCGCGGGCCGGGACTTCACCTGCGGCGTGACCTCGCTCCGGACCGCCTACTGCTGGGGCCGCAACGCGGCGGGCGCCCTCGGCAACGGCACCGCGAGCAACAGCACTATCCCCGTGGCGGTAAGCCTGCCGGTCGGCGTCCTGCTGGACTCGGTGAGCGCGGGGCAGGATCACGCGTGCGGCCTCACCACGACCGGCAACATCTACTGCTGGGGTGGCAACGCCCTCGGCCAGCTCGGCACCGGCAATACCAATCCCCAGACGACACCGCAACTCGTGTCCGTCATGCCGGCGGCCACGTTCACCTCGGTCGCCGCGGCAGCGCAGTTCACCTGCGCGCTCACGAGCATCAACGAGATCCTCTGCTGGGGGCTCAACTCCCAGGGCCAGCTCGGCAATGCCATCAATGCCGGCACGAACGCGCCGAACCCGTCGCCGCTGGTGGTGAACGGCGGACCGTTCAGGGCAGTGTCGGCCACACTGGGCCACGTTTGTGGTCTCATCAACGGCAGCGGTCAGGACGGCTTCGCCGTTTGCTGGGGACTCAACGACCAGGCGCAGCTCGGCCGGGCCGGCGGGAACAACCCGCCCTTCGACCCGAACCCGCAGTTCATTCAGGGCTCGGTGTCTTACGCGACGATCGCCGCGGGCGTCCGCCTCACCTGCGCCCTGGAGCAGGGCACGGCGTTCATCGATTGCTGGGGGCTGAACGACGTAGGACAGCTCGGGACGACCACGCAGGGAACCTTCCAGTCCTCACCGGTAACCGTGAGCGGTGGACTCACGTTCTCCCAGGTCTCGACCGGGAGCGGGCTCGCCTGCGCGGTCACGACCGCCGCCAAGGGGTATTGCTGGGGCGACAATACGTTCGGTCAGCTCGGCATCGGCAGCACCGTCCCGCTACCGACGCCACCGCAGCCGCAGGCGGTCAGCGGGGGCCTGAGCTTCAGCCTGATCGCCGCGGGCTACTTCCACTCCTGCGGCGTCACCACGGCCCACATCGCCTGGTGCTGGGGCCGCGCGCAGGATGGGCTCAACCCGAGCGCCAGCGCCCTCGGCAACGGCGGGACGGGGGTGAGCAATACGCCGGTGGAGGTATCAGGACAACAGTAACTCCCGGTGAGAGGTAAGAGGTGAGAAGTGAGAGGGGGCTGCCTGGCATCGGCGCCCCCTCATACCTCTCACCTCATACCTCTCACCTCTTACCTCTTACCTCTCACCTCCCCGAGCCGCCCCAGCCGCCTCAGCTCCGGCACTCGCCACGCGGTCACCGCCACGACCAGCAGGGTCACCATCCCGCCGAAGACCACCGACGGCACCGTTCCCATCAGCCGCGCGGCGACGCCGGACTCGAAGGCCCCGATCTCGTTGGACGATCCGATGAAGATCTGATTCACCGACGACACGCGGCCGAGCAGCGATTCCGGCGTGGAAACCTGAAGGAGCGTCGAGCGGATCACGACGCTCACCATGTCCACGGCGCCACTCGCGGCCAGGAGCATCGCGGACAGGGTGAAGCTCCGCGACAGCCCGAACCCGATCATCGTGAGTCCGAAGAGAGCGACGTAGCTGAGCAGCGTAGGCCCGGCCCGCCGCAACGGGCGGCGGTGGGCGAGCACCAGCGACATCATCACGGCGCCGACCGACGGTGCGGCGCGGAGCAGGCCGAGGCCCTCCGGACCGACTTGTAGGACGTCGGCGGCAAAGATGGGAAGCAGCGCCGTCGCCCCGCCGAAGAGCACGCTGAAGAGGTCGAGCGTGATCGCACCGAGCAGAATGGGCTGGCTTCGCAGGAAGCGGACCCCCACGCCCAGGCTCTCGACGATCGAGGCTTCCTGCGACGGACGCTCGGAGCCGACATGGTGAAGCCGGGTGATTGCGCCCAGCGCGGCAGCGGTCAGCGCGAGATCCACGCCGTACGCGGCGGCCGGTCCCGCGAACCCATAGAGCAGGCCGCCAAGCGCGGGCCCTATGACCGCGGCGAGCTGCCAGATCGAGCTCCGCCACGCGACGGCGTTCGGATACAGCGCCCGCGGCACCAGCTCGGCGCCCAGGGCTTGGCGCGCCGGCTGAAGGAAGCTCCGGGCGACACCGGTCACGAAGATCACGCCGTAGATCGGCCAGATGTGCCGCGCCGCGACGCCACCCGGCACCAGCGTGAACCCGAGCAGGGCCGCCGCGCAGACCAGCATCACCAGGATCGCGAGAGCGACCACGCGCCGACGGTTCATGCGGTCGGCAACGTGCCCCGCGAACAGCGCGATCCCGATAAACGGGAGTGCCTCGGCCAGCCCAACGAGACCCAGGGAGAGCGGATCCTTGGTGACGGCGTAGATCTGCCAGGCAACGACGACTTCCTGGAGCTGGGTCGCGACGGTGAGCACCAGCACGCTTCCGACGAGGCGTCGGAAGTCGGGGAAGCGGAGAGCTGCGTATGGGTCGTGCGCGTCTCGGGCGCTGGAGTCGCCCGTCATCCTCCGCTGCACTGGAGCGGCTGCCCCAGCGGGGTGGCATCCACGATCATCACGGTTGTGTCGGCGACGCCGGCTATGGCTCCGGACACCAACGCCGTGCCGGGCGCGACGCCAAGCACCACGGAGGAATCGCCGGACGCGGGTGTGACGGTCACGACGAGGCCGTTGCTGGTCCGCCACGTGACGGGACGGATGCCGGCCGCGAGCGGCTTCCCGAGCGAGTCAAACGCTGTGATCGAGAGGAACGTCGTGAAGCCCTTCCGCAGGCACACGGCGTCAGGGACGACATTGACGCTGAAGACCAGGCGCTTGACCACGAGCGTCAGCGCGGCGGACTGGGTGCCGGCGGCGGCACTGATCGTCGTCTTGCCGGGGCCCACGCCCGTCACGAGGCCCTGGCTCGTGATCGTCGCGACGTTCCCCGCGCTCGACTGCCAGTGCACGGCCCGCCCCGACAGGAGATTCCCCGCGCTGTCCCGCGCGGTCACGGTCATGAGCAGCGTATCGCCAACGAAGACGGTGTCCTTCGGGCTCGAAATGGTGAGGCTCGCCACCGGCACCAGGCTGGACGGAGTCGGATCCAGAGGGGTTCCGCCGGAGCAACCGATGGCGCCTATGACGACAAGGACCGCAGGTCCCAAGCGAGCCACGTGAGTACCCCAGGAGGAGGTTGGCAAAGCGGGTGCACTGCAAAGATCGACAATTGTCGTCGGAAACTAAAGACGTGCAACCGGCGCGACTTACCGGCGGCGCGCGAGAGCTGCCGGGTGCGCGGGGCCTTGCACCTCCGTCTTGCCCCGGCATAAGTCGTTTTCCCACCGCGAGAAAGACGACCCGGCCGAGCATCCCGCACCCGGCCTGATTTGTGCCTTTGTGGTCAGCCGAATGTCCCGCAGAATTCTTGCCGCCTGCGCGGTCCCAACTCTTGCGCTCCGGTTGCGCTCCGCACCCGCCCTTGCCCAGGGGGAGGCGGCGTCCGTCGCGCTTTCCGATCCGAGCCGGTTGCCCGAGGCCGCAGGTGGCGGCCGGGGCGGACCGCGCTGCCCGCCGACCATGCGTTACGTCCGGGCATGTACCTCCGGATTCCTGGCTGACGAACACCTCAACGCCGAGCCACCGATGGCACCCGAGTCCGCGACATCCGCCGCAACCGTCTCCGCACCCGCCCCGCATCAGGCGTTCGACCGTACCGCCGTCGCGATCCTCGGGACGATGGTGTCGCTCATCGTGGTACTCGCCGCGGTGCTGATCACCGTGTCGGTGCGCCCCAGCACGAACCCGGCGCCTACAGCGCAAACATCGCCACCCCCGCACCGAGCATAAGCAAGGTCGCGAAGGCGACGGCGGTCCGGCTGAGCCACGAGCTCGGCTGCCCCTCCATGAGGCGCCGGTCCACCGCGACGGCAAGGATGCCGACGAGCAGCAACGGCGCCAGCAGGCCGTTCAGCACCGCACTCCAGAAGAGCGCGCGCAGCGGATTCACCTTCGTGAAATCGAGCCCGATCCCGCCGAGCATCGCCAGCACGACCACCACATAAAACCTCGGGGCCGTGCGGAGGCTCCGGTCGAGCCCCTGCTTCCAGCCGAAGGTCTCGGCAAGCGAGTAGGCCGCGGATCCGGCGAGCGTCGGGATCGCGAGCAGGCCCACGCCGATCAGGCCCGCCGCATAGAGGCCTGCCGCGAGGCTCCCCGCCAGGGGCTTGAGCGCCAGCGCCGCCTCACGTGAGGTCTGGAGATCGGTGATCCCGGCACGGTGCAGCGTGAGCGCTGTCGTGAGGATGATGAAGAACATCACCAGGTTCGAGAAGAACGTCCCGACCCCCACGTCCATCCGGCGCGCGCGGAGCTCGCGGGGGCTGGCGCCTTGGCGTCGGCCGAGCGTTACGCGTCCTTGCGCCTTCTCCTCCTCCACCTCCTGCGACGCCTGCCAGAAGAAGAGGTACGGGCTGATGGTCGTGCCCAGGATCGCCACCAAGGTGCCCCAGGCATCACGCGTCGCCGGGAGATGCGGCACGAGCGCGTCGCGGGCGACCGCCAGCCAGTCCGGGTGGAGCGAGATGCCGGTGACGACGTACGCCAGCAGCACGAGCGCGAGCCACTTGAGCACGCGGGCGATGCTCCGGTAGTGAAAGCGGATCGTGGCCCACGCGATGAGCACGGCAAACGCCACGACCCAGTAGTGGGAGTCGAGTCCGGAGAACATCTCGGCTGCGTCGGCCATGCCCGACAGATCGGCGCCGATGTTGATCGTGTTTGCGATGAGGAGCGTGGCGGCGCAGACCACCACAAGCCACCGCGGGAACTTGTGCCGCAAGCCGGCCGTGAGACCCCGACCGGTGACCATGCCGATGCGCGCGCACATCATCTGGACCGCGGCCATGAGCGGCCAGGTGAGCAGCGCCGTCCAGAGCATCGACGTGCCGAGCTGCGCACCCGCGATGGAGTAGGTCGCGATGCCGGAGGGATCGTCATCGGCGGCCCCGGAGACCACACCCGGGCCGAGCGCGCTCAGAAAGCGGTGGATGGCGGAGCGGCGAAGCGGGGGAACGGGGGCGGATGCGGCGTCGGCCATGTGTGCGACGGGCCCCCATATGCAGAGCGCCCGCTGTTTCTAGCGGGCGCTTTCGGATGCTTCGGGTGCAGCGGAGAGCCACTGGTCGGACTTGAACCGACGACCGCCCGATTACGAATCGGGTGCTCTACCGCTGAGCTACAGTGGC
>CAZFKN010000074.1:0-15775 GCA_964519805.1 uncultured Gemmatimonadaceae bacterium
CCGGTGAGCTGCGGCTGGACGAGGAACACCGGGATACGGAGCCGATCGAGCTGTCTCCGCTGGTCCGCCCCTAGGCCACGGACCCCGTCGGCGGTGCCATAACGCATTTTGCCGGCGGCGCTTAGATTTGGCGTCGACCTCCCTCGCCACAGGCACCTTCTTGGCCGGTCTGCGCGAACAGCTCCAAGCCGGATTGAACGGCAGCTACGCGATCGAGCGCGAGCTCGGGCGCGGCGGCATGGCCACCGTCTTCCTGGCGCACGACCTGAAGCACGGCCGGCCGGTGGCGCTGAAGGTGCTGCATCCGGAGCTGGCAGCGAGCCTGGGCCCCGAGCGCTTCCAGCGTGAGATTCGTTTCGCGGCCCGGCTCCAGCACCCCCACATCCTCACCGTGCTGGACTCGGGCGAGACCAGCGGCCAGCTCTGGTTCACCATGCCGTTCGTCGAGGGCGAGTCGCTCCGCCAGCGGCTGCACCGCGAGCGACAGCTCCCGGTCGACGACGCGATCCAGATCGCCCGCGAAGCCGCCCGCGCCCTCGACCACGCCCACCAGCATGGCATCATCCACCGCGACATCAAGCCCGAGAATATCCTGCTCACCCGCGACGGGTCTACGCTCGTAGCGGACTTCGGGATCGCGCGCGGGCTCGGCACCGAAGACCAGCTGACGCAGACCGGGATGGCGATCGGCACGCCGGCGTACATGAGCCCCGAGCAGGCCAACGGCGACCAGCGGATCGACGCGCGGACGGACGTCTACTCGCTGGGGTGCGTGCTCTACGAGATGCTGGCGGGTGAGGCGCCATACACGGGGCCGACCCCGCAGGTGATGCTGATGCGCCGGCTGACCGAGCCGGTGCCGAGCGTGCGCCGCACGCGGGGGAGCGTGCCCGAGGGGGTGGATCAGGCGATCCAGCGCGCCTTGGCACCGCTCCCCGCCGATCGGTTCGCCACCGCCGGGCAGTTGGCGCAGGCGCTCCAACCGACGATCGCGACCCCGACGAGCACACCGACGGCGGTCGCGCCGACGGCGCCCGTTGGCGCACCTCCGGCCCCTTCCGCGCAGACGGCGGGTGGCGAGCGTCCGGGTCGTCGAGTCCCGCTCGCGGCCCTCACCCTCGGCCTTGGCTTCGCCGTCGGGCTGGGTGTCCTGTTCGCCTGGCGTCGCAGCCACACGGTCGCTGAGGCCGAGGCCGGAGCCAGGACCCTGGCCGTGCTGCCGTTCGAGAACCTGGGAGACTCGACTACCGAGTATTTCGCGGACGGCGTGACCGACGCGGTGCGGGGCAAGCTCTCCGCGTTGCCGGGGCTCCAGGTGATCGCGAGCCGCAGCTCGAACGAGTACAAGCACAGCGCCAAGAGCCTGCCGGTGATCGCGCGGGAGCTGGGGGCGGACTATCTCCTGATCGCCCGGATCCGCTGGGCCAAGGCAGGCGACGGCAGCAGCCGAGTCGAGGTGAGCCCCGAGCTGGTGGAGGTAGCTTCGGGCGCGGCCCCGCGCACCAAGTGGCAGCAGCCGTTCGACGCTGCCATCACGGACGTCTTCCAGGTCCAGGCCGACATAGCGGGCAAGGTGGCGTCCGCCCTCAACGTCGCGCTGGGCTCGAGCCAGCAGCAGACCCTCACCGAAAAGCCGACCCAGAACCTCGCGGCCTACGACGCTTTTCTGAAGGGAGAGGCGTCGCAGGGGTTGACCATCCAGGACCCGCCGACGCTCCGCAGCGCAATCACCCACTACGAGCGGGCGGTTGCGATCGACTCCACCTTCGTCCAGGCCTGGGCCCAGCTGGCCCGCGCGAACGCGTCCTATTACTACAACGTCACCCCGACGCCGGCCGGGGACGAGGCTGCCCGGCGGGCGACGGAGCGCGCCCTGGCGCTGGCCCCCGGTCGGGCCGAGAGCCAGCTGGCGCTGGGCACGTATCTCGAGAACGTCAAACACGAACACGCCCGCGCTCTCGAAGCGTTCGAGACCGGGCTCAAGGCCGCGCCCGGCAGCGCGGAGCTGCTCACGTCCGCCACGTTGGCGGAGCAGAGCCTGGGCCGTTGGGATGCCGCCCTCAAGCACCTCGAGCGGGCGAGCGCGCTCGACCCGCGATCACCGGTGACGGCTCGCCGCCTGGCCCAGACGCTCATCCGTCTCAGACGATACCCCGAGGCCATCGCCGCGGCTGACCGGGGGCTGGCTCTCGCACCGACCAATCTGGATCTGCTCGAGAACAAGGCCATGGCTCACCTGGCGCAGGGTGATTTCGCCGGGGCGCAAGCCGTGATTCGCTCCGCACCCGCGGAAGTCGAGCCGACGGCGCTCGTCGCCGCCTTCGGGAACTATTGGGATCTCTGCTGGGCGCTGGACGATCCCGAGCAGCAACTGTTGCTTCGCCTGCCCGTCGGGGCGTACGACGGTGATCGGGGGACGTGGGGTGGCGTGATTGCCCAGACCTACTACCTGCGCGGTGACGTGACCAAGGCGCGCGCCTACGCCGATTCGGGAATCGCGGGCTACGCGGAGACGCTGAAGGCCACCCCTGACGATCCACAGCGGCGGGTGTTTCTCGGCCTGATGCTCGCGTACTTGGGCCGGAAGGCGGATGCCATCCGGGAAGGCGAGCGGGCCGCGGCGCTGGTGGCGGGGTTACACGACGGCTATATGGGTCCGTACATCCAGCACCAACTGGCGAGGATCTACGTGCTGGCCGGCGAGCCGGACAAGGCGGTCGACCAGCTCGAGACCCTGCTCAAGACGCCGTACTTCCTTTCGCCCGGGTGGCTCCGAATCGACCCCAACTTCGCGCCGCTCCGAAGCAATCCGCGCTTCCAGAAGCTGGCGGGCGGCTGATGGCCGAGCTTGATGCGCAGCTCATGACCGGCCTCGCCGGTCAATACACGCTGGAGCGTGAGCTGGGACGCGGTGGCATGGCCACGGTCTTCCTGGCGCACGACCTGAAGCACAAGCGTCCCGTCGCCCTCAAGGTGCTCCTGCCCGAACTGGCAGCCTCCCTCGGCGCCGAGCGCTTCCACCGCGAGATCGAGATCGCCGCGCGGCTCCAGCATCCCCACATTCTCACCGTGCTCGACTCCGGTGAAGCCGCCGGCCAGCTCTGGTTCACGATGCCTTTCGTCGAGGGCCAGAGCCTGCGCGACCGGCTGCGCCGGGAACAGCAGCTCCCCGTGGAGGACGCGCTCCGGATCGCGCGCGAGGCTGCGGCGGCGCTCGACTATGCCCACGAGCACGGAGTGGTCCACCGCGACATCAAGCCGGAGAACATCCTGCTTACCAGGCGGGGTGAGGTGCTGGTGGCCGACTTCGGCATTGCGCGGGCGCTGGGCGGCGAGGCGCTGACCCAGACCGGCATGGCCGTCGGCACACCGGCCTACATGAGCCCGGAGCAGGCGGCCGGCGGCAACGTGGATGGGCGGAGCGATCTCTATAGTCTTGCGTGCGTGCTGTACGAGATGCTGGCCGGAGAGGCGCCGTACACCGGGCCCAGCGCGCAGGCGATCGTGGCCAAACGATTCGCCGATCCCGTGCCGAGCGTGCGACGGGTGCGTCCGAGTGTGCCGGAGACCGCGGACCTCGCCCTGCAGCGGGCGCTCGCCCTGGTGCCGGCCGACCGGTTCTCGAGCGCCTTCGAGTTCGCCCAAGCCCTCCAGCAGGTGGTGACGACCCCGACGGCCCTGCCGACGGTCGTGACGCCGATGCAGCCCCCGGCCACGGGCGCCACGGCTGCGTCGTCGGCCGGCGTTCCCGCAGCTGTGCCGCCGCCTGGGCCGCCGCTGCGCCGCCGTGTTCCGGTTGGCGCGATAACCCTTGGCCTCGGCTTCGCCCTGGGCCTCGGCGTCCTGTTCGCCTGGCGCCGGGCCCACACCGGTGCCGCCGGTGAGCCGAGCGGAGCCAAGGTGCTCGCCGTGCTCCCGTTCGAGAACCTGGGCGACTCGGCGCAGGCCTACTTCGCCGACGGCGTCACCGACGAAGTCCGGAGCAAGCTTTCGCAGCTGGGCGGCATGGAGGTGATCGCGCGGGGCAGCTCCAATCAGTATCGCCACACCACCAAGCCGCCGCAGCAGATCGCCCGGGAGCTGGGCGCCGACTACCTGCTCACGGCCACGGTGCGCTGGGAGAAACAGCCGAGCGGGGCGAGCCGGGTGCGGGTGATTCCCGAGCTGGTAGACGCCGGGCCCGCGCACGCGCCGCGCACCCGCTGGGGCCAGCAGTTCGATGCATCGCTCACGGACGTCTTCCAGGTGCAGGCGCAGATCGCTGGAGACGTCGCCCAGGCGCTGAACGTGGCGCTGGGTGACAGCGCCAAGCAGCAGCTGGCGGCTCGACCTACCCAGGACCTCGCGGCGTACGACGCGTTCCTCCGGGGCGAGCAGATTCTCATCACCGAGGGCAAGGCCGACGGCGAGTCGGCCCGCCGAGCCGCCACCGCATACCGCGAGGCGGTCCAGCGCGATCCCAAGTTTGCCCTGGCATGGGCCCGCCTTGCACGGGCCGAGGCGATTCGCTATACGAGCGGCGACAACTCGGACAGCGTGGGCCGGTCGGCTCGGCAGGCGGCGGATCGGGCCACGGCCCTCGCGCCCGATCGGGCCGAGTCGCACTACGCCGTCGGGTTCATCAAGAGCAATCTCGACGGCGACACCCGCGGCGCCGTGGACGAATTCGAGCGCGCCCGGCGCATTGCGCCTCACGATCCCGACGTGCTGAGCTTCCTCGGGGGCATCCTGTCGACCCTCGGCCGGACGGACGAGGCCGTTTCCAGCTACGCCGAGGCGGCTCGGGTCGATCCGCGGTCGCCGCTGGTGGCGCGGCGCTACGCGGGCGCCCTGCTCGATCTCCGGCGGTTCGCCGAGGCCGACTCGGTGGCGACTGGCGCGCTCAGGCTTGCGCCGGACAACGTGGACCTGGTCGTGGAGGTGGCCGTGGCACGCATGGCACGCGGCGATGCGCCGGGCGCCCGGGCAGCGGTTCGGGAGGCCCTCCAGCACATTGCGCCTGTCGATTTTGCCGTGGCGCAGCCGCCGTTCGTCTGGCTGGATGATTCGCTGGAGGCGCTGGCGCTGCGCCTGCCGCCCACAGCGTTCGCGCCGGACTCGGGAGTGGGGCTCGGCGCGGTCGCACTCGTGCGCTGGAACGCCGGGCAGTATGCCGCGGCCAAGGCCGCGGCCCTGATCTCGCGTCCTCTGCTCGAGCGAAGAGTCGCCCGGCACCCGGAGGACTTCTTCGCGCGCTACAATCTGGCGCTGGCGCTCGCCGCCGCTGGACAGCGGGAGCAGGCCCTTGCGCAGGTTGAGAAGGTACGCCTCATGTATCAGCCGGTTCCGGGAACCGCCGGCTGGGGCTTCTTCGTCTCTGGCCTGCGCGACATCGACCTCATTCTGGGTAACAAGGCCGGGGCGATCGCCTGGGCGGACACCCTCCTTCACCTGCCCGGGTCCACGACACCGGCATCGCTCCGGATCGATCCCACCTACGGGCCGTTGCGCGGCGATCCGCGCTTCGAGCGGCTCGCATCAGGTAAGTAGTCTCTCCGCAGCGGCTTCGGACCACCTCCCCGGGACCAACCCCGCCGTCTAACCTGCGTTCAATTTCCCTCTCCTCGGGGACTCGCCATCTTGCCGCCGGGGTCGCAGGCGGGTTTCGCCGCCGACCCTCCCGACAACGGAGGAAACGACAGCCATGCGTATCAAGCCCCGTAATCTCGGATCACTGCTGACGGCGCTCGCGCTCGCGCTACCGGCTGCCGTTGCCGGCTGCGCGACGCACCGATACTACGACGACGAGTACCGCGACTATCACCGCTGGGACGGCGACGAGAACGTCTTCTATCTGCGCTGGGAAAGCGACACGCACCGCGACCACCGCGATTTCTTCAAGCGGAGCGACCCGGAGAAGCGAGAGTACTGGGAGTGGCGGCATCGCGATCGTGCTCACGACCACGATCGCGATCGCGATCGGGACCACGACCACGACTGACCGGCCGTGCGCGGCGGCGTAGCCAAAGCGTCGCCGCGCACACCCCGCCCAGCAGTATCCCCGCACCCGTGGTGTAGAACCGCCACGCGCCGAGCACCCAGGTTGCGTCGCCGCCGAGCGATCCAGCCATTCCCGCGAGCAGAGCGATGTCGACCACGCCGGCGCCGGAAGGCGTCGGAAGGAAGAGCTGGCCGTACAGGAGCGCGAGCGAGCCGAACGCCGCCACGCCCAAGTCGGGTGGCTCGGCCAGCGTCGACACGAGCACGGGGAGAACAGCCGCCCGGCTCGCGATGTTGACGAGAGACAACGGGGCGCTCGCGAGCAACGGCCAGAGCCGGAGCGGCCGATCCATCCGGCTCACCGGCGCGACGGTGGCGGGAAGCCAGCGCCGCCGCATGCGCCGCGCGAGCACCCACGCCGCCAGCGACGCAAACCCCACGAGCAATTCCCAGGGCCACAGCTTGACCAGGCGAGTTCCGAGGATCGGGGCGGCCGTTCGCCACCAGTCGGGGGCGAAGGAGAGCCCCAGCCAGGCCGCGAAGAGCAGAAGGATCGGCCACGCCGCCACCACCTCGATCGCCACGGCCGGGATCGCGCGCCCCAGCGGCACGCCCGACCGCAACATGCCGGCAAGCCGTGCGGGTTCACCGCCGACGCGCATGGGGCTCAAGGCACAGGCCGCATCGCCGACGGCGTTGATCGCGACTGCGCGGCCGAGTGACATCCGGTGACCAGTCCCCCAGAGGAGCCAACGGATTCGCCACGCTCTGGCCAGGAGGTCGGCTGCCACGAGCCCGAAGCAGATCAGGTGCGCGGCAGCGCGCGTCATCCGCCGGCGCTCGCCGCCCGCGCGACGTCCCGGTAGCAGACCGGGACGTGCAGCTGAAGCCAGCGGTCCAGCGTCCGCGCGAGCGATGCGGCCGTCACCCGACGCCTGACGTCGGGTGGATGCAGGCCGATCCGGCAGAGCGACATCGGTCGCCGTATCCACCACCGCGCTTCGGCGATCACCGCGGAGCCCACTGCGCGGACCGGGTTGCGCGCACTCCATCGCACCACCGGGGCCGGGAGCCGCACGTCCGCCGGCAACAGTCGCACGGCGGCGACGTCCTCCGCGAACCGGAGACCGACCCTTCCCGCAGCGACATAGGCCGCTTCGCGGGCGAGCCATGCCGGCGCCACGAAGCCCTCGGGAGCCAGTCCCAAGCGTCTGAGCGCGTCGACGCCGCAGGCGATCCGCGCGAGGGAGCGCGACGTGTCGAGCGTGAGGAACTCCCCCTCCCGCCGGGTGCGGCCCCAGGCCCGGATTTCATCCCGCCAGTGCCGCGGCGAACCCCACTCGTCGTGGCGATAGCCGTGGAGCACGATGTCGGCCCCTACCTGCGCGCAGTCGCGGAGCCAGTCGACAAACGCCGGATGGGCAGCGAGCGGCCACCGGCCGTGCCAATCGGGGACGACGAACAGGGCCGGCACGACGCCGCGATTCCGGCACAACAGCCACAGCAGTCTGGCCTCCTCCGCGTAGGCCGGTGTCACGTCGTGGAGGGAGACGAGCAGCATCAGGCTCGGACCAAGCTGCGGTACACGGCGAAGAGGCGCGCCAGTACGGTCGGCCAGGCATGATGCTCTTCCACGTGACGACGTCCCAGTGCACCCAGGAGGTTCAGGTCGGCGGCTAGCGCGGCGACGATCGTCTCGCCGAGGGCCTCCATTTCCGCCCCCGCCGCGCCGGCACGGGTGGGCGCCGCGCCGGCCGGATACAGAAAGCCGGCCCCTGACCGCGTCACGGTCTCGGCCACGCCTCCGGCATCCGCCGTCACGACGGGCGTCCCGCTCGCGAGTGCCTCGAGCGCCGCGAGGCCGAAGGTCTCGAGGGGGCTCGGCGACACATACAGATCCGCCGCGGCAAGGAGGTCGGCGAGGCGGTCCCGGTTCGGCTCGAACGGTAGCCAAATCACGGAGCCCCCCGCACGCTGCGCCTGCAGTCTGGTCCGATCCGGACCGTCGCCGACGATCAGCAGCTGCGCCCCCGTTCGTCGCGCCACAGCCGGCCACGCGCCGAGGAGCGTGGTCAGCCGCTTCTCCGGTGCGACCCGCCCCGCGTAGAGCACCAGCGGACCACCGGACATACCGTGCTCCCGACGGACATCGGCGCTCGCCGCGCGACGTGCCGGCGTGAATCGGTCCAGGTCCACTCCGAGTGCGACGCGAACGACGCGCCGGACGCCGTGCAGCTCCAGGTCGCGGGCAACGAACTCGGACGGCGCGAGGACCGCGTCGCACCGATCGGCGACGGCGCGGAGATAGGTCCAGGCCGCGGAGCCGGCTCGGCGGCCGTCGTTGCCGAGCACGTCGTCGATGATTCGAGGGAAGTGGTCGTGGAAGAACCACACCACCGGGAGTCGGGCTTTCCTCGCCGGGCCGAGCACCAGCCAAGGGCCGAGCCAGGAGCTGCCGACCTCCACCACATCGGGGCGCTCGTGCGCGACGATGCGGGCGGCCGATCGAGGCGCCAGCATGAAGCGGTACGGCTTGCGGGTCGGGATGGTGGGGCCGCGAAGCCGGTAGCAGCGCACGCCGGCGCCGTCCACGATCCGGTCCCGGGCACCGGGGACGACGAGCACCTGCCGCAGCGTCGGGTTGGCCGCCACGTGCCGGGCCTTCTGCAGGAGATAGGTGCGCACCCCACCGCTGGTCTCGCCGAAATACTCGGTGATGTCGAGCACCCCCAGCTCCGCGTCGGCGCGCAGAGGTGGCGGCAGTGACGCCCGCGCCACCGAGGGGCGATCGAGGCGCACGGACGCCGAGAACACGCTGTTCTCGAGTCGATCCGCCAGCGGTGATGGATCCGGCATTCGACCCCAACGATGCCGGGCAACGTCACCAACACACGACATCGCCGTCACACCTTTGTTCTTTGTGCGCTTGCTGTCGACATGTGACGGCTTCGAGACCGGCACGAGAAAGGATTGCGACGCGGCCTGGCTTGCGTTCGGTCCGACTGCTCACCGGAGCACCCGGCGTGTCGGCGACTGGATCGTCCCCTCGGCTCCTGGCGGTGGACTGGTGGGTGGCGGGTTACGGACTCGCGCTCGCCGCGTTGTGGCTGCCCCTGGCACCGGCGAGCCCGACGGCGCGCTGGTATCTCCTGCTTCACCTCCTCCTGCTGCTGATCCCTGTCACGCTGCCTCCTGCCGGCTCGATGCCTCGGCGTCTCCGGCTGCTCCGAGAGGTCTACCCGTTGGTGCTGCTGGGCGTATTCTGGCCGGAGCTGGGCGCGCACTACGCGCTCCTGCCTGGCGCCGCGCACGATAGCGCCGTCGCGGCGCTCGACCAGACCGTCTTCGGTGTACAGCCCAGCCTCGTGTGGGGCCTGCTCGCGCCGGCGCCATGGGTCCGGCTAATGATGGAAGGGGCGTACCTCACGTACTACGTCGTGCTCGTCGGCGTTCCGCTCAGCATCCTCCGGTCGGGTCACGGCAAGGCCCGACGCGAGCTGGTCCTCTACGCGACCGCGGCCTACCTGGTGTGCTTCCTGGTCTACGCCGTGTATCCGGTCGTCGGACCTCTGCACTATTTCGGCGCCTCGCAGCATGCGGCCCAGGCGACCGCGCTCCAGCGGGCCGACGCGGCGATCCGCGGAGCGGCGGACTCCCTCGGGACCGCGTTCCCCAGCTCACATGTCGCGGGGAGCTTCGTGCTCGCGCTGCTCGCCGCCCGCTGGTGCCCACGGTGGGTGGCCCGCGCCTGCTGGGTGACGGCGGTGCTCGTTTGCGTCGCGGTGATCTACACTCGCCACCACTATGGAGTGGACGTGCTTGCCGGCCTCGCAGTTGCCCTGTTCGTCCACTGCGGTATCCGGATCGGACGCGCGTCGGAGGTGTTGCGGGCCGCGCCGCAGTCCCGGCGCACCCTGCCGGCGCGCGACGCTGCATCCCTGGCCTGAGGAGGGCTCATGCGAGTTGCCTTGTTCTCAGAGGTGTACTGGCCGATGGTGAGCGGTGTCTCGCGGGCCCTGGGACAGCTGGTGAACGTCCTGCGGGGAGAAGGCGCCGTCGCGCGGGTCTACAGCGCCACCTATCCGCTGCCGGACGGTGTCGGCGACCGGGCCGAGGTGCACCGCTCGCCCAGTCGCCCGCTGTTTCTCTCGCCCGAGGTGCAATGGGCGTTCCCGCGCCGGAGGGAAGTGTTAGCCGACGTCGCTGCGTTTCGCCCCGACATCGTCCACGTCGCCACCGAGTTTCCGCTCGGCCTCGCAGGCGTCCGTTGCGCCGAGGCGCTCGGCGTGCCGATCGTAGCCTCCAGTCACACGGACTACGAGCGCTACGCCGCACACTACGGGGTGTCGTGGCTGATGCCTCCCGGGTGGACGTACCTCCGCTGGTTCTACAGCCGGGCGCACAGCGTGCTCTGCCCCACGCGTCTCTACGCCGCTCACCTCGAGGCCCGCGGCGTCCAGCATACCCGGATCTGGGGCCGGGGGGTGGACACCGACGTGTTCCACCCGATCCACCGCTCGGAAGCCTGGCGGGCGGCGCGAGGTGTCACGCCGCAGGATCTGGTCGTCCTCTTCGTCGGTCGGCTGGGGCCGGAGAAAGGCATCGGTGTCCTGCTCGACGCGTGGGAGCTGCTCGGCCGTCGGACTGAGCTGGCGCGCCTGGTATTCGTCGGAGCCGGGATGATGGAGAGTGCGATCCTTCAGCGCGGACTTCGCAACGTGCAGGTCCGGGGCATGCGGCACGGGCCGGAGTTGTCGGCTGCGTACGCGTCGGCCGATCTGTTCGTGCTGCCGTCCGCTACCGAAACGTTCGGTAACGTGCTGCTCGAGGCCATGGCCTCGGGCCTTCCCAGCGTCGTCGCGGCGGCCGGTGGCCCCACGGAGTTCGCGACCCACGGCGAGAACGTGTGGTTCGTGCCGCCGAACGACGCGGTCGCCTTGAGCGCGGGAATCATCCGACTCATGGGCGACCCGGGCCTCCGCGACCGCCTGGGCCGCGGCGCGCGCTCGGCGGCGCTTCGCCGGTCCTGGGCCTCCGCCTGCGCTCCGGTGCTCGATGTCTATCGCGAGGCACTCCACGGCGCGAACGCGGAGCAGGCCGCCTGACGCCCACGCCCCGGCGACGCTGGCCGGCGGCGCTCGCACCGTTCACCGCGTTCGGCCTCGCCGCCATTGCCGCCACCGCGATCGATCGAGGCGGCAGAATCGAGGCCGAGCCGCGACGGGACCCGGTATCCGTCACGTCGTCCGCCGTCGCGGGGCCGCTGCCCCTCAGACTCGTCGACCTGGGGGGCGTAGGCATACCCACCGACACGTCCGCCTGGGGCGATGACTACTCTCACAACTCAAAGGCGTTCCACCGGCTGATCCTGCGCACACCTCCCTATGTGGACGAGTCGGAGTTTGGCCGGGTCCGCGCCGACTGGACGGCATATGTCCGGCGGATGGCCGCGTACGGCAACAACGCCATCGTGGTACCCCTCTTCCTGGAGCTGATCACGTTCGACCGGGTGCCCTCGGTGTACGCCGGGACCGACTTCGCGGCCCGGCATCGCGCGGTGCGGGCGCGATTCCGCGAGCTGTTCGCTCTCGCGCGCCGCGCGGGAATGGGCATCTACCTGGCGACCGACATGGCCGCGCTGACACCGCCGCTCGACCGCTATCTGCGGCGGAACGGACGGCTGGACGCAACCGACCCTGCGCTGTGGGCAACGTATCGGGCGGCATTCGAGGAGGCGTTCGCGGAATTGCCCGAGGTGCAGGGCGTGGTCGTTCGCATCGGCGAGGCGGGGTCGCTCTACGGCCGCGCCGGCTGGGACTACCGGAGCGAGTTTCTGGTCGGGTCGGTCGCCGGATTGAGGGCGATGCTGCACGAGCTGTTGCCCGTCTTCGAGACGCGCAGCCGAACCCTGGTGCTGCGGAGCTGGTCGGTCGGCGTGGGAGAGCTGGGCGACCTGCACACCAATCCCGCAACCTACGCCCGTGCCTTCGACGACATCGAGTCGCCGAGCCTCGTCATCTCAACGAAGTTTCAGGAGGGCGACTTCTACCGGCCCCTCCCCATCAACCCCACGCTCCTCGCCGGGCGACAGAAGCGAATCATCGAATTCCAGGCCCGACGCGAGTTCGAGGGGTTCGCGGCCTTCCCGAACTACACGGGCGCGCTCCACGCCCGGGCATTGAACGTCCTTCGCAAAGCCAACGCCAACGTCGTGGGGACCTGGATCTGGACCCAGAACGGAGGCCCGCTGCGGGCGGGGCCCATGTCGCTCTACCCGCGGCACGGCTTCTGGCTCTGGATCGACGCCAACGCCTACGTGACCTCCCGCCTGGCGGTCGAGGCCGGGCGCACGTCGGCCGACCTGGCGCGGGAGTGGGTCCGCCGTGAGCTGACCACCGATTCCACCGCCGTCGAGGCGCTGACCGATCTGCTGCTCCTGTCGCCCGCGGCCCTCGACCGCGGCTTCTACATAGCGCCATTCGCGGAGACGCGGGTTCGCCTCGGAGGATTCGAGGTCCCGCCCCTGCTGTGGATCATGGAGTGGAACATCGTAGGCGGATGGAGCGCGGTGTCGAGCAGCATCTACGCAGTGGCGAAGCCAAGGCTCGGTGCGGCGGTGGCGGACGGGTTCGCCGCGCTTGCCACCGTCGACAGCATGCGCAGTGCGCTGGAGCGTGCCCGTCCCGCCCTCACGGCGAGACCCGGTCTGTTCGAGCAGCTCGAGCGGTCGCTGCGCTACGAGGCCTCCCTGCTCGACGCGCTCGCGTGGTACCGAGCCGCCTTTCTCCAGTACTACCGGTGGCTCGACACAGGCGATCCGGAGGCTTATCAGGGGTGGCGCCGGGCAGTCCCCGAGTTTCGTCGGCGCGCCGAGTCGCATCGGGCGGCCTTTGCCGATGACCTCGACTTTCCGGCGTTCCATTTCGCGGGAGCATTGCAGAGCGTGGACCTGGCCGAGCAGAGCACGGCGACGCGCTGGCCGGCTCGCGTGCTGCTGGGCCTCCTGGCCATCGTGTTCGCGGTCGGCGCCGTAGGACATGCGGTCGGCGGCCCGGGACAATCGGGACACACGCCGCGATCCATTGCGAGGTCCGCCTCCCGCGCTCTGTGGATCG
Organism: uncultured Gemmatimonadaceae bacterium; assembly: GCA_964519805.1. Classification (GTDB taxonomy): domain Bacteria; phylum Gemmatimonadota; class Gemmatimonadetes; order Gemmatimonadales; family GWC2-71-9; genus DASQPE01. The sequence goes on from CAZFKN010000074.1 coordinate 13,095, forward strand.
GCGCGCGCGCCCCGGAACGACTCGACGACGAAGCGCTGCCTCGGGGCGCCCTGCTCGCGGCCCCGGCTCTCGTGCTGGCCGCCCTGACGCTCGCCGTCCTCGGCATGCTCGGCTCAGCGGCGCCGGCCATCGCGCTGACGGTCCCCCTCGCCGTCGCTGTCTTTGTGTCCGTCCTCGCGGCCATTCTCTCCCGCCGGCAATCCGACTCGGCGCGGGGCGCGGCCATCGTCGCGGTTCTGAGCCCGTTGCTGTGGCTGGCCGTCGTGCTGCTCGCCCTCATGAGCATCCGGGGGCCCGGCTACCTGTGGTATCTCCTCTGGACCGGCGGCTGGATCCGCGTCGCCGTTCTTACGGTGGCGATCGGGGTGCCGGCGTGGACGCTCGCTGTGGTCGTCGTGGTGGCCTGCCGGGTGACCGGGCGTGCCCCGCGGGTCGTGATCGGAGGCATGCTGGTCGCGGTGGCCGCGGTTCTGGCTTTCCTCTACTTCCTGGCCCCCGGCCCGGACCACTTGCTGCCGGCGCTGGATCGTCCGCTCGGCCTGGTCCCCATGACGCACGCGGTGGTCATCGGAGTCGAGACCTACACGCACCTCCCCCGCATCGCTTCGTGGTATCCCGCCATCATCGCAGTTCTGGCGGGCGTCGGTTGGGCTGCTGCCGGGTTACGCGGGCGTTACTCGCGCTGACTCCCGCGTTACCTGTCTCGGCGGATCGCTGTTACGCGGCAGCGCCACTGTCGGAGCGTCCACGACACATCCCACGCCGCTCGCCTCGAAGAGGGGGTGCTCGAATGTTCGTTCCTTTCCGTTCATCGTCTGTCTGGCCCGGGCTGGCAATCGCTTCGCTGGCTGTCGCGGGGGCCGCTTCGGCCCAGCAGCCAGCCGGCCAACCGGCCGCGCGCACCGACAGCGCCCAGCAGCTTCACGAGATCGAGGTACGCGGGTCGGTCACCGGCAAGGGTAAGGATCGCGGCGGCAACGATATCGACTCCGTGCTGATCCGCTCGGCGCCGCCGGGGACCAGCGCACTCAAGGTGGTCGAGCAGCTCCCGGGCGTGAACATGCAGAGCGCCGATGCGTTCGGGCAGTACGAGTGGTCCAATCGCGTGACGATCCGTGGCTTTCAGACCCAGCAGATCGGGCAAACGTTCGATGGCGTACCGCTCGGTGACATGTCGTACGGGAACTTCGACGGGCTCGGCGTCGGTCGCGCAGTGGACCCCGAAAATCTGGGGGCCGCTGCCGTCACCCAGGGCAGCGGCACGCTGGGCACAGCCTCCGCCAACAACCTGGGCGGCGTCATCCAGTACACCTCGACCGACCCCGGTAACCGGGCCGGCGGAGAGTTCCGCCAGATGCTCGGAAGCGCCAGCGCCCGCCGCAGTTACCTCCGGCTCGAGTCCGGCATCCATCCGATGGGATCGAACGGGTTCTTCAAGGGGTATCTGAGTTATTCACGGACTGATAGCGACAAGTGGAAGGGTGCCGGCGAGCGCTTCTCCGACTTCCCCGGCGACAACGGGTTCCTGTTCGGCCAGAGTGGGCTCTTCGGCACGGGACAGAACTGGCAGGACCAGCTCAACGCCAAGCTCAGCTTCCTCTTCGGCGCCAACAAGATCTCGGTCTTCTACGACTATTCGGACAAGAAGGAGAGCGACTACATGGACCTCTCGCTCTCCGTGTTCGACAACGCCGTCCCGGGTATCACGACCGGTCCGCGCTTCGACTACTTCAGCTCCTGGGCACAAGCGCAGCAGTACGCTCAGTATGCCGCTGCCGGCAGCCCGCTCGGCGACGTGGCCTACTTCTTCTCGGCGCAGGGCGCCCGGCTCGATCATCTGGCCTACGTCGCGGGAGATTTCGCGCTCGGCGAGCGCACGCATCTCGTCATCCAGCCCTATTTCCACCTGAACCGCGGCGGGGGTGACTGGCACGCGCCCAGCTACGGCGCGTCGTACAGCCCAGACCCGATCATGTTCCGTCAGACGCAGTACAGCATCAACCGGTTCGGCGGCAACGCGCGCGTTACCAGCCAGTTCAAGCTGGGCAACGTGGCCAACAAGCTGGAGGTGGGCGCCTGGCTCGAGACCAACAGCACGAACATCCGGCGCCCCCGCTGGCGCCTGGTGGACTATGCCACCGGCCCCGCGGTCGATTTCTCCGATGTCCTGCGCCTCGATTTCGATCGGCACGGGGACATCAAGACGACGCTCCTCTATATCCAGAACACCAATCTCTTCATGGACGACCGGCTCCGGCTCACGTATGGCGCCAAGTACGTCCACGTGGGTGCCGACTTCACCAACAACGGCAACACGCCGACCGACGGGGTGGCGGCACCGATCTTTGCCGATGCCGGCCGCCCGGACCTCTCGCTGCCCACGCCCGGCAAGGTCCTCCCGCAGGTGGGTGTCGTGTTCGGCGTCACGCGGTCGGAGGAGCTGTTCGGCAACTACTCGGAGAACGTGAACCAGTTCCCCTACTCCCCGGCGACCGGTGTCTTCAACACCAATCCGGCCGTGTGGGACTTCCTGCGGCAGACCGCTCAACCCGAGCGCAGCACGACGTTCGACGTGGGCGTGCGGACCCGGCGGCGCGGCGTCGAGGCTTCGCTCACCGGGTACCATGTGAGCTACCGCAACCGGCTGCTCCCGATCTCCCTGTGCCCGCCGACCGTCACCT
>CAZFKN010000075.1:0-15698 GCA_964519805.1 uncultured Gemmatimonadaceae bacterium
CGAGCTGCAAGCCCAATTGGGTGATGCCCTCAACACCCGCTATGTCCTCGAGCGGCAACTCGGGCGCGGCGGGATGGCCACGGTCTACCTCGCGCACGATCTGAAGCACGATAGGCCGGTCGCGCTCAAGGTCCTCCATTCCGAGCTCGGCGCCACGCTCGGCCCTGAGAGATTTCAACGCGAGATCCGGGTCGCGGCGCGCCTCCAGCACCCCCACATTCTGCCGGTTCACGACTCCGGGGAGACCGCGGGCCGCCTCTGGTTCACTATGCCGTACGTCGCGGGTGAATCCCTGCGCCACCGGCTCCGACGCCTGCGACCGCTCCCGATGGACGAGGCGATCCGGATCGCCCGCGAGATTGCAGCTGCGCTCGATCACGCGCACCGGCACGGGGTGGTGCATCGGGACGTAAAGCCGGAGAACATCCTCCTCACTCCCGAGGGTGACACCCTGCTCGCTGACTTCGGGATCGCCCACGCGGTGGACGCCGCGGGAAGCGAGCACCTGACCGCCACCGGCTTCACGCTCGGCACGCCGGCCTACATGAGCCCGGAGCAGGCCAGTGGTGAGCCGGCGATCGACGGGCGCAGCGATGTCTACAGTCTCGCCTGCGTGCTGTACGAGATGCTCGCGGGCGAGCCGCCGTACACGGGCCCGACCGCGCAGGCGGTGATCCTCAAGCGGATCACCGAGCCGGCGCCGTCGGTCCGGCGCCTGCGTCCCGCGGTGACGCCGGCCGTGGAGGACGCCCTGGGCAAGGCGCTCGCCAGGGCGCCGGACGACCGGTTCGCGTCGGCGGCGGCGATCGCCGAGGCGCTCTCCGGCTCCGCGGTACCCCGTGCGCGGGCGCCGTCGGTCGCCGTCCTCCCCTTTCTGAGTCTGAGCCAGGACCCGGACAACGAGTTCTTCGCCGACGGGATCACCGAGGACGTCATCGCCCAACTATCCAAGATGCGGGCCCTCAAGGTGATCTCGCGCGGCACGGCGATGGCCTTCAAGAAGCGGGACCGCAGCCTTCGGGAGATCGCGGCGACGCTCCAAGTCACGAGCCTGCTCGAGGGGAGCGTGCGCCGGGCGGGGGACCGCGTGCGTATCGTGGCGCAGCTCATCGACGCGGAGACGGACGCGCACCTGTGGGTGGAGACGTATGACCGGCAGCTCACCGACATCTTCGCGATCCAGAGCGACGTTGCGCTCCAGATCGCGGCCGCCCTCAAGGCCGAGCTCTCACCCGACGAGCGCACCCGGATCTGCCGCGAGCCGACGCGCGACCTCCTGGCCTACCAGCTCTACGTCCAGGGACGGCACTGGCTCTCCCAGTATCACACGGAAGCGGCGCTGTTCAAGGCCATCGGCTATTTCGAGCAGGCACTCGTGAACGACCCCGGCTACGCGCTGCCCCACGCAGGCATCGCCCTGGCGTACATCGAGTTCGTCATCAGCCAGGGGGGCGGGAGGATGGACCCGGAGGTGGCCTGCGCCCGCGCGCGAGACGCCGCCGCGCGGGCGCTCGACCTCGACGGCCACCTTGCGGAAGCGCATGGCGTGATGGCCCTGCTCCGGTTGGTCTGGGACTTCGACTGGACCGGAGCGGAGGCCGAGCTCAAGCTCGCGCTTGAGCTGAGCCCCGGCAGCGCGGACATCTACGATCATTACGGCTGGCTGTGCTGGGCGCTCGAGCGGCACGACGAGGCGCTCGCACTGGTGCGCCGGGCGCAGGAGCTGGACCCGCTGGTCCACCGCTCCGATGTGGCTTCCGCGCTGTTGCGGGCCGGACGCTACGAGGAAGCTGTTCAGGCGGCGAAGCGCATGATCGAATTCGACCCCGAGTATCCCCGCAGCTACGCTTTGCTGGGGTGGGCCTACATGAAGCTAGGCCGGCACGACGAGGGACTGGCCGAGCTGGAGCGGTCGGCCCGGCTCGTCCCGGGAGACACGATGTTTCTGGGACAGCTGGGGCAGGCCTATGCGTTGGCGGGCCGGGCGGAAGCGGCCCGGGGCATTCTGCGCCAGCTCGAAGAACTGTCCGGCCAGCGCCACGTGTCGCCGTACCATCTCGCGTATGTCTATACGGGGCTGAACGACCTCGATCGGGCCATGGACTGCCTGGAGCAAGCCTTTGCGGAGCGGTCCGGCTCCGTCTACGGCATCAAGGGCTCGTTCCTGTTCGGCCCGCTGCAGAAATATCCAAGGTTCACGGCGCTGCTCCGGAGGATGAACCTGGCCTGAGCCGGTCACGGCTCGGCCTGGCTCAGGAGCAGTACTCGTCCACCTGGTCGATCCCGATTCGCACGTCGCGCGGCTTGCTGCCGTTCTGCGGGCCGAGAATCCCGGCGTCTTCCAGCTGGTCCATGAGTCGCGCGGCGCGCCCGTACCCGATCCCGAGCTTTCGCTGGAGCAGCGAGGTGGAGCCGCCCTGGTTCTGCACGCAGGTGAAGGCGGCCTCTCGGAACATCGGATCGCGCTCCGAGGGATCCAGGCCCTCCTCGCGGCCGCCGTCGCCGTCCTCGGTGTCCGGCACCTCGTCGAGAATGTTGGTTTCCGCAGCTTCAGCCACTCCTCGCCCCTCCTGCTCCTTCTCCCAATCGCGATACCGGCGCATGAGCCTCTCGCTCTCCTCGGTGCTGATGAACGCGCCCTGGAGCCGCATCGGCTCGCTCTTGCCCGGCTCCAGGAAGAGCATGTCGCCCTTGCCGAGCAGCGCCTCCGCACCGTTCTGATCGAGGATCGTCCGGCTGTCCACCTTCTGCGCCACCCGGAACGCGATGCGGCTGGGGAAATTGGCCTTGATGAGTCCGGTGATAACGTTCACCGATGGTCGCTGCGTGGCCACGATAAGGTGGAGGCCGACGGCGCGCGCCTTCTGGGCCAGCCGGGCGAGCGGGGCCTCGATCTCGGCCTGCACCGTCATCATGAGATCGGCCAGCTCGTCCACGACCAGCACGATGAGCGGCAGCTTCCCCTGGGTGTAGGGCTCGTCCGGTGCCGGGAGCGGGGTGTCCGGCGGCTCGGCCGCGACGTCGCTCAGCGTCACCTTCTTCGGGACCGGATTTCTCAGCGTCTTCCCGTCCAGCACCTTCCGATTGAAGTCGATGATGTTGCGCGCGCCGTTGGCCTCGAGCAAGGCGTACCGCCGCTCCATCTCGGCCACCGCCCATTTGAGCACGCGCGCGGCCTCCCGGTTGTTGGTGACCACCGGATGCCGGAGATGCGGCAGATCCTTGTACATCGACAGCTCGACCATCTTCGGGTCGATCATCAGGAACCGCAGATCTCCCTTGTGCTGGTACTGGTAGATGAGCGACGTGATGATCGCGTTGATCCCGATTGATTTCCCCGTTCCCGTAGCGCCCGCAATGAGGAGGTGGGGCATCTTCGCCAGGTCGGCGATGACCGGGCGCCCCTCGAGGTCGAGGCCCAGCGTCACGGGGAGGACCCGGTCCTCGGCGGCCCAGGCCTCGTCTTCCAGCAGCTCGCGCAGCATGACCACGCGGGACTTGGGATTCGGCACCTCGACACCGACCATGTCACGGCCCGGGATCCGGGCCACCCGGATGGACCGGGCGCTCATCTTCAGGGCGAGGTCGTCCGCCAGCGCGACGAGCCGGTTCATCTTGACGCCCGGCCGCAGCCGCACGCCGTACTGCGTGACCACAGGACCCGTGGTGCGGCCGGCCACGTCGCCCTCGACCTTGAACTCGCTCAGGGTGGCCTCGAGGCGTTCCTGAAGAGCGTTGAGCTCGGTCTCTCCCGCGTCCACCGCCTTGCCCGAGGGCGGATCCAGCAGATCGACCTCCCACACCGGACCGAGGCTCTCGACGCCGGCGCGCTTGGACTCCGTTTTCTTCGACACCTTTGCCCGCGAGCCGCGCGGCTCCCCGGCCGAGCGTGCGCCACGGCCGCTGGGCGCGTCCGGGACCGGACTCGACTCGGCCGGCGCGGAGGAGGTGGTCGGCTCGCGGCGCGCGAAGTCTCCCCGCTTCTCCCCCTTGTCCTTGCCGGCCTCGAGGCGCTGCAGCGGGTGCCAGGCGAATGTGAGCAGCGTCAGCGCCGAAAGCGCGAGGAACCCGAGCAGCACCGCGCCCGCCACGCCGATTTTGGCTGCGATCAGCTCCGAGAAGAATCCCGGGACCAGTCCCACGAGTCGGGCCGGCAGGCCGCGCTGAGCGACGTCGGGCACCAGATCGACGTGGCTCACGCCACCGAACACGCCGATCAGATAGGGCACGAGCAGGCTCAGGCCGCCCATGAGCAGCGCCGCGCGCTTCATGTCCAGCCGGCCCAGCCGTTCGAAGCCGGCCAGCGCGAGCCCGATGCCGAGCAACGGGAGACCGACGGCGCCCACGCCGAGCGTGTGCCAGAGGCCATGCCCGATCCAGCCACCGACCGGGCCCGTGAGCGGGATGGGCAGCAGCGTCAGGCCGACGAAGACGCCCAGCACGAGCGCCGTCACGGCGCCGAGCCGGCGGCGGGAATCCACGGTCATGACGGCTGGGGCTGAGGCAGCGGATGAAGCTGGGGTTGCGAGGCGACCTGGGTCTGCGCGGGGGTCTGGTGGGCCGGGGTCACCCGGCGCTCGTGAAACTGCGGGAGCACGGGATAGGCATCCATCCGCGCCGCATCGAGCACGTCGCTCCCGAAGCCCAACCGGGCGAGCTCGCGCCCCGCACGGCTGTAGGAGAGGGGTCGCGCCCAGTTGTCCCCGTAGCGCCGCACCAGATCGAGGCTCGCGATCGCAGCGTCGTTGAGTCCCCGTCTGGGCTTGCGCCCGCCCAGCGCCGCGATCGCGAGGCGTCCGGCACAGTATGCGTCGTCCAGGCCGAACACGGCCTCCCGTCCCGCGCACAGAATGAGCACGTCGCGGTGCTCCTCCAGGGCCTGCCGGGCCCGCTCGCCGGCAACGGTGAGGTTCACGGCGGCCGCCACGTAGACCGCGGCGGCGCCCTGGGCCGCGAGCAGCGCCTTGGTGCCGTTGGTCGTGGTGACGATGAGGGTCTTGCCCCGCACCGTCTGCTCGGTCATCTCGAGCGGGCTGTTGCCGAGCGCGAAGCCCGGGATCCGCACGCAGTCCTTCTCGCCGGCCAGGAGCACGTCGGCGCTGCCGATGGTCTGCGCGAGGCGGAGCGCCTCCTCGGTCGACGCCACCGGGATGAGCGCGCGGGCGCCGTGATGCAGCGCGGCACACATGGCGGTGGTGGCCCGCAGAATGTCGAGCACGAACACCGTCCGTCCCTGGACGTCCGGCGGCCCGAGGCCGAGCGGCGAGAACGCGACGTCGAGGCGTCTCATGCGTCGGGCTGGAGCAGGTGGGCCTCCCGCTCGAGGAATCGGGTGTCCACCTGGCCGCGCACGAAATCCGGATGCCGGATGACGCGGGCGAGAAACGGAATGGTCGTGGTCACGCCTTCGAGGATGAAGCTGTCCAGTGCCTGCCCCATGCGTGAGAGCGCTTCCTGCCGGGTATTGCCATGCACGATCACCTTGGCCAGCAGCGAATCGTAGAACGGCGGCACGGTGTAGCCGGCATAGACGTGCGTGTCGACCCGGACGCCGGGACCGCCCGGCGGGTGGTACGCCGTGATGAGTCCCGGACTCGGCTGGAAGTTCCGATACGGATCTTCGGCATTGATGCGGCATTCGATGGCGTGCCCGCGGAGCCGGGTGCCGTCACCCATGTAGCTGATGGGCTCGCCCGCGGCGATCCGGATCTGCTCCTTGACGAGATCGAAGCTCGTTACCATCTCGGTTACCGGATGCTCGACCTGGATCCGGGTGTTCATCTCCATGAAATAGAATTTACCATCGGTGTCGAGCAGAAACTCGACCGTGCCGGCACCCTGGTACGCGATGTTCGATGCCAGCGCCACTGCGGCGTCGCCCATGCGCCGGCGCAGGTCGGTGTTGAGCGCGGGGCTCGGGCTCTCCTCGATCAGCTTCTGATGCCGCCGTTGGACCGAGCAGTCCCGTTCACCCAAATGGACGGCCTTGCCGTGGGTATCGCCCAGCACCTGGATCTCCACGTGGCGCGGATGCTCCAGGTACTTCTCCACGTAGACCGAGCCGTTGCCGAACGCCGCCAGCGCTTCGTTCTGCGCGAGGCCGAAGAGCTGGACGAACTGCTCGGCGTCGTGGGCAATCCGCATCCCCTTCCCGCCCCCGCCGGCCGTCGCCTTGATGATGACCGGAAACCCGATCTGCTCGGCGAAGGCCAGGGCCTGCTCGGGATCGTCGATCGTCCCCGGCGATCCGGGCACCGTGGCGACCCCTGCGTCCTGCGCCAGCCGCCGCGCGGTGGCCTTGTCGCCCATGAGGCGGATCTGCTCGCCCGTCGGTCCGATGAACGTGATGTTCGAGGCCCGGCAGGTATCCGCGAACTCGGCGTTTTCCGCGAGGAAGCCGTACCCCGGGTGGATGGCGTCGGCCCCCGTGATCTCGGCGGCCGCGATGAGGTTCGGGATCTTGAGATACGAGAGGCGCCCGGGGGGCGGACCGATGCAGACGTCGTCGTCCGCGAAGCGGACATGCAACGACTCCCGGTCGGCTTCGCTGTAGACGGCGACGGTCTGGAGGCCAAGCTCGCGACACGCGCGGATGACCCGCAGGGCGATCTCCCCGCGGTTCGCGATGAGGACCTTCTTGAGCATCAGGGCGTGAGATCGAGCGACCGCGCCGCGCCCTGGTCGCCGCTCATCTCGGAGAACTTGCGGTCGGAGGCGGAGTCCACGCCCGAGACGCGGAGGGCGAACTCGCTCGGGTTGGACGAGTAGAAGAGCGCGCTCTCGTACGCGACCGAGCCCTCCTTGTACCACTTCATGAGCGACTGGTCGAACGACTGCATGCCGTACGACACGGTGCCTTCGGCGATCAGGTCCGGGATGTTCAGCGCCTTTTCGATGTCGCGGATGTTGTCCGCCACCGCGGCGGAGTTGACCAGAACTTCCGCCGCCGGCACGCGGCCCCGCCCGTCTTTGCGGGGCACGAGGCGGAGACAGACGACCGCCGCCAGCGCGGTAGCCAGCAGCGACCGGATCTCCTGGTGCTGGTACGGTGGATAGAAGGAGATGACCCGGTTGATGGTCTGGGTGGCGTCGGTGGTGTGCAGCGTGGAGAACACGAGATGGCCGGTGTCGGCGGCCTTGAGGGCCGTGTCCAGCGTCTCGGCGTCGCGGACTTCGCCGATCAGAATCACGTCGGGATCCTGGCGCAGCACGTGCCGCAGCGCGGCGCCGAACGAGAGCGTGTCGCTCCCGACCTCCCGCTGGGAGATGTTCGACTGGACGTCGCGGTGCAGGAACTCGATCGGGTCTTCGATGGTGATGATGTTGCAGCGGCGGTGCTGGTTCACGTGATGGATCATGGACGCGAGGCAGGTGGACTTGCCCGACCCGGTGATCCCGGTGACGAGCACCAGCCCGCGCGGCTTCAGCGCGATCTCCTCGAGGACGGCTGGAAGGCTCAGCTCCCGGATCGTCTTGACCTCGTAGGGGATCGCGCGGAAGGCAAAGGCGAGCGTGCCGCGCTGCTGATAGATGTTGGTGCGGAAGCGGCCGACCCCGGGCACGCCAATCGCGAAGTCCGCCTCTTTCTTTTCGGCGAACTCCTTCACCTGCCGCGGCGTCATCACCTGCTCGGCCAGGAGCTTCAGGTCTTCGGGCTTGAGCGGCGCCATCTCCAGCGTGGCCAGCTCGCCGTTCACCCGCACCGTCGGCGCCCGGCCCACCTTGAGAAGCAGGTCGGAGCCGTTGCGCTGGATCATCTGCGCGATGGCCTGCTTGAAATTGAAGGGCGCGACGGCCCCGGCCCCGGTCGGCTCAGCCATTCGGATCCACCCGGAAGAGAACCTGTCCGTATTCCACGGGTTGCGCGTCCTCGACGCACACCTCGCGCACGACGCCGGCGATCTCCGCCTCGATCTCGTTCATGATCTTCATCGCTTCGATAATGCACACCGTCTGCCCGGCGGTGACGCGGGTGCCCACCTGGGCGTAGGGGTCCGCCCCCGGCTCCGGGGACCGGAAGAAGGTACCCACCATCGGTGAGCGGATCTCCTTTAGCCCGGCCGGCGCCGCGTGGGCCGCCGCGGCCCCGGGCGCTGCGTGGTCGGTGCCCCGGTGGGCGACAGTTGCCGCGGGAGCCAGCGACACCGGCCCCGCGACCGGGCCGGGAGCTGGGGCAGCGAACACGGTGGTCGACGTCCGGGTGATGACGATCCCGGTGCCGAACCAGCCCTTCACCTCGATCGACCCGATCTCGGGGGACTCCCGGAGGAGCTGCGCGAGTCGCCGCACGTCTTTCAGGTCCAGCGACTTGATGCCGGGAACGGTCTGGAGCAGCTCCGCGAGATGCTGCATTTCCTGTGGGGTCATAAGCGGGGTGGTGGCCTCACACGAGTTCGACCAGTTCCGTCCGGTTGTCCGACAGACACTCCGGTCCGCCAGGGCCTAGATAGACGTCGTCCTCCAACCGTACTCCGCCCCAGCCCGGAAGATAGATCCCCGGCTCCACCGTGACCACGGCATGCAGTGGCAGCGGCGTCTCGGCCGTCGGCGCCACCCGCGGCGCCTCGTGCACCTCGAGCCCAAGCCCGTGGCCGACCGAATGTCCGAAGGCGTGCCCGAACCCGCGCTCGGCGATCACCTCGCGGGCCAGCGCATCGCCCTCCCGACCCGTCATCCCGGGCCGCAGATGGTCGAGTGCGCGGCGCTGGGCGGCCCGAACCAGGTCATAGATGGCTCGCTGCCGCTCGTCCGCCTTCCGGCCGACGACGACCGTGCGGGTGAGGTCGGCGCAATACCCCTCAATCTGCGCGCCGAAGTCCAGGAGCAGCCAGTCGCCGGCCTCGATCGTTCGTCCGCTGGTGCGGGCATGCGGCAGGGCCGAGCGCGCGCCCGACGCGACGATCGTCGGAAAGGGGTGCCACTCGCTGCCTCGCCGCCGGAGCGCGCCCTCCAACTCGGCGGCGACGTCCCGCTCGCTGCGGCCGGGGCGCACGGCGGGAAGCACTTCGGCGAGTGCGTCCTGCGCCACCACCGCCGCCCGGCGGATCGCCGCGACTTCGGCTGGGTCCTTCACCGCCCGCAGTCGCTCGACGAGGTCGGTGGTCGAAACGATCCGGCCGCGAATCGCCCCGGACAGCCGCTCGGCGTCGCGCACGGTCAGCGCGTGGGCCTCGATGCCGAGCGTCGAGAGCGGCAGCTCGCCCAGGTGCTCGAGCAGCCGATGCCACACGCTGGCCTGATCGACTTCGACCCGCGCCGTGTCGCCGACCTCCTGGGGACCCTGCGTGGCGTACCGGAAGTCGGTGATGAGCAGAGCGCCGTCGGCCGGAACGAGGAGCAGCGCAGCGGAGCCGGTGAAGCCCGTCAGGTAGCGGATGTTGGGGAGATGGGTGACCAGCAGCCCGTCCAGCCCCTCGTCCGCGAGCAGCGCACGGAGCGCGCGCTGGCGCTCCGTCCGCCAATCAGGCGGCACGCAGGCGGCCCACGAGCCCGTGCAAGGCCAGCACGTAGCTCTGTGCGCCGAACCCCGTCACCAACCCCAGCGCGAGATCCGCCAGCACCGAATGCCGGCGCTCAGGCTCCCGGGCGAAAATGTTCGACAGATGCAGCTCGACGAACGGGACCCGCACGGCGAGGAACGCGTCCCGGAGCGGGAGGCTCGAGTGGCTCAGCGCGGCGGCGTTCACCAGCGCGCCGTCCGCCCGCCCTTTGAGGCTCTGGACTGCGTCCACCAGGGCCCCCTCGTGGTTCGACTGCACCCACTCGATCTCGGCGCCGAGCTTGGTGGCTTCGGCCCGAACCAGCTGCTCGATTTCCGCCAGGGTGGCGCGCCCGTAGATCTCCGGCTCCCGCGTCCCCAGCAGGTTCAGGTTGGGGCCGTTCAGGACCGCGATACGCATTCAGCGCTTCAGGCCCTGGAGCCAGGCGTGAAACTGGTCCAGGTCGTCGCCGCTGCGTGCGTGCAGGCGGCCCCTCGCCGGGGGCGAGGGCGGGCCGCCGCTCTTGGGAGGGGAGCCAAAGAAGTCGTCGAACGATCCCGGCGTCGCGGCCCCGGGGGTGGGCGTTTCCCCGGACGGCCGCCCGACCGCGGGGGCGACCGGCGGGGGCTCCTCGCCGAAGACCGACCCAAGCGAGAGAGGCTCGCCCGCAGGGCGGGTCGCCGAGGAATCGTCCGGGCCCGACTCGGGCTGCTCGGCCGGCGCCTGCGCTGGCCACCGCGGAGCCACGTCGTCCGGCCGGGTCTGGAGCAGCGACTGGAAGAACGACGCCACCGACTGGCCGCCGGTGTCCCGCGCAGCGTACGCGGGCCGAGGCGGCGGCGCAGCCATCGCGGCCTGGCGCGCCTCCAGCTCCGACAGCCGTCCTGCGAGCTGCTCACCACCCGGTGCGCGGCGGACCAGCTCGCGATACACGGTGATGGCTTCCATCAGGTGACCCTGACGCAAGAACACCTCGGCCATGGTTTCGGTGACGACCAGCTCCGGCTCTCCAACCGGCGGCGCATCGTCCAGCTCGCCCACCGGCTCGGCGACCGCCTCTGGGACACGGACGGCTTCGGGAGCCCTAGCGGCAGCCTGCGGCGCGGGCTCGGCCTCTGCGCGCGCGGGCGGAGGGAACGGATCGTGGACCGGCGTGAGGTCCGGCAGCGAGGAGGTGATCGGCTCGGGAGGAGCCAGATCCCGTCGCAGGTTGTCGATCCCGGACGGCGTGCCCGTCACCTGGGCCAGGAGGTCGTCCACCGCGCTCGGTGTTTGGTACTCCGAGTGGCCCGAGGCGTTGAGCACGATGTCCTCCGACTGCTCGACGCCGAACGAGTCGGGGTCGGGGGACGCCGGTGGCACGAAGGGGCGGTCGAAGGTCGGGGAGCGCTCGGGCTCGGCGGGTGTCTTCGATGGAGGAGCCGGCGTGACGTCCGCCTCGGACGCATAGGAAGCCGGCGTGTTCTCGAGGTCCTCGACTCGAAGCGGAGCAGTGGTGTTCGGGAAGTCGTCCGGCCGTGCCACCCAACCGATGTACTCGACCGAGGAGATCTCGCTCGGCTCGGGCGGCTCCGGCGCACGCTCCAGCGCCTCGGGCGCCGGGATCGGCTCCTCGACTGGTTCCGGCGCCGGCGCTGGCGGTTCGATGGGTGACGCGAGGGGCGGCTCCGCCTGCACCTGCGCGGCGGCGGCCTCGGCCTCGTGCACGACGGCGCTCCCCCGGGCCCGCTGCTGCTTGAGCTCATTGATCCGCGCCAGCTGCGCTCGGGCCTCGTCGTTGCTGCGATCCACCGCGAGCAAGGTCTCGAGCCAGCGCTCCGACTCGTCGTAGCGGACCAGCCGCTCGGTGATGTCCGCAAGCGCCTTCAACGCGATGACGTTTTCGCCGTCCAGGTCGAGAACGTGAGTAAACGCCCGTTCGGCTGCCGGTAGATCGTTGAGATCCCAGTGGCAGCGGCCGAGGACGACATTGGCGGGGATGTAATCCGGATGCTTCTCGAGGCCGGGGGCGAGGATCTCGAGCGCTCGCTGCGGGTCCCTCTGCTTCCGGTAGGCCTCTGCAAGCGGCGCGAAGGTCAGGCCATTCGGATTCTCTCGCCAACGGCTCTCGAGCTTGGCAATCTCGCTGGTGGACATCCCGATCCCGGGTTAGGAAGAGTGTGGGGGCGGATGCGCCTAAGTCGTTGGGGGGCTTACGCTGAGAGTAGCGAAGCACGACGACAGTGTCAACTGCCGGGCGGGCCTTTCGTCCTTGAGGTTTGGTGTTGTCCGGCTTATGCTTATGCCTCTTTTTCGCAGCTACGTATGATCAAATGGTTTCGCACGGGCATCGCGGTCAAGTTAGCGGGAGTCGTGTTCGCCGTGCTCATGATGATCTTCATGCTTACCAGCGTCGACTGGGGCAAAGTCGTCAGCGGCACGACCGCCGGGAGAGTGAACGGGCGGCCGATCGACGCGCGGGTGTACCAGCGGCAGGTCCAGCAGGCCACTGAGGCCCGCCAGCGCCAGGCCACCCAGAGTCTGGGCCTCGACGACTACGAAGCCATCCGGAACGACGTCTGGGACGAGTTCGTCACCAACGAGCTGCTCGAGTCCGAGTACTCGCGGCGAGGGATCCAGGTCACCGACGACGAAATCCTCGACGCCATCCGCAGCGCTCCGCTCCCTGATTTCTACCGGCTGCCCGAATTCCAAACCGACGGCAAGTTCGACCCCGCCAAGTACCAGCGATGGCTGGGCTCAAGCGTGGCGCAACAGTTTCTGCCCGCAATGGAGGCCCAGTACCGGGAACAGCTCCAGCGGGCCAAGCTCTTCCGGGCAGTCACATCGGACGTCTTCCTGTCCGATGCCGCGCTCTGGGAGCGCTATCGGGACGAGCATGAGGCCGTCAAGGTCGATCTCGCGGCGATCATCCCCACGGCCGCGGTGCCGGATTCGGCAGTGAGCGTCACGCCGGCCGAGGTCGAGGCGTGGTACGGCGTGCACCGGAGCGAGCTGAATCGTCCGAAGACGATCTACACGAGCTTCATCGCGCTCTCACGCGTCGCCGACGCGACCGACACGGCC
The DNA here is from genome assembly GCA_964519805.1 of uncultured Gemmatimonadaceae bacterium. Taxonomy (GTDB): domain Bacteria; phylum Gemmatimonadota; class Gemmatimonadetes; order Gemmatimonadales; family GWC2-71-9; genus DASQPE01. The sequence continues at coordinate 12,546 of CAZFKN010000075.1, forward strand.
GCGGCCCTGGCCCGCGCCCAGGCCGTCCGCAAGGAACTGGTGGGCGGAGCCCCCTTCGCCGAGGTCGCCAAACGCGAATCGGCGGACACTGTCTCTGGCAACAAGGGTGGTGACCTCGGGGAATGGACCCGGGGCGCCTTCGCTCCCCAGTTCGACTCCGTGGCCTTCTCGATCAAGCTGAACGAGTTGTCGGAGCCGGTGCTCACCCAGTTCGGCTATCATATCATCCAGGTGACCAGCCGCACCGGCAACAAGGCCAAGGCGCGCCACATCCTGATCCCGATCGAGGTCACGGGCCAGCATCGCGACCGGCTGGACGCCCAGGCGGATTCACTCGACAAACTTGCGGCGGAGAAAAACGATCCGGCTGCGCTCGATACCGCGGCCCGCGCGCTGCACGTCCAGGTCGGACGGGCCAAGCCGCTGGTGCCCGGGGGCAGGATGCAGATCGGCCTCCTCACGCTGCCCGATGCCGGCGTTTGGGCCGCCCAGGCCAAGGTCGGCCAGATCAGCTCGATCATCGAGACGCCGTTCGCGCTGTACGTGTTCCGGGTGGACAGCATCGGCAAGCCGGGCATCCCCACGCTCGCGGACGCGAAGGACACGGTGACCCGGATCGTGCGGGACTCGAAGAAGAAGGGGCAGGCGCGGGGGGTCGCGGAGGAGCTCGTGAAGCGGCTGGACGGAGGCGGCACGCTGGCGCAGGCTGCCGACGCGATGAAGCTTCCGCACGACGTGTACGGCCCCTTCACCCGCTTGACCACGCCCATTCGCGACGCACTCGTATCCGGTACGGCTTTCGGCCTCGCGACCGGGAAGCATAGCGGCGTGCTCGACACCAAGGACGGCATGTACGTCCTTCAGGTCCTCGAGCACACCCCCGCCGATTCAGCCGCTTTCGCCAAGGACCTCGACCAGATGCGGGCGCGCGCAATGCAGGAAGCCCGCCAGGAGCGCGTGCAGACGTACCTCGCCGGGCTTCGCACCTCGGCGAAGATCGTGGACAACCGCAGCAAGATCCTGCAGCAGGTTGGTGCAGCGGGGAGTTGAGGGAGAGAGCCGTCAGCCCTTACTGCGACAATCTCTTCGGATCTCCGGAAGTCGGCGTCTGCGACGACGCATCCACCTGGCGGGGTGCCGGCGGCCGTTCGTCCGGGTTGCTGAGGATCGCGTCCTGAGTGTCGGACAGGCTCCGCTTGAACTCTCTAATTCCCTTGCCGATGGAGGCCCCCACCTCCGGTAGCCGCTTCGCCCCGAAGAGCAGCAGCACGACCACCAGGATGAGCATGATCTCCGAGAAGCCGAGATTTCCCACAGAGCCCTCCTAGAAGAGCGACCGCGCGATCAGGTACGCCACGAGGACGCCGACCAGGCTCAAAAGTGACACATGGAGCCCGATCGGCCCCAGCGTGAAGTTTACCACCAGGAGATCGATCGAGACAGGCCCGAACGTGGGTGAGGCCGTCGTCGTGAAGAAGGTCTTCGCCGCGCTGTCGGGAAGCCACTGGCGCAGAAACGCCGTGAGGAATCCCCCGGCGACGAAGCCGGTGATCAACACTCCGATGTAGAAACCGGGTCGATGAGGTCCGCTGGCCATCAGCTGCGCCGATCGAGCACGTAGGTGATGCTCCCCCGGAGCGCGTCCCGGGCGGGCGAGGGGGGCAGGAGATCCAGCTCCGCGTCCGCCTGCTGGCCGAGCCGCTGGGCGCGCTCCCGGGCGTACTCGAGGCCGCCCGCCCGGGCGACCGCGCTGATGACTTCGGTGATCTGCTCGTCTCCCGGCTCGGCGCTCCGCAGCAGCCGTCCGACGCCCCGCCGCTCGGCCTCGGACATCCGGGGGAGCGCGTGGATGAGCGGCAGCGTCACCTTGTGCTCGCGAAGGTCCGAACCGGACGGTTTGCCCAGGTCGGCGGCGTCCGCCGTGTAGTCGAGCAGATCGTCCACGATCTGGAAGGCCATCCCCAGCGCCTCACCGAAGCGCCGGAGCGCCGCCCGCTCGACCGGAGGCGCCGCCAATGCGCCCACCTCCGCCGCCCCTGAAAGCAGTGACGCGGTCTTGGCCCGGATGAGCAGATCGTACTGGTCCTCCGTGAACTCGAGCGGATCGTGTGCCAGCAGTTGGCGCATTTCGCCGACGGTCATCTCGTTCGTCACCCGGCTCAGCACGCGCAAGGTTTCGAACTCGTCCAGCCGAACCAGCTCGATCACCGCGCGGGAGTAGAGATAGTCTCCCATGATGACCGAGATCTGGTGGGTGAACAGGGAATTGATCGTGGGCATGCCGCGGCGGAGCACCGAGTGATCGACCGAGTCGTCGTGTACCAGCGTGGCCAGGTGGATCAACTCGACCACCGCGGCGACCGTCACCGACCGGGCGGCCGGGCCGCCGGTGGCCTGGTCCGCGAGCAGCACGATGGTCGGCCGGAACAGCTTGCCCTGCATTTGGAGCAGGTGTGCGTTGACTTCGCGGATCAGCTGGAAATCCGCCTCGATGACGCGGCGGAGCTCCTTCTGCACCCGCTCCAGCTCCGCCCGGACGGGTGCCTGCAGGCCGGCGAGCGTCACCGGTGCAACGGGAGAGCTCATGCGTGTCGCTCCGCGGCGAGCCGCGGGACCCGCTCTCCGAGGTCCATGAAGCGGATGTCCACGGCGAGGGCGCGCTCGTAGCAGCGCAGGGCGTCGGGCCGCTTGCCCTGCTCCTCCGCGGCGCGGCCGAGCCAGTAGAGCAGCCCGATCTTCGACTCGTCGCCGCCGCTCTCGGTGTCCACGGCGCGGCGCAGCACGGTCTCCGCGATCCCGAACTGTCCCTTGTCGAAGAACGCCACGCCGAGGGCTTCGGAGGTCCGGAGGCGCCCCTCCGGCGAGCGGAGTGCCTTCTGGAATTCGGCGATCGCCTCGTCGAGCAGCCCCATCTCCTTGAACGCGACGCCAAGATCGTAGTGCGACTGGTAGTCGTCGGCCTCGAGGTTCTGCTCGATCCCGCGTTTGAACTCCGCCAGCATTTCCTCGAAGTTCTTCTGCTCGTCGTCGGTCGGTTTCGCGCCCTCGATCCGCATGCGCGTGTCCCGCGGTGCGCGCTCGTCGAGCACGAGCGACCCGAGATCGACAAAATCGGCCCCCCCGCCTCGGCTCCCCGCCGGGGCGGGCGCGCGC
>CAZFKN010000076.1:0-15598 GCA_964519805.1 uncultured Gemmatimonadaceae bacterium
ACCGGGACCGCGACCACGGCAGCGACATGGTCGAGAACGTGATCTCGATCAACCGCGTGGCCAAGGTGGTGAAGGGCGGACGCCGGTTCTCCTTCAACGCGCTCGTGGCGGTCGGTGACGGCCGGGGCCGCGTCGGCATCGCCACCGGCAAGGCCAACGAGGTGTCCGAGGCTGTGCGGAAGGCGGTCGATGCGGCGAAGCGGGGCATGGTGGACCTGCCGCGCACCGGCTCCACCATCCCGCACGAGATCGTGGGCGAGCACGGCGCCGGCCGCGTGCTGCTCAAGCCCGCCGCCAGCGGTACGGGCGTCATCGCGGGCGGGCCTGTGCGCGCGGTGCTCGAGTGCGCCGGGATCACCGACATCCTCACCAAGAGCCTCGGGTCCACCAACCCGCACAACATGGTCCGCGCGACCATGAACGGGTTGACCCGGCTCGTCTCCGCGCGCCAGGTCGCGCGGGAGCGGGGGATCGAGGTCGACCAGATCGCCTACAAGCCGCGGCAGGAGGTTTGAGCCATGGCGCGGAATCCCGTAGTCGGGCGGCAGGGACCTCGTTACTATGCGGCGACGATCCCCGCGGAGCGTGATGCGGCCGTGCTCGCGGTGAAGCAGATCCGCTCGCGGATCGGGCACGCGGCGACCATGCGGCGCACGCTCGAGGCCCTCGGCCTCCGGCACCACCAGCAGACCGTCCGCCTCAAGAACACCGCGGCCATCCGCGGCATGCTGTACAAGGTACGCCACCTCGTCGAGGTGACGCCGGCGAAGGAGCAGTAATGGCAGACAAGACCAAGGCTCCAAGGGTCACCCTCTCCACCCTCCGGCCCGCGCCCGGTTCGGCGCCGATCCGGAAGCGGCTTGGCCGGGGGCCGGGCTCGGGGCTGGGAAAGACGTCCGGCAAAGGCCACAAGGGCCACAAGGCCCGGACCGGCGGCGCCACGAACCCAGGCTTCGAGGGCGGCCAGATGCCGCTCTACCGCCGACTCCCCAAGCGCGGATTCACCAACCCGTTCAAAGTGACGGCCCAGGTGGTTAACCTACGGCACCTGAGCAAGGTGACGGGCCAGGTCGTCAACCCTGAAACGCTCTTCGCCGCCGGCCTCATCGGCAAGCGCGACGTTCCCGTGAAGCTGTTGGGCACGGGGGACGCCGACCGCGCGTACACCGTGCAGGGGGTCTCGCTCTCTGCTTCGGCGCGCGCCAAGCTCGAGGCCGCCGGCGCAACCATCGAGTCCTAAGTGACCGAGCCGCGCGTTCCGACGCTCGCGATCGACGACGAGCTGAAGCGGAAACTCCTGTTCACGCTGCTGGCGCTGGTGATCTACCGGATCGGCGCGCACATCGCCGCCCCGGGCGTCAACGTCACTGCGCTCGCCGACTTCATCCGGAACTCCGGCGCCGCCGGGTTCTTCGGCCTGTACGACACGCTGGGGGGCGGACTCTCCCGGGCCACCGTGTTCGCGCTCGGGATCATGCCCTACATCTCGGCGTCGATCATCTTCCAGCTCGCCGGCGGCATCGTGCCGTCCGTGGGCAAGCTCCAGAAGGACGAAGAGGGGCGGAAGAAGATCACCCAGTGGACCCGGTACCTCACCGTGTTCATCTCGCTCTCCCAGGCCTACACGTTCGCGCTGTTCACCGAATCCATCCCCGGCGCGATCGCCAATCCCGGCTTTGCGTCCCGGTTGATCATGGTCGTGACGCTCACCGCGGGCGCGATCTTCGTCATGTGGCTCGGCGAACAGATCACCGAGCGCGGGATCGGCAACGGCATGAGCCTCCTGATCACGTTCTCGATCCTGGAGCGGCTGTGGCCCTCCACGGTCGAGCTGGCCAACTTCATCAAGGGCGGCATCGTCTCACCCCTGGGTGCGGCGTTCTACGTGGCCGTCGTGATCGCCGTAATCGGCGTCGTCGTCGCCATGACGATCGCGGCCCGTCGCATTCCGATCCAGATTCCCCGCAAGGTCATGGGCCGGGGGCGGATCCGCGAGGGCCAGAAGACGTTCATTCCGATCCGGCTCATCACGGCCGGCGTCATGCCCATCATCTTCGCCCAGACGATCATCATCGTCCCGGGCACGATCGCCAGCTTCACCAAGAACCCGATGCTGCAGGACGTCGCCGGCTTCTTCACTCCGGGCGACCTGCCGTACGATCTGACTTTTGCCGTGCTGATCGTGATCTTCAGCTACTTCTACACGTCCATCATCTTCAACTCGGTGGACCTGGCGGAGAACCTGAAGAAGCAGGGCGGGTTCATCCCCGGCGTGAAGCCGGGCGCCAGCACCGCCGACTACATCGACGCGGTCCTGGCCCGGGTCACCCTCCCCGGCGCGCTCTTCCTGGCCTTCATCGCGCTGCTTCCCATCATCATCTCCCAGCGGGTCGGCATCCAGACCCACTTCGGCGGTACCTCCGTGCTGATCGTCGTCGGCGTGCTGCTGGACACGATCGCTCAGGTTGAGCAGCACCGGACCCTCCGGAAGTACGACGGCTTCATGAAGACGGGCCGCGTGAAGTTCCGGGGCAGACAGCAGCGATACATGTAACCAAGTGAACAGTGAACAGTGAGCGGTGAACAGGGTGCCCCGTGCGTCATCCGAGGCGCCTGTTCACTCTTTACTGTTCACCGTTCACTCTTTCTTGAGGACCCAACCGCTGAACATCCTCTTGATGGGCCCCCCCGGGGCCGGCAAGGGCACGCAAGGCGCTCTCCTCGCTCAGCGGCTGGGCGTGCCCAAGTTCGCCACCGGGGACCTGCTCCGCGACGCCGTGAAGCGCGGGACGCCGCTCGGTCGGGAGGCCAAGGCCGTGATGGAGGCCGGTCATCTCGTGAGTGACGACATCATCCTCGGCGTGGTCCGGGAGGAGCTGGCCCGCCCCGCGGCGAAGCGCGGTGTTGTCTTCGACGGGGTCGTGCGGACGGTGCCACAGGCGGAAGGGGTGGAGCGACTCCTGGCCGAGCTGGGACGAAAGCTCGACGCGGTGCTCTTCTTCGACGTGACGGACGCCGAAATTCTCGACCGGCTGGGCAAGCGCCGCGCGATCGAGGCTCGCGCCGATGATGACCCTGCCGCGGTGGCCACCCGGCTGCGCGCCTATCGGGAGCAGACCGCTCCGGTTCTCGATTGGTACGATGCCCGCGGCCTGGTGCGACGGGTCCCCGGGCTCGGAACGGTGGATGAAGTGGCGAACCGCGTGCGGCGGGCGCTCGACGGCGGATGATCACGCTCAAGTCCCCGCGCGAGATCGAGACCATGGGGCGGGCCGGCCGCATCGTCGCCGGCGTGCTCGCCCTGATGGCCAAGCGGGTGCGGCCCGGCGCTACGACCGAGGAGCTCGACGCCGAGGCCGAGGCCTTCATCCGGAGCCACCCCGGCGCGACGCCCTCCTTCAAGGGCCTGTACGGCTTTCCCAAGACGCTCTGCACCTCCGTTGACCAGGAAATCGTGCACGGGATCCCGTCGGCCAGGCGCGTGCTCGCCGCAGGCAGCATCCTGAGCGTGGACGTGGGGGTTCAGCTCGAAGGGCTCCACGCGGACTCTGCGGCGACGTTCCCGGTCGGCAAGATCGGTGCGGAGGCAAAGCGCCTGCTCCGGGTGACGCAGGAGTGTCTCGTGGCGGGGATCGGGGCGGCGCGCGTCGGGAACCACGTGGGGGACATCGGACACGCCGTGCAGCAGGTCGCCGAGGGCGCCGGGTACGGCATCGTACGGGAGCTGGTCGGGCACGGGATCGGCACCCGGTTTCACGAGGAGCCCCAGGTGCCCAACTACGGCGCGCCACGCCGCGGCGCACGTCTGCTCGAGGGGATGACGCTTGCCATCGAGCCCATGATCACCGTGGGCGACCCGGCCACGCGCACTCTGCCCGACAGGTGGACCGTCGTGACCATCGACGGCAGTCTGTCGGCCCATTTCGAGCACACCGTTGCCATCACGGCCGACGGACCGCGGATTCTGACGGCTGCCTGAGCCGGCCGGCAGAGCCGTGCGGACTACAACCGCTCGGTCAGCTCCACCACGACCCGTTTCTCCACCACCGCCACTTCCGCCAACCGCTCCAGCGCCCCCGCCATCATGCGCTCCGCCTCCGGGTCGTCGTAGAGGCGTCTGAGGTTGCTCCGAATCGCCCAGTAGGCGCTGCGACAGGCGGCCGCCGCGAGGAAAACCGCGGACGCCGCGTCGCCGACGGCGCTCCGGAGCCCGCGGGCCACGAGGTCCTCGCCCAGATCGGCCACCTCGCCGGACAGGAGCAGCAGCTCGTACTGCACGCCGGCGGCGCCCTTGAGGGCCTCGGCGCGCGCGCCGTTGCGGCGGGCGATCTCCGCCTCGGTGTCCCGAGGCAGAGCCAGCGCCTCCATCACGTCGCGGAAGGCGGCGACGTCCTCCGCGGCGAGGGCCAGGAGTCTGGTCCGGAGCTTCTCTGCGCGCTCCCTGGCCGCCACGGTTTCGGTGCGGATAGCGGCGTAGCTGTCCCTGGCCGTCGTCAGGCTGGCCACCATCTCGACTAGGGCGCCGGCGAGGGCGGCCCCGATCGCGGCGGCGGACCCGCCCGCGGGGGTGGCACTCGGCCCCGCCAGCGCGTCGCTCCAGGCGGCGATCGAGTCGTCAGGCCCCGTCACGCAGCGTCTCCAGCAGCCAGCGATGGATGGCCGGATTACCGGCCACGACCGGTCCGTGCGCGATGGCCAGGTCGTGCCCCTCGTAGTCCGTCGCGACCCCTCCGGCCTCGCGGATGAGCAGCACGCCCGCTGCGACGTCCCACGCGGAGAGGCGCTGCTCCCAGAAGCCCTCGAACCGGCCCGCGGCGACGTCCCCCAGGTCGATCGCTGCGGAGCCGGCGCGACGGATGCCGCTCGTCCGGGCCGCCACCCGGGCAAACTCGTGCTGGTAGGCGTCGAGCTGCGCAAGATCCTTGAACGGGAAACCGGTGCCGATGAGCGCGTGCCCCGGCGTTTCGATCGGTGAGACCCGAAGCCGCCGATCGCCGCACCACGCACCACCGCCGCGCGTGGCCCAGAATACTTCGTTGTGCGGGACGTGGTGGACCACCCCGGCTTGCAGCACGCCGTCGACCGCCGCGGCAATCGACACCGCGAACGCGGGATAGTTGTGCAGGAAGTTCGTCGTGCCGTCGAGCGGATCGACGACCCAGACCAACCCGTCGGTCTTGAGGTCGGGGCTCAGCTCCTCCCCCACGATGCGGGCCCGCGGGTCGCCGGCGAGGAGCACCTCGGAGATCAACCGCTCGGCTCTCCGGTCGACTTCGGTGACGAAATCCCGGCTGCCCTTGACGACCCAGGCGGCCGGATCGGCCGGCCGCTCGACCTGTCGAAGAAAGCCGGCTGCACGGGCGGCGGCGGACCTTGCCAGATCGAGTAAGTCCAATGACGACAGCATCTTGCTGCGCTCGCTCCGGGTGGGTACCTTGGGTGATGCCGCGCATCTTTTCGGGAATCCAGCCGTCCGGTGATCTCCACATCGGCAACTACCTCGGCGCCGTTCAGAACTGGGCCCGGCTGCAGCTCTCTTATGACTGCCTGTTCGCGATCGTCGATCTCCACGCGATCACGGCGAAGTACGATCCGACGACTCTGGCGCGGCGCACCCGTGAGATGGCGGTGGGCCTGCTCGCGGCCGGCATCGACCCCCAGCGCGCGACGTTGTTCGTCCAGTCGCACGTTCCGGAGCATGTGGAGCTGATGTGGCTGCTTAACGCCGTCGCCCCGCTGGGCGAGCTCGAGCGGATGACGCAGTTCAAAGATAAGGCTCAGCGCTTCGAAAGCATTCCGGCCGGGGTGCTCAACTACCCGATCCTCATGGCCGCCGACATCCTCCTCTATCGTGCGGACCTCGTACCCGTCGGCGAGGACCAGGTCCAGCACTTGGAGCTGTCGCGGGAGCTCGCCCGACGGTGGAATGCCGAGTTCGGGCGCGGCGCAGCCTTCTTCCCCGAGCCCAAGCCGTTGCTGTCGGAGGCCAAGCGGATCATGGGTCTCGACGGGCAGGCGAAGATGTCGAAGAGCCTGGGCAACACGATCGGCATCCTCGAAAGCCCCGAAGCAATCTGGCAGAAGCTCCGGCCGGCGGTGACCGATCCCGCCCGAGTCACCAGGAAAGATCCCGGGAATCCGGATATCTGCAACATCTACCACCTGCACCGGTACTTCTCGACGCCTGAAACAGTGGTCGATGTCGCGCGGAACTGTCGTGGGGCCGAGTGGGGGTGTCTCGACTGCAAGCGGGTGTTGGCGGACGCGATGGCGGCGCACTTCGCGCCGATCCGCGAGCGGGCACGCGAGCTGGAAGCGGCTCCGGGCCGGGTGGACGAAATCTTGGCCGCTGGCGCGGACAGCGCCAGATTCATCGCCCGCGAGACGCTGCGCGAGGCGCGGGAGCTGATGGGGTTTCTCCCGGCCGCGCCACGCGCCATGGGACTCCGATGACCCCCACGGCGCTCCGTAGAGGTTGGAACGCGGAGTAGCACTACGAGGCACACGTGTTACCACAGAGACACTGAGGCACGGGGAGCCTGCATAGTTCACCCACCATAGCCGCCGTGCTCAGTGTCTCAGTGTCTCTGCGTGAAGCCTGTGTCGCGTTGTCCACCTCCGTACCTTCCTGCACGGAAGCAAACCAGCATTGACGGGTCGATATGGAAAAGATCATCAAGGCGGCGGTCGAGCGGGGCGCATCGGACCTGCACATCAAGGCCGGTGACGTCTTCCGCGCCCGGATCAACGGCAAGCTGGTGCCGCTCACCAAGCAGCGGCTCACGCCGGACCAGACCAAGGCGATCGCGGTCAAGCTGATGAGCAGCGACACCGATCGCGCGCGCATCGATCAGGTCCGGGACTTCGACTGCTCCTGGGGCATGCCCGGCGTTGGACGGTTCCGGGTGAACGTGCTGCGCCAGCGATCGAGCTTCATGATCGTGATGCGGGTGATCCCCTTCACGGTGCCGTCGCTCGAGTCACTGGGGCTGCCGGATTCGCTCAAGCCCATTGCCGAGGCGGACCGCGGCCTCATCGTCGTCGCGGGCGTGAGCGGGAGCGGCAAGAGCTCCACGGTGGCGGCCATCGTGCATCACATCAATAAGACGCAGCGCAAGCACGTCGTCACGATCGAGAATCCGATAGAGTTCCTGCACCGCGACCTCAGCTGTTCGGTGACCCAGCGCGAGGTGGGCGTGGACACCGATGCGCTGGCCACCGGTCTCCGCGCCGCGCTGCGTCAGGATCCCGACGTCGTGGTCATCGGCGACATGGCCGACGCCCCCACCATCGACACCGCTATCAAGGCCGCGGAAACGGGCCGCCTGCTGATCGCCACCATGCCCACGCCGGATGTGACCACCACCATCGAGCGCATTCTGGCCGCGCTCCCCGCCTCGGAGCGAGAGGTCGGTCGCATGCGGTTCTCGGAGGCCGTGCGCGCGGTGGTGGCCCAGCAGCTCCTGCCGCGGAAGGACGGCAAGGGGCGGGTCGCGGCCATGGAAGTAATGGTGGCCACCCCGGCGATTCGTGAGTGCCTCAAGAGCCCTGCGCGCCTGGGCGAGCTCAAGAGGCTCGTCGCGGAGGCCAAGGGCGACGCGATGCAGACCTTTGAGCAGCACCTGAACGAGCTCGTCGCGGGGGAGCGCATCACCTCGGAGACGGCCAAAGCCGCGGTGATTCCTACGGCCGCGCCGAACGCGGGCAAGCGTGGCAAGCAGGCCCCCGCCTGAGCCCCTTCTCGACCTCCTGACCCGTCCGCGGGAAGCCGGGACCCCGGCGGCGGCGGCGGCGCGGGATGCCGTCGGCGCGTATCTCGAGTCGCTGGGGTACACGGTCGAGCGCCACGGTTTCCGCTTTCATCCCTCCGCGCTCTGGGCCTTCCCACTTCTTGGTGCCGGCCTCGGCTGGCTGGGCCTCGTCCTCGTCCCTTTGTTGACCTTCGCCAGGGTGCCCTCCTGGGCGGCGCTCGCCGTCTGGGCGCTCGGCGCCGCCAGCCTCGCGGCGCTGGCGTTCGGTGTCGGTGCCGGCATGGCGCCGCTTCCGTTCGGTGGCGCCTCACGCGAGGACGCGAACCTGATCGCCACCCGGTCGACCGACGTCCGCTGCTGGATCGTGGCCCACCTGGATACGAAGGCGCAGGGACACTCCATGGCCGGGCGGCTCGTCGCCGTCTGGGTGGCTGCGAGCGCCATCGCCGCCCTCACCGGACTCTCGGTTGCGAGGCTCGGCGGGGCCGTCCCGCTGCCGTTCGTGGTTGGCGGCGTGGCGCTGGGGCTCGTGACGGGCGCGCTCGCGGGCCGGGGGCGGCTCGTGGGCCAGTCCCCGGGAGCACGGGACAACGGCAGCGGTGTCGTGGCCGCGCTCGTGGCAGCCACCGTCGACGACCGGAGCATCGGCGTGGTGATCACGGGCGCGGAAGAGTTCGGTCTGGTAGGCGCTCGGCTGCTCGCGCAGGAGCGGGCGGGACTCTTCGCCGGGCGACCGATACTGAACTTCGATACGCTGGACGAGACGGGCACGCTCTACGTCGTGAGTCACGACGTCCGCGGGGACGTTGCCGCCACGGCCGGGGCCGCGGCGTGGGCCGGGCTCGGGATCCCGATCCGGACGCGCCGCTTGCCCGCCGGCATCCTCGTGGACAGCCTGCCGTTCGCGCGAGCGGGCGCGACGGCGATCACTGTGGCACGGCTCGACTGGTCCACGCTGCGTCGAATTCATACGCCCGCCGACAGCGGAGCTAGCTTCTCGTTCGACACCGCCATGCGGGTTGGCCGCGCGGCGATCCGGTTGATTTGACGTTTCCGCCGGCACCGGCTACGTTTTCCAGAAGGATTCACCAGCCCCGCACGGGGCTCTTTTTTTGTTGCCCGCCGCCGACCGGAGGACGCCGCATGTTCGACACGCGCACGCGCTGCGTGGTAGTGGTCGGCGCTCAGTGGGGCGACGAGGGAAAGGGCAAGCTCGTCGACGTGCTGGCCGAGCGGGCAGACATGGTCGTGCGATACCAGGGCGGGGCGAACGCGGGCCACACCGTCGTCACGGACGACACTCAGTTCATCCTCCAGCAGATTCCGTCCGGCATCCTCCATCCCCGGGTGACCTGCATTGTGGGGAACGGGGTCGTGCTCGACCCCGATCAGCTCTTCGCCGAGCTGGACCAGCTCGCCGGGAAGGGCATCGATCCCGGCGGGCGGCTCTTCGTCTCCGATCGTGCACACCTGGTTCTGCCCTACCACAAGCTGCTCGACCAGGCCAGCGAAAAGAGTCTGAACATCGGTACGACGGGGCGGGGCATCGGCCCGACTTACGAGGACAAGTACGGACGGCGTGGCATCCGGGTGGCCGATCTCCGCGACCTCGTCTGCCTCAAACCGGTCGTGGCGGAGCGGGTCGAGCGCGCTAACCGCCTGCTGGAAATGATGGGAAGCCCCCACCGCGCGTCGCTGGACGCACAGATGGCGCTGCTCGAGCGGTGGGCGCCGCGCCTGCTCCCGCTCACCGCCGACACGGGCCTCCTGGTGCACCAGGCGATCAAGGCCGGCCAGCGCGTCCTGCTCGAGGGCGCGCAGGGCTCGCTGCTCGACGTGGATCACGGCACCTACCCGTTCGTCACGTCGTCCAACACCACGGCCGGCGGTGCCGCGGTCGGCGCGGGCATCGGGCCGACCGCGATCCACGGCGTGCTGGGGGTGGTGAAGGCCTATACGACGCGCGTGGGCAACGGGCCGCTCCCGACCGAGGCAAAGGATGCCGACGGAGAGAAGCTGCGGGAGCTGGGCGGCGAGTTCGGCGCGGTGACGGGACGGCCGCGCCGCTGCGGGTGGTTCGACGCCACCGTTGTCCGCTATGCGGTGCGGGTGAACGGTCTCACGGGGCTCGCCGTGACCAAGCTCGACGTGCTCGACACCTTCGCCGAGGTCCCGGTGGGCACGGCCTACCGTCTGAACGGATCCGCCTGCGCCGAGATGCCCTCCGAGGTGGACCTGCTCGGCCGGGTGCAACCGGTCTACGAGACCCTGCCCGGGTGGCGGCGCTCCACCGCGGACGCGAGACGCCTCGCCGATCTCCCGCGGGAGGCTCGCCGGTATCTGGACCGGCTGGAGGAGCTGTCGGGGGCGCGGGTCTGCTACGTGAGCGTCGGCACGCGCAGGGACCAGATCATCGAGGTATGAACCAGCGTGAACGGTGAACCGTGAGCGGTGAACGGGCCGTGGAATCTACCGAGCTCGTGGTGATCGGCGCGGGGCCGTGCGGGCTCGCGGTCGGCATCGCCGCGAAGGATGCGGGGATCCCGTGCGTGCTGCTCGACCGCCGCAACATCGTGTCCACCATCGAGCGCTATCCGCTCGCCATGACCTTCTTCTCGACGCCCGAGCGGATCGAGATCGGCGGGATTCCGTTCGTCGCGAGCCACGAGAAGCCGACTCGACGCGACGGGATGATCTACTACCGACGGGTCGCGGAGCACTACCGGCTCGACATCAGGCCCGGAGAAGATGTGACCGACGCCGAGCGCCGGCCGGATGGGAGCTTTCATCTGTCGGTCCGCCGCCGGCACGACACCACTACCTATGACACCCGGGCCGTGGTGTTCGCCACCGGGTACTTCGACAACCCCAACCTGCTCGATGTGCCGGGGGAAGACCTCCCGCACGTCTCGCACTACTTCGTCGAGGGGCACCCGTATTGGCACCAGCGGATCGTGGTCATCGGGGCGGGGAACAGCGCCGTGGACGCCGCGCTCGAGTGTTGGCGGGCGGGCGCCCACGTGACCCTGGTCCACTTTGCGGAGGCGCTCGATCGGACGGTGAAGCCGTGGGTGCTGCCGGACATCACCAACCGGATCAAGGAGGGGAGTATCGCGGTCCGGTGGCGGTCGAAGGTCCAGCGGATTACGCCGACGCACGTCGACGTCGAGTCGGACGGGCGCCCGGGGACGGAGTCGCTCCCGGCGGAGGCCGTGCTTGCCATGACCGGTTACCACGCCGACACGACGCTCCTGCGCCGCCTGGGCGTGCCAGTTGACGACGCGAGCGGCGTCCCGGCGCACCATGAGCCCACCATGGCGACGCCGGTCCCCGGCTGCTACCTGGCCGGGGTGATCGCCAGCGGGAACGACGCCAATCGCCTGTTCATCGAGAATGCGCGCGGCCACGGCGAGCTGATCGTGCGCGACCTGGTCGAGCGCCGCCGCGGCGCCCGGAAAGCCCAGGAGCGCCGGCGCAATCGCCCGGCGCTCCCGTGACCTGCCTTGCTATCGCTGGCTAGTGCCGCCGCCTGCAGTTAGTCGACGATTCCCTCGCTGGCAAAGTCGGCGATGATCCGGTGGACGTCCTCCCGCAGCTGCTCGGCGTCCGACCGTGACCCGGCCAGGCCGGCCACCGTCTCGGCGATCGAGTCGGGGGCGTGGCGGCCGTCGCAGTAGGTCAGGACGAGGGCGGCGGTGAAGCTCAAGGGGCTGGCACGGAGGCCTTGGCCGTCATGGAGGGCGAGGCCGCCGCTGCCGGGGAGGAAGCGGATCTCGGGCTTGGCAGTGGGGTAGCGGCGGCGACGTTTTTGCACATCACAAAGTTACCGTCGGTCGAACTTTCCGCAACTAGCCCACCAGCAAGCGCTCACGCCATCTCTGGGGATATGTGGAAAACACAGTTCTCCCTCCGCGCGCCGCGCCACAGGGAGTTGCCCACCGACCCCCGCGTTCCTATCTTCTCCGGCTCCCTGCTCTCCGGCCCCACCCCCCAGCTTCGGAACCCGATGGCCGACACCACCATCATGGACAAGCTCGTGTCGCTCGCGAAGCGACGCGGCTTTGTCTTCCTGTCGTCCGAGATCTACGGCGGCCTCGGCTCCGTCTGGGACTATGGCCCGCTCGGGGTCGAGCTCAAGAAGAACGTCAAAGACCGCTGGTGGGACGCGATGGTCCACGCCCGCGAGGACATCGAGGGTCTGGACGCCGCGATCCTCATGCACCCGAAGGTCTGGGAGGCTTCGGGCCACGTCGCCGGGTTTACGGATCCGTTGGTGGACTGCAAGCATTGTAAGAACCGTTTCCGCGCCGACGATCCTCGCATCAAGGGCACCCCGGGACAGCCCGACGCCCAGTGCCCAGTCTGCGGCAGCAAGGGGACGCTGACCGAGCCCAGGCTCTTCAACCTGATGTTCAAGACGTTCATGGGACCGGTCGAGGAGCAGGCCGCGGTCGTCTACCTGCGGCCCGAGACGGCCCAGGGCATCTACGTGAACTACCTCAACGTGCTCAACTCGTCCCGGCAGCGGATCCCGTTCGGCATCGCGCAGATCGGGAAGGCGTTCCGGAACGAGATCACCCCCGGGAACTTCATCTTCCGCACCCGCGAATTCGAGCAGATGGAGATGCAGTTCTTTGTCAAGCCGGGGACCGACGTCGAGTGGTTCGAGCGGTGGCGGGCCTGGCGCATGGAGTGGCACCAGGGCCTGGGGCTCGATCCGGCGAGGCTCCGCTTCAGCCAGCACGGCCCGGGCGAGTTGGCGCACTACGCCAAGGCCGCCTTCGACATCCAGTACGAGTTCCCCTTCGGCTGGCAGGAGATCGAAGGCATCCACAACCGCACCGACTTCGACCTCGGTCGGCACCAACAATACTCCGGTAAGAAACTCGAGTATTTCGACCAGGCCGCGAACGAGCGCTACCTCCCCTACATCGTCGAGACGTCGGCGGGCGCCGACCGGGTCGCGCTGACGCTGATGGTCGACGCCTATCGCGAGGAGCAGGTCGAGGGGGAGACGCGTGTCGTTCTTGGATTCCACCCGGCACTCGCGCCGATCAAGGCGGGCGTCTTCCCCCTGGTCAAGAAGGACGGTATGCCCGAGCTCGCGACCAGGGTCTATCAGGCCCTCAGGCGCCGGTTGCCCGTTTTCTATGACGACAGCGGGGCGATCGGCCGGCGGTACCGCCGCATGGACGAGGCGGGGACGCCGTTCTGCGTCACGATCGACGGCGACTCGGTCACCGGCGGGACCGTCACGGTCCGCCACCGCGATTCGATGACGCAGGACCGCGTGGCCCTCGATCAGCTGGACAGCTACCTCGAAGCCCGGATCAGAGGTAGCTGAGCCAGGGATCGCGGCGGCGGCGCTTGACGGCCGCGAACCACCCGCACACCGGGTAGAGCAGCGCCACCACCGCCAGCGTCACTGCGTACACCACAACCAGTCCGTAGCCATAGCCCGGCGGCGGCTCCGCCGGGGGATTGTTGACGAGCCACGGGACTACCCTCCCGTATTGCGCGCGGGACAAGAGCAGGGCAATCGCGTGGATGAGCGGCACGTGCAGGAGCCAGAAAAAGAGCGGGACCCGGCCGAGCGTGCGGGTGACTTCTGCGAGGTGACCGCGCCAGCGGGAAAAGAGGGGCAGGGCCGCGAGCGCGGGGCCGAGCGTCATGAGAAGAAAGAGCAGCGAGGGCGGATACTTGGTCGTCGCGAGGAAGGAGAACCCGGTTCGAGTCGGCGTCGCTTGGGTGGCCCAGGGCGCCGGGTCTCCGTAGCCGTTCGCCAGCCGCAGGACGAGAAACGCCGCCGTCATCGCCAACCCCGCCCACAACAGCACGCGATCGCGCTCAGCCGGCGCCGTGGCGAACAGCGGGCCGAGGGCAAAACCTCCGGCCATCACTCCGATCCAGGGCACCAGTGGATAGAGCACGTCCAACCGGGCAGGGCCCAGGTCGATCGGGCCGGGCACGTGCAGGATGGTCCACAGCCACGCCCACGGTCCCCAGCTTTCCGGTGTGATCCGGTCCAGCAGATTGTGCCCGGCGATCATGACGAGGGCCACCGCCGCGATCGCCCGGCGGGGCAATCGCACGAGCGCCGCCAGGGATATCATGCACCATCCGAGGGCCCAAAGGACGAGCGCGCTCGAGTAGTGATAGTCGAAGTTGAAGGTCCACCCGAAGCGCGCCACGGTCAGCTCGAGCAGTACGAGCCAAGCCCCCCGCGTGGCCAGGAAGCGCGAGAGTGAGCGCACGTCTCGACCCCGGCCCAGGGCAAGGTACGCCCCCACGCCCGCGAGCAACATGAAGACCGGGGCGCAGAAGTGGGTCACCCAGCGGGTGAAGAACAGCGCTGCCGTGGTCTGCGCGGCGTCTGTCGGGTCGAAGCGGGATTCAGAGAGAAACCAGCGCACGTGGTCGAGCACCATCAGAACAATGACGGTGCCACGCATCCGATCGATCCCCGCGTCGCGGTCCGGGCGCGCCGGTTTGGGCACGACCCCTGCCGCCGCGTCCGGCATGAGCGGGCTGGCCATCGAGGCAACGTGTCGCGCACCGGCCGCTCCCGCTTCCGGATTCTTGCTCTCCGCGGGGGCGGTTGACGCCCAGGACACGAGCGCCCAACCTACTCGTCATGCAATCGCGCGTTGCCTGGCTGTTCCGGAGCCCGACAGTCGAGATCGTCGACTGGCGCTGCGGGGGCCATGCGGGCCCCCTTGGCGGCGAGGAGTGGAACGACGTGCACGAGGTCGTCGTCGCGCGGCGCGGGGCCTACGTGCGTCGGATCGGGCGGGAGGAGGTCTTTGTCGACCCGGGGACGGTGGCGTTCGGCCATCCCGGCGAGAGTTACCGCGTTCGCCACCCGCTTCCGGGGGGTGATGCCTGCTCGGCGTTCCGGTTCCCAGCGGCTGCGGTGGCGGACGCTCTCGGTTCGCGCGATTCGGACGACAGTCGCGCCGTCCGGTTTCCGGCGGTATCAGCCCCGATCGATGGTCCGGCGTATCTCCTGCACCGCCTGGCCGTGCGTGCGGCCGCCGATCCGGCCGCGGTGCCGATCGAAGTGGAAGAGCGGGCGCAGGCGTTTCTTCGCAAAGCGGTCGATTCCGCGGGCGCGCGGCGGGCGGATGCGCAGCATAGGGCTCGACTCACGCGACGCGCCGTAGACCAGGCCTGGCACGCGCGAGAGCTGCTCGCGCGGCGCTACCGCGAGCGTCTCAGCCTGACTCACCTGGCCGGCGAAGTCGGCTGTTCGCCATTTCATCTGAGCCGGGTGTTCGCCTCGGTTTTCGGCCTGCCGATCCATCGCGTGCTGGTCCGGCTCCGCCTTCGTGAGGCACTCGAACGATTGCTGGCGACCACGGAAGGCGTCTCGGCCGTTGCCTATGCTACCGGATTCGCCTCTCACAGCCACCTCACCGATGGGTTCCGCCACGAGTACGGTTGTCCACCCAGTGCGGTGCGTAAGCTGCGCCCGCCCGATCTCGCCGCACTCCGGGCCGCGGCGCCGATCCGCTAGTGCGGCTAGTGCGGCGCGCGTCCGATCTCCGGATCGAGCCCGTTACTCCGGCACGCTGGGCCGACGTCGTCGCGCTCTTCGGGGCTCGGGGGGCGTGCGGTGGCTGCTGGTGCATGTATTGGCGCAGGGCGTCCGCCGACTACGAGCGCGGCAAGGGCAGGGGCAACCGAGACGCGCTGCGGCGTCTCGTCGCAGCGGGCGAGACGCCTGGATTGCTGGCCTACAGTGACGCGCAGCCGGTCGGCTGGTGCGCCGTCGCTCCGCGCGAGGCGTATCCTCGGCTGGAGCGGGCTCGCGTCCTCAAGCGCATCGACGACCGGCCGGTATGGTC
>CAZFKN010000077.1:0-8951 GCA_964519805.1 uncultured Gemmatimonadaceae bacterium
CGCAGCTCCCGCCAGACGTCCCGGCGGACGCCGTCATCGTTACCCGGAATCTTCAACGCGACTACGACATGGGCGGCGAGGTTGTCCACGCGCTCCAGGGCGTGGACCTCACGATCCGGAAGAACGAGTTCGTCGCCATCATGGGTCCCTCCGGATCGGGCAAGTCCACCTTGATGAACCTGATCGGGTGCCTCGACAGTCCAACGGCCGGGGAGTACTGGCTCAACGGCTACCGGGTCTCGGAGCTGGCGGACGACGAGCTCGCGCGGATCAGGAACCGCGAAATCGGCTTCGTCTTTCAGACCTTCAATCTGCTGCCACGGGCCACCGCGCTGCACAACGTCGAGCTGCCGCTCGTCTACGCGGGAATCGGCAGCAAGGAGCGGCGGGCGCTGGCAGCCGATGCCTTGAGCCGGGTGGGGCTGGCCGACCGGGTGCAGCACCGGCCCAATGAGTTGTCGGGCGGGCAGCGGCAGCGCGTCGCGATCGCCCGGGCGCTGGTCAACCGGCCCAGCATCTTGCTCGCGGACGAGCCCACCGGGAACCTCGACTCGACCACGGGCCAGGAGATCATGGGTCTTTTCAGGATCCTCCATGACGAGGGCCAGACGATCGTGCTGGTGACCCACGAGGCGGACATCGCGGCACACGCCGATCGCCAAGTCCATCTGAAGGACGGTCGGGTCGAGCGGGATTTCGCGACGCCCAGGACGCCGGCCTGACACTCCCCGGCCTTCATTGGAACCGATAGTCCCCCCACAGCGTTGAGTTGTCGCACCGCTCCGGTCCTGGAGTCAGCTCGTGACCTCAACAACCTTGCCGCCACCGGCGGAGAACGCCGAGTCCCCGGGGGACCCTGCCCCGGTGAAACGCCATCACGGACTGGTCCGGGTCGCCCATTGGCTGAACGCGATCGTCCTCCTCGGCATGATCGCCAGCGGCCTCCAGATCTATCAGGCGTTCCCCCACTTCGGGGAAAAAGGGCACGTCTACCCGGTTCCCAATCCGTTCGACTCCGGCCATTTCCCCTCGGGGTTCCCCGAGTGGGCGCGGCTCGGCGGTTGGCTCGCGGGCGGGCTCCAATGGCATTTCGCCCTCGCCTGGCCGTTCGTGATCACCGGGCTCGTGTATCTCGCGTTTCTGGTCGGCTCCGGCGAATGGAGGGCCCTGCTCTTCAGGCCGAGGGACGTAAAGCCGGCGATCGCGATGCAGCTCTACTACCTGCGCCTCAGGAAGGATCACCCACCGCAGGGCAAGCATAACGCCCTCCAGAAGGCCGCGTACACGTTCATCGTGCTGCTCGGCGCGCTATCGGCGCTCACCGGGTTCGCGATCTACAAACCGATTCAGCTCGGTTGGTTGACGCGCCTGTTCGGGGGGTACGAGCTGGCCCGTTACTGGCACTTTCTGGCTGTCTGGGTCTTCATCGGCTTCACCCTGCTCCATATAGCGCTGGTCTTTCTGGTGGATCCGGCCTCCCTCCGCGCGATGATCACGGGGTGGTACCGCGGGAGATTCCCGAGTCATGACTGACCGCCGACTCGACCGCCGCGACTTCTTTCGGCTGGGGCTCGTAGCGGGGCCCGCGTCGCTGGTAGCGGCCTGCGGATGGGACGGCGGCCAGCTGATCCAACCGCAGCTCAGCGCCATTTCCCGGATCAACGACTGGATCGGCGAGAACGTTCTGCTCTCGTCGTCCCGGCTCGCGCCGACCTACCCGACGTCGTCGCGAAGCGGGACCATGCCGTCGTACTTCATCAGTGATGCGACACCGCTGGCCCCCGATCCTGCTCGCTGGTCGCTCGAGGTCGGCGGGCTCGTGCGGAAGCCGACCAACTTCACTCGCCCCATGCTCGAAGCGCTCCCGTCGCTGAGCTATACGGTCAAGCACCACTGTGTCGAGGGGTGGACCGCGGTCGCCAGCTGGGTGGGCGTCCCTGTCTCTACTGTCGCAGCGATGGTCGAGCCGCTGCCCGCGGCGCAGTATATCCGATTCGATTCGTTCGACGAGAACTACTACAACGGCTGGGACCTCAAGAGTGCCATGCACCCGCAGACGATCCTGGCCTATGCGTACAACGATCAGCCGCTCCGGCCGGATCACGGCGCACCGCTCAGGGTCTACTCCCCGATCAAGCTCGGCTACAAGCTGACCAAGTATCTGGCCCGGATGACGTTCACGGCCGATCGGCCCGGAGGCTACTGGGAGGACCAGGGATACCCCTGGCTGGGCGGACTGTAAGTTGTTGCGAGCGTCGGAGCACCGGCGCGTGCGTGAGCGCGAACGTCTACGGATGACCGGCGCGGATCGTGATCGGCCAGCGGATCGTACACGGGGTCTCCGGTGAGTTCCATGCAGCCCCAAGCTCCTCCTCCACCGTGGTCACCGGATCGCGGCCGAGCACCTTGGCGTACCGCGCCGTCGAGGACCAGCTCCGGAGATAGCCGGCCAGCTGCGAAAGCGTCCACGCCGCCTCCAGCATGAGCGACGGTGTCGAGATCTCCCGGAACGGAAACGCGATCGTCCGGTATTCGCTGAGCACGAGATCCCGTTCCGGAGGCCAATACTCCTCAACAGTGCCGCGGTTATAGCCGTGCACGATCCGATCGAGTGCAGGGTCCTCCAGCCTCGGATCACCGTAGCACCACACGGCAAGCAAGCCGTCGGGCGCTAACACGCGCCTTGCCTCGCGGAAGAACTTCGGCAGGTCGAACCAATGAAGCGCCTGGGCGACCGTCACGAGGTCCGCCCAGGCGGCCGGAAGCCCGCTCGCCTCGGCCGGTGCGACCCGATACTCGACGCGAGGGTGCGGTGCAGCTTGGGCGACTTGCGCCGCGCTCGCGTCGGTGCCGACAACCCGGGTGAACACTGCCGCCAGCCCGCCTGCTGCCTGGCCGCTCCCGGTGCCCACATCCCAGACGCGGTCCCGTCGCGGGGCCGTCTGCGCCAGCCACTCGAACAGCCGGGGCGGATAGGTGGGACGGAACGCCGAGTAAGACGCCGCCTGACCGGAGAAGTGGTCCTTGAATCCAGTGCTCAAGCGGGAGTCACTCCTCGTCCTCCGCGTCGAGGCTGACGGACGCCGTGCCATCGGGTCGATACTCGACTAGAACACGCCACGGGCGGCAACAGACCTGACAGTCCTCAACATACTCCTGGGCCGCGCCGCTCCCGGGATCAAGACCGATCTCGTTGCTCTCCCCGCAGTACGGACAGACGACATCCGCCGTCGTGTCGGCGGTGCCGTCGCCCAGAGGGAAGGCGTCGTCGAGCGGGTCATCAGGCGATGCGATCATTCTCAATGCCTTGCGGAACATGAATCTCCGGGTGAAGATACCCTCCCCGTCGCCCCCTGACGCTGCCCCAGGACCTCCCATGTTTCGCGCCTGTTTCCTCGGCACCGGTTTCGCCGTCCCCGACCACCTCGTCACCAACGACGATCTCGCGCGGGTGATGGACACGACCGACGAATGGATCCGGACCCGCACGGGCATCGAGGAGCGTCGCTGGGTCCGCGAGGGCGAGACCGGCGTCGACCTCGCGAGCCGGGCCGCCGCCGCCGCGCTCGAGATGGCAGGGCTCAAGCCCGATGCCCTCGACGCCATCGTCTACGCCACGTCGACCCCCGATCACTTCGCCCCCGGCAACGGTGTGTATCTACAGCACCGGCTCGGTCTCGGCCCGATCCCGGCGCTCGATGTGCGAGCCCAGTGCAGCGGGTTCGTCTACGCGCTCTCGGTCGCGGATGCCTGGATTCGCACGGGCGAGCGCCGTCACGTGCTGGTCGTCGGCGCGGAAATTCAATCCACGGGCATGGACGTGACGACGCGGGGGAGAAACACCGCGGTGATCTTCGCAGACGGCGCCGGCGCGGTGGTCCTTGGCGCCCGCGACGAGCCGGACCGCGGCATCCTGGCCTTCGATCTGCACTCCGACGGGGCGCTTGCCGATAAGCTGTGGGTGGACGTGCCGGGCTCGATGTATCACCCGCGGATTACCGCCGAGCACCTCGAGGCAGGACGCCAGTTCCTGGACATGGACGGCAAGGAAGTCTTCCGGCACGCAGTGGTGCGGATGCCCGAATCGGTGCGGGCCGTACTCGGGAAGATCGGCGCGCGAGTGGAGGACGTGGCGCTCCTGCTTCCGCACCAGGCGAATCTGCGGATCTCCGAAATGGTCCAGCGGGATCTTCGGCTGCGCGACGACCAGGTCCACAACAACATCCAACGATACGGAAACACAACGGCCGCCACGATTCCGATCGCTCTGGACGAATGCGTTCGCGCGGGCAGGCTGGCGCGCGGCGATCTGCTCGTGATGACCGCCTTCGGGTCCGGGTTTATGTGGGGGAGTGTGGCGGTGCGGTGGTGAGGTACAGCTCCCGCTGGCAGGCCGAGCAGTAGACTGACTTGGGAAGGTGGAAGCGACCGAGCAACGTGAGTCGCTGCCGGGTCCCGCAATAGGGACACACGCCGGTCCCGCCGCGAAACGTCTCCGCCTGGCCGAGCCGGCGCACGCCGAGGACGACTCCCAACACGAGCGCTGTGGGCACCAGAACGAAATGCACGATCGGGATGAGCACGGCGACGGTGGCCGCAACAATCCCCGTGCCGAACGCGAGGCCAGCCCGCTTTAGCCGCTCCGCGGGCGCGTGAACGCCGATTTCAATCGTGGCGGTTCGGGGGTCTGCCCCGGGGCCGGAAAGCGGCACTTCGAGGACGCGGGTCTGCATGGCGAATTATATGGGTGCCAATACAACCGCGCCAATCGTTCAGCCGCCCTCACTCCCGAGCGGGTACTTCCGGGCGTAGTACTCCCGGTCCCGGGTCGCGCGGGCACGGTAGAGCTGCTCCTCTTCGTCGTCCGCGTCGTGCACGAAGAGATGCAAGGCGCCCGGCCACAGGGTGGCCTGGAGGGACCAGTTGCAGGAGGGCGCCCGGAGGACCCATTGGAGGGCTCCACCCCCGGCGTCCGTGCGGTGGATGTCGCTGGTCCGCTCCAGGGCCACCGTGGGGGGGATCCCCGCCACGGCGGCCGCCCGGGGATCCAACTCGAGCTCGGCGTTGGTCCAGGAGCGGAACGTGACTGTCCCCCGTACCGGGGTCTCGCCCTCCGGCAGCTCCAACTCGGCTTGCCACTCGCCGAGGACATCCCATGCGTGATCCATGGGACCGATATTGGGGACCACGACCGTCGGATGCTTACGGTGCCTAGGCATCTGTATGCCTCCGCCGAGCCGACTGAATCTCAAGGGGCTGGCGTTCCGTAGTGGAACGCGACGACTCTAACCCTTTCGCAGGCACGGATACATGTACTCGACACTCGCCTTGCTGCTGACGGCCGCTGCCGGTGTCGGCGGCTATCTCCTGGCCCGGAACTTCGTTCGCCGGCGCTTGCGGTTCGTTGATGCCATTCAATCGCCCTGGGCCCCGTGGATCGCCGGCGCTGCCGGTGCGGTCCTCTTTTCACCCCTCACGCTACTACCCTGGCTCGGGATGGTCACCGCCGGGGTGTTTGGCCTGGGAATCGGAGTCGGGACCGCCAGTGCGGCCCGGGCCATCCGTCGCGGCGACCTCGTCTCCCGCCGCCTGATCCCCTGATCGTGAGAGGGCGGCTATCTTACTCCCCCCATGCAAACAACGATCCACTGTACGCGGTGCGGGCAGGACCGGCCGCCGATGGCCTTCAGACCTTTCCCCAACGAGCTGGGCCAACGCGTCTTCGAGCAGATTTGCGGCGCCTGTTGGGGGGAATGGCTCCGCACCCAGCAACAGCTCATCAACCACTACGGACTGAATCTTCGGGACGCGCAAGCGAAAGAATTTCTCTTCAAGAACATGGATCAGTTTCTGTTCGGCACGAAGACGCCCTAGCCTTCGCCCTCAGAAGCCTGCTCCGAACCGGAAGATGATGTCGATGGCGGGGCCACTCGGCTCGAGATCCTCGGTCATCCCGATGCGCCATTCCTTCCCGCTGTTGGTCGCGAGCAGCCATCCGAAGTCGAGCGCGAGGTCCCGCCGATCCAGGGCGGGAAGCGTCGTGTCGTGGTAGTAGGGGGAGTGGTAGAACACGTTCGCGAACAGCGACGAGCGCCCCCAGAACCGGAAGCGAAGCCCCGACGTCGCCGAGACGAAGGCAGTTTTCTGATAGGGGGTGAGATCGCCATGGGTCGGAGTCCATCCGAGGCCGAGACTCCCTTCGTAGGTGAAGCGCGATGAGAGGGGGACCCGCGCGGTGTTCACAGCATTCACCGACACGGTGCCGCGCCCATAGCCCTCCGGGGCGGTAGAGGTCGGGAGGGTGACCGACACCGTCGTCTGAAGCGCGCGGCTCCAGCGGTACCCAGCGCCGATGCGGGTGTCGCCCAGGAACAGATCGGAGGGCGACCGGTCCAGCGTGAGCCCGTTGCCGAGCGCCAGTTGGTAGGCGAACACATTGTTGGGTCGTGCCTCGCGCTCGGGAAGGTTGATTCCCAACAGGCGGTGGTACCAGTTCAGGAACCCGTCCAGGAAGCCCGCGTAGGCGCCGTCCAGGCTCGTCTCTCCGAACACGAACAGGTTGGGCCTCACGTCCCGGGCCGCGGCGAACTGCAGCCGGAGGAACTCGCCGTCGAGCAGATAGCCGGGGCGGGATTCCGGGAAGTTGTACTCGATCGCGTTGCCGTAGTCGAGGCGGATCTCGAGGCTCAGGTGTCCAGGCTTCGCTTCGCGATACGGCTGGAAGTAGAGGCCGCTCCGCGACTGGGCGACCGGGTTGATGGGAGCGAACTCGGGGAGGCCCTGCGCGGCCGTGGGTGCGCCCCCGAGGGAGGCGAGTAGCAGGGCTCCTGGGAGGATGCGTCGCGGGCGGATCTGGCCGGCCTCCGGCGCGTGGCCGGCGCAGTGGATAGGCACGCCGGAAAATACCCTTCCCCAGCGCGGGCGTGAGACACCGTCACGGACGTCGGGCCTGGCCACCGGCCGCCGCTGCGGCGCTGGTTACGCAGCGCCCGCCCCTGCCGGCCTCCTTGACAGTGCCCGGGGGCGGCCCGTAGACTTGCTGCATGAGCGCTCAACGTGCCTACTGGTACTTCTATTTTGCCCCTGCCGGCGCGGCTCGACGGCCGTCCGGTTCCGGTACCAGCGTGCACTGACGCGAGACCAGAACGGACCCATCGACGCCCCGCCGGCTTTCGGCGGGGCGTTTTCATTCTTCACCAGTCGAGGAGCTGTCTCCGTATGCGCGTAGCAATCCAAGGCGCGGTCGGCTCGTTCAGCGAAGCGGCGGCCCGCCGGCGGTGGCCGGATCTCGAGGCGGTCTCGTGCCGGGAGGTGCAGGACGTCGTTGCCGCCGTGCGCCGAGGAGAAGCGGAGGCCGGCATCCTCCCGATCGAGAACTCCCTGATCGGTTCGGTCACCACGACGTACGACCTGCTGCAGGAGGCCTTCGGCGACGGGACGCTCCGGCTCACGCACGAGATCATGCTTCCCGTGCATCACACGCTGATGGGGCTGCCCGGCGCGGACCTCGCGGGTCTGCGCCGGGTCCTTTCCCACCCCGTGGCGCTCGGCCAGTGCCGCATCTGGCTGGGCAAGCACCTCCCCCACGTCGAGCTGGTGAGCGCGTGGGACACGGCGGGGAGCGCGGAGATCGTGGCCCGGGAGGGGAATCGCGCGCTTGCCGCGATCGCCGCGCGGCAGGCGGCGGATACGCATGGCCTGGTCCCGCTGGCGGAGCGGATCGAGGACGACCAGTCGAACCAGACGCGGTTCCTCACGTTCACCCGGGCCGATGCGCCCGTCCCGCAAAGTCCCAATGGACCGTTCAAGACGTCCCTCATCGTGTGCGTGGACCACAAGCCGGGAAGTCTGGCGCTCACGCTTCAGGCTTTCGGCGCCCGCGGCGTCAACGTGACCGCGTTGCAATCGCGTCCCGAGCGCTCGAAGCCATGGACGTACCGCTTCTATGTGGACGTCGGCGGCGCCGCCGCCGACCCACGGGTGGCCGAGGCGCTGGAGGAGATCGGCGCGTTGGCGGCCGAGCTGGTGATCCTCGGCAGTTACGAAGCGTGGCCCGACGGGGCACTCCGGTTCGCGAGCCCCGTGCCGACGCCCGCGCATTACGTCCAGAAGCCGGAGATTCCACTGGTGGATCGGCGCCGCAATCCCGGAGGCACGGTCGTGATGGTGGGTGACTGCGAATTCGGCGGCCCGCGCCCCGTCCTGATCGCCGGCCCGTGCTCGGTGGAAGGCGAGGCGATGATCCTGGAAACGGCCGTGCTCGTGGCCGCGGCAGGTGGGGACATGCTGCGTGGCGGCGCGTACAAGCCGCGCACGTCACCCTATGACTTTCAGGGGCTCGGCGTGAAAGGGCTCCGGTATCTTGCCCGTGCCCGCGAGCAGACGGGCCTCCCCGTCGTGACGGAAGTCCTGAGTTGGGAAGAGGTGGCGCTGGTGGCGCACTTCGCCGACATGCTCCAGATCGGCGCGCGGAACATGCAGAACTTCTCCCTGCTCCGCGCCGCGAGCCGAAGCGGAAAGCCGATCCTGCTCAAGCGCGGCGCAGGGGCTACCATCGAGGAGTGGCTGATGGCCGCCGAGTACATTCTGGCGGAGGGCAATCCCAACGTGGTGCTCTGCGAGCGCGGCATCCGCACCTTCGAGCGGGCAACCCGGCACACGCTCGACCTGAACGCCGTCGCCCTGGTGCGGGAGCGGACGCATCTGCCGGTGGTGGTGGATCCGAGCCATGCCGCCGGCGTGAGCTCGTTGGTGCCGGCGCTCAGCCTCGCGGCGTTGGCCGCAGGCGCATGCGGCCTCATCATCGAGGTGCATCCGAATCCCGCAGCCGCTCTGAGCGATGGCTTCCAGAGTCTCGACCCCAGCCAGCTCGCGGCGCTCGCGGCACAGGTGCATCCGGAAGTCGGCAAGCCGGTGGCGCTGGCGGCAGTGAAGTAACCGGTGAACGGTAA
>CAZFKN010000077.1:9051-12354 GCA_964519805.1 uncultured Gemmatimonadaceae bacterium
TCACTGTTCACTGTTCACTGTTCACCGCTGTCTATCGCGCTTCGCCGTCACCGTTTCCCGCTTGTGGTTCCGCAGCACATCGATCTTGAAGGTCTCGTCACCGTCGTAGCTGCGCAGGATACGGAGTAGCTGGGTCGGCGTCGACGGCTTCCTTCCGTCGACGGACAGGACCACGTCTCCGCCCTTGAGCCCCAGCGGCGACCCCTTGGGCGCGCTGATGACCAGCACCCCCTCCGCCGTGCCGAAGTACTGGCCGAGCTCGGGATTGAGCGGCGCGAGCTCGAGCTCTGCGAGCTCGCCGCCGAACAGCATGACCATCCGCGGCACCCGAATGTCCAGGTTCTCCAGCTCAGGATCCGGCCCCATCATCTTCATGGCTTCGGGATCCGGCCCGCCCGGCATGACGAAGGAGAACCGCTGCGAGCCCCTGACCCCGGGGCCCGCCGCGTCTCCGGCGGTAACGAGAGACACTCGTTGCAGCGCCCCGGCCCTGCGGAACTCGACCTGAACGGTGTCGTTGGGCGCCAAGCGGGCGGCTTCCTCGACCAACCGGAGACCGGGCAACGAGCGCCCGGGCAGTTCCGCAGCATTAGGGGCGCCCACCAGCGACTTCCCGTCGAGCTTGACGATGATGTCACCCGAGCGGATCCCGGCCTTCGCGGCCGGTCCGCCCGGGCTCACGGCATCTACGTGGGCCCCGATCGAATCCGTCTCCTGGGCCTGGAGGCCCACTTTGAGGCCGAGCCGGGCGCGGCGGTTGATGACGAGGTTGAACATCTCGTCCCGGGCGGGCTCGGGCCGAACCGGGACCTGGGCGGACCCAGAGAGCGGCGCCAACGCCACGAGCGCCAGGACCAGCGGCAACGATCGGGTCGGCATCACGCGGCTCCCGGGCTCACAGTCCGACGTTGCTTGCGCGGGTGATGTGCACGTCGACCAGCGCGTCCAGCAGGCCTACGCGCTCGCGCCACAGGTTCAGCTCCTGCGACTGGCGCCTGACCGAGTCCATCAGGTCGGCCATCTCGAGCTGACGGTCCACGGCGGCGATCCGGTCTTCGAGCTCTTGCGCGATGCGGGCGGTCCGGCCGTCGAGCACACGCGTCTCCGGATGGTACTGGTCGATCGCCGCCTCGAGAGCGCGCGACCGGGCCATCGTCTCGGACAGCTCGGCCGCCGTTGCGGGGGGGCGGGGTTCAAAGAGGACCGTCGTGCCGACGGCCAGAGCCACGGAGGCGGCGGCGACCAGGCCCACGAGCCCGAATCGCCGGAGCCGCCGGGCCCGCTGCTCTGCTTGGAAGCGGGCCCGCACTTGGGGCCAGCGGTCTCCCGTGGGCCTGAGCGAAGGCAGCGCCTTGAGGCGAGCAATCCGCTGATGCAGACGATCGAACTCCGAGCGGCAAGCCTCGCACGCTTCGAGGTGATCGCGAGCCGCCTGGGTGCCCGGCTCCGCTCCCGGCTCACGCAGCGCCACCAGCTGCTCGAACGTGAGGTGGTTCACGCCGCCACCTCCTCGCCAAGCCAGCGGCGCAGCCGGGCGTGGGCCCGGGCCAACTGGGACTTCGAGAAGCTCGGCGTCTTGCCCATCATGGCCGCGATTTCGTCGTGGGTGTATCCCTCGACGTCGTGCAGCCAGACGACGGCGCGTGAAGTCTCGGACAGCCGCTCCAACGCGGCCTCCAGATCCATGCGAAGATGCGTGTCCTCCCGCCGGTTGGCCGCCACCTCGTCGTGCAGTTCGTCGGTATCGCGGTACTTGTTGCGGCGGAGGCGCATGAGCGCCTTGCTCGCGGCGATGGTCCGGATCCAGCCCCAGAGGCTCCCGTCTTCGCGGTACTGCCCGATGCTGCGGCAGATTTCCAGGAAGGTTTCCTGGAGCACGTCTTCCGCGTCCTCCGCGGTCCGGCAGATGCGCCGGCAGAGGTTGTAGACCGGCACCTCGAACGCCCGATACAATGCCTCAAAGCCGGCGGGGTCGCCGGCCTTTGCCTGGGCCAGTACGGTCTTCGCATCGGCCAGCAGGTAGGAATCCATGACAAGGGCTTTCAGCATGACCCCTGGAAGATGCCCGGGGGGGTCGGAAGGTCGCAAACGGCGGTGAACGGTGAACGGGGGGCGCGCCTTCACCCTTCACCGTTAAGTTTAGGGATGCCAACGACTCCCGCAGTTGTCTCCGCCCCCGCCCCTGCGACCTGGCTTCACCACCTCGAGGACGAGGCGGACGCGGCCTTTCTATACCGCGAGCTGGCCGCCGCCGAGCACGATGAGGGGCGCGCCGCGCTCTATCGCCAGCTGGCGGACGTCGAGGACCGACACGTCGAGATGTGGCGCACCCTGCTGGTTCAGCATGGGCACCCGGCCCCGACGCCCGAGCCTTCCAAGGGCGCACGGGCTCGGGCGTGGCTGGCGCGCCGGTTCGGGCCGCAGCTACTGCTGCCCGCGCTGCTCGAGGAGGAAGGCCGAGAGGTCAAGGGATACCTGAATCTGTACCGTGAGTCGCCCGGTGGGGCCGCCGGACCCACTGCGCTGACGCTGGCCCGGGAATCGAAGGAGCACGCCGACCGCCTCGCGAGTCTGAGCGGCGGGCGCGGCGAGCCGTGGCACAAGACAGGAGCCGGTGGGTTTCTCCGCAACCTCGTTTACGGCTTCAACGACGGCTTGACGGCGAACTTCGGGCTCGTCGCCGGGATGATTGGCGCGCAAGCCAGTCTCAGCACGGGCAGCCATGCGGTGCTCGTGGCCGGGCTCGCAGGGATGGTGGCGGATGCTCTCTCCATGGGATCCTCGGGGTATCTCGCCGCCAAGAGCGAGCGCGAGGTCTTCGAGCACGAGATCGCCATGGAGCGCGAGGAGATCCGGCTCATGCCGGAGCTCGAGCGGGAGGAGCTGAGCCTGATTTACCAGGCCAAAGGGATCCCGGCGGGCCAGGCGCAGGCGCTCGCCGCGCAGGTGATGGAGGACCCGGCGCGGGCGCTCGAAGAGCAAGTGCGCGAGGAGCTCAAGATCGGAGAGGCCACGAGCACGCCGATGCGAGAGGCCTGGGTGACCGGCGTCGCCACGGCCTTCGGCGCGTTCATCCCGGTGGCCCCGTTCCTCGTGAGCCGCGGGCTCACGGCGATCTGGACCGCCTTCGCGATCGCCATGCTCTCACACTTCGCCGTCGGCGCGGCGCGCAGCTTCTTCACCGGGCGCGGCGTGTTTCGCAGCGGCATCGACATGTTCGCGGTGGGACTGGGCGTGGCGGCCGTGGGGTACTTCATGGGGGAGTGGATCGTGAAACTGCTGTAAGAAGCAGGTGAGAAGTAA
>CAZFKN010000077.1:12454-15581 GCA_964519805.1 uncultured Gemmatimonadaceae bacterium
TCTCACCTCTTACCTCTCACCTCTTAGACTACCAGGTTCAGCAGCCGGTTCGGCACCAGGATCCGCTTCCGCGGTTGCTTCCCGTCAAGGAACCGGCGCACAGTCTCATCCGCGAGCGCGGCGGCGACCGCCTCGTCCTCAGGCGCATCCCGTCGGACGTGGACCTTCGACCGGGTCTTCCCGTTCACTTGTACCACCAGCTCGACCATGTGCTCCACCGTGAGATGCTCGTCCCAGCCGGGCCAATGCGCGTCGAACACCGATGTCGTGTGGCCCAGGCGCTCCCAGCACTCCTCGGCGAAGTGCGGTGCGAAGGGCGCGATCATGATCACCAGATCCTGGACGACGTGCTTCTCGCGGCAGTTCTCCTCGCGCAGCAGGTTGAGCAGCCCCATCAGTCCGGAGATCGCCGTGTTGTACTTGAGATCCTCGAGCTCGTGGGTGACGTGTTTCTTGGTCTGATTCCATTTGACCAGGACCCTGTGGGTGATCTCGCCCGACGCGTCGTCGCGGATGCAGTCGCCCACCAGCTGCCACACCTTCTCCAGGAACCGCCGCGGCCCGCTGATCCCCGCATCCTGGAAGTCGCCGCCGTCCTGGAACGGACCCAGGAACATCAGGTAGGTCCGGAACGTGTCGGCGCCCCATTTGGCGATGTACTCGTCGGGGATCACGACGTTGCCGCGGGACTTCGACATCTTCGCCCCGTCCTTCACGATGATCCCGTGGGCCCGGAACTTAGCGAACGGCTCATCGAAGTGGACGTGGCCGAGCTCGTGCAAGACCATCGAGATAAAGCGGGAGTAGAGCAGGTGCAGCACGGCGTGCTCGTTCCCCCCGATGTAGGACGTGACCGGCAGCCACTTGCGCGTGCGCGCGTGATCGAAGGGTCGGTCGTCGAACTCGGTGCTCGGATAGCGGAGGTAATACCAGGCTGAATCGAGGAACGTGTCGGACACGTCGGTCTCTCGTCGCGCGCGCGCGCCGCACGACGGACAATCCACGTAGTACCATTCCTCGTGGCGCGCCAGCGGGGACACGCCGCTGTCGTCCGGGCGGAAGTCCTCGATCACCGGCAGGATGACGGGCAGATCCTTTTCCGGCACCGCCACCGGCCCGCACCGCTCGCAGTAGATGATCGGGATGGGAGGGCCCCAATACCGCTGGCGGGAAATGCACCAGTCGTGAATCCGGTATTGAACGACACCCTTGCCCCGCGCTGTCTGTTCCAGCCACCGAATGATGGCGGTCTTGCCCTCCGCCGCCGGCATGCCGCGGAACTCGCCGGAGTTGACCAGGCGGAATCCTTCCACGCCGGTCTCGGATTGCTCGACCGGCGCATCGGGGTCCTGACTCGGGCGCGCGAGCACCCGGACGATTCGCAAGCCGTACTTCCGGGCGAACTCGAAGTCGCGCTCGTCATGCGCGGGGACGGCCATGATCGCTCCGGTCCCGTACTCCATCAGGACGTAGTCGGCGATCCAGACCGGGATCATCCGCCCGTTCGCGGGGTTCTTCGCGAAGGCACCGGTGAACACGCCGGTCTTCTCCCGGTCGCCTACCTTGCGGGAGACCAGATCCCTGGAGGCGACCTGGCGGCGATAGGCGTCGACGGTGTCCCGCTGCGCCGGCGTCGTGATCTCGGGAACCAGGGGATGCTCCGGCGCCATCACCATGAAGGTTGCGCCGAAGACGGTGTCGGGACGGGTGGTGTAGACCCGGATGGTGCGATCGTGCTCGAGCGGGAACTCGATCTCCGCACCCTCCGACCGACCGAGCCAGTTGCGCTGCGCCGTCGCCGTGGACTCGGACCAGTCCATCTTGCCGGTGTCGTCGAGGTCATCGAGCAGGCGCTGAGCATAGTCACTGATCCGGAAGAACCACTGCTCGAGGGTGCGCTGCTCCACCGGGGTGCCGCAACGCTCGCACGCGCCGTTGATGACCTGCTCGTTGGCCAGCACGGTCTTGCAGCTCGGACACCAGTTGACAGGCGCGGCCTTCTTGTACGCCCTCCCCGCCTTGAAGAGCTGGAGGAAGATCCACTGCGTCCACTTGTAGTACCCCGGATCGGTGGTCGACAGCTCGTGCCGCCAGTCGAACATGCCGCCGATGCGGTGGAGCTGCCGCCGGAAGTTCTCGATGTTGCGCGGAATCAGCTCGGCCGGATTGATTCCCAGCTTGATCGCATAGTTCTCGCTGTGGATGCCGAACGCGTCAAACCCAATCGGCTCGAACACGTTCCACCCCCGCAGCCGCTTGAACCGTCCGTAGGTGTCCGCGCCGGTGAAAGCGAACATGTTCCCGACGTGAAGCCCCTCGGCCGACGGGTAGGGGAACATCATCAGGTTGTAGAACGGCTTGGCCGATCCGTCGAGATCGGTCTGGTTGGTCCCCCGTTCTGCCCAAAGGGCCTGCCACTTCGACTCGACCTGGTCGGGGTGGTAGCCATCCGCCGCCGGGCCGGGCTGCGCGGCGGTTGGGTCGGAGCGGTGGGTCACGGGGTCGCCGGTGGGCATAGGTCCAGGAACAAGAGTAGTCCTAAATGTAGTGCCGCCGCAGGGTTAGCGCCAAGTGACCGGCGTTGGCCGAAGCCCGCGCGCACGGGCTCAAGATACGTCTTGGGCATTCTCCTGTTGGGGAACCCTCTCGACGCGGCCTAGTTCCGCCCTTGGGAGGAGAGGCGCCGGAAAACGTGGGCGGCACCAGCCGTGGCGCACCCGTTCGATTATCATGTCCGTCACCTTATTCCCCAGAGCCTACATGATCGCCGAGTCCTTGGCCGCGCTCTCCGGGCTTGTTCTGGCCATCGCACCGCCCACAGCGGCCCAGCGTGCGGCGGGGCCCGCGTTCGAGGTCGTCGTCTCGCCCGCCTTGCGAAGCGGGCCGGTGACCGGCCGGGTATTCGTGTTTCTTGCCCGAGACAGCGCGAGCGAGCCGAGGCTACAGGCCGGCGGCATGGTGAGCGTGCCGTTCTTTGGCAAGGATGTGGAGGAGCTCAAAGCCGGAACAGCGGCGACCGTTGACCGCCGAGCGCTCGGGTATCCGCTGCGCTCACTCGACGCGCTCCCTGCCGGCGACTACTACGTGCAGGCGCTGCTCAGCGTCTACACCAGGTTTGCCAGAGCCG